>CAADGB010000113.1 GCA_900696455.1 uncultured delta proteobacterium
CCTCGGCCGCCAGCGCCGCCGCCCGCTCGCGCCACGCCGTCGCCGCCGCCAGCGCCGCCACCACCGCCCGGGCGCGCTCGACCTCGGCCGCGACCTCGGTCCGCGCCGCGACCGCCGCCGCCCGCGCCTCGTCGTCGAGCACCGCGATCGCCGCCGCCGCCTCGCCCAGCCGCCGCCGCTCCTCGCCCAGCGCCGCCGCCCGCCGGAACGCCGCCCGCGACACGTCGCCGTAGACCCGGGTGCCGGTCATGCGCTCGAGCAGCTCGGCGCGCTCGCTCGCCGATGCCTTGAGGAAGCGCGCGAACTGGAACTGGGCCAGCAGCGCCGAGCGGCAGAACTCGTCGTAGGAGAGCCCCAGCGCCCGCCGGATCTCGGTCAGGGTCTCGGTGCGGGTGCCGCCCAGCACCACGCCGTCGTCGAGGCGCACCAGCTTCATGCGCTGGTCCTGCCAGCGTCCGTCGAGCCGCTTGCGCGCGCGCTGGACCTCCCAGCGCGCCCGGTAGCGCCGGCGATCGCGCCCCTCGAAGTCGACCTCGGCCCAGCCCGCGGCCTCGCCGCTGGTGACCAGCGCCCGCACGTCGCTGGTGCCCAGCCGCAGCCGCTCGTCGTCGCCGTGGCCGACCTTGAAGCCGCTGTGACCCTCGAGCCGCGGCGTCTTGTCGAACAGCGCCGCGCACATCGCGTCGAGCAGCGTGGTCTTGCCGGCGCCGGTCTCGCCGACGATCGCGAACAGCCCGGCCCCCGCCAGCGGATCGTCCGCGAGCGACACCTCGAAGCGCCCGGCCAGGCTGGCCAGGTTCTGGCCGCGGATCGCGAGGATCTTCATGGCGCGCCCACCTCGACCTCGGCCAGGAGCTGCTCGAACGCCGCCACCACCGCGGCCGGCACCTCGCCGGCGTGATCGCGCCGCCAGCGCCGGCGCAGCACCTCGCGCGGATCGAGCTCGGCCAGGGCCTCGGGCAGCGGCCCGTCGGCGAGGGTGCGGCGGTCCCCGGTCAGCTCGGGGCTGATCTTGACCAGCCGCGCGCGCTTGCCGCGCACCGCCTGCTCGACCTGCGCCCGCAGGTGCGGCGCCGGCTCGTCGAGCCGCACCCGCACCTCGAGGTACGGCCAGGTGTCGCGATCGTCGCTGGCTTTGGGCGCGTCGGCCGGCGGGGCGTCGGGCAGCGCCGCCAGCGCCGCCAGCGCCTCGGCCAGGGGCGCCGCCGCCCGCGGCACGCGCAGGAGCTCGACCGCCCGCGGCACCGGCAGGGCGCGGATGGCGCCCGCGCGCTCGCCGTCGAGCTCCACCACCACCACCTGGTGACGGTAGTCGGCCTCGCCCATCGCCAGCGGGATCGGCGAGCCGGCGTAGCGCACGTGCTCGGCGCCGCCCACGCGCTGCGCCTTGTGCAGGTGGCCGAGCGCCACGTAGGCGACGTCGTCGCCCAGGCTCCGGGCGTCGAGCGCCTCGAGCCCGCCCACCAGCACCCGGCGCTCGGACATCCACGACGGCTCGCCGCCGCTGGCGTGGAGGTGGCCCAGCGCCACGATCGCCTGGCCGGGCTGGCGCCGCGCGCGGGCGTGGGCCAGGGCCTCGCCGTAGATCGCGCGCACCGCCTCGGCGTCGTCGAGGTCGGCGGGCAGGTCGCCGGGGCGGAGGAACGGCACCGCGACCGCCCACGCCGCGACGCTGCCGTCGGCGCGCGGCAGCGGCACCACCACCCGCTCGAGGTCGAGCCCGCCGCCCGGCGACCGCGGCAGCGCGGCGACCACGTGGGCGCGCACCCCGGCGAGCAGCGGCGCCGGCGCCGCCAGCCGCGCCGGCGAGTCGTGGTTGCCGGCGATGACGACGGTGGTCATCGTCGGCCGCCGGCGGTGGGCCTCGGCGAGGAAGCGGTACCAGGCGGCCTGCGCCGCCGCCGGTGGGGTGCCGCCGTCGAACACGTCGCCGGTGACGAGCAGCGCGTCGATGGCCTCGGCCTCCAGCACGTCGAGCAGCCAGGCCAGGAAGGCCCGATGCTCGCGCTCCCGCGACAGCTCGAGGAGCAGGTGCCCCAGGTGCCAGTCGGAGGTGTGCAGGACCCGCATCCGACCATCGATACCACCCACCCCTGATCCTGCTTTTCGGGTGGCCGGATCGCCCGGACCTCGAAAATCCACGGCCCGCCGGGCGGCGCTTCCCAGCAGTGTCGCGGACATGGACGTGGCCCGGCCCTTGCTGCGCTCCGCGGCCATGCGCCTCGCCTTCGCCTCCGCCGTCGCCCTCGTCGCCGTCACCGCCGCCTGCACCCTCCACTGGGGCGGCGACGACGACATCTACTGTCCCGCGGGCGGCGGCGGGGCCGAGCCGGCCTTGCTCGAGGAGCTGCTCGATCCCTGGACCCTCGAGTGCACGAGCTTCGGCGGCGGCTGCGGACCGTGCGGGGCGTGCGGCGCCGAGGCCGATCAGGCCGCCGATCCCATCGCCCTGCCGAGCTGGGGCTCGTGCAGCTCGGCGTGCATCGGCCTCGACGAGGACACCTGCATCGAGACCCCCGCCTGCCGCACCGCCTACGATCACGCCTGCCTCTACACCGACGGGCCGTGCCCGCTGTTCACGCCGTTCCTCGGCTGCTTCCCCGTCGACCAGACCGGCCCCGTCCAGGGCGAGTGCGGCGGGCTCGACGCCCAGACCTGCTCCCGCCACGACGACTGCCTCGCCACCTACTCGCCGGGCGCCGCCTGCCAGAACGGCCTCGACGACGACGGCGACGGCCAGATCGACGACAGCGACGAGTGCATGCTGCAGTTCCAGCTCTGCGCCCCCGAGCTGCGGACGACCTGCCCCGGCACCGACTGCGGCTGATTCCTCCGCACGCGCTCGGCTGGCCCGCTGCTACGCTCGGCGCGTGCGATCGCGTCGACCTCTCGCGCTCGAGCCGCATGCCGCCGCCGCCGCGGTCGCGCTCGCCGCGCTGGCGATGGCCGCCGCGCTCGCCGCGCTCGGCGGGTGCGGCGCCGGCGACGACGGCGGCTGCCCCGAGCCGGCGGTCGCCCTGCGCAACCCGCGCACCCTGGGCTGCGAGGAGTGGCACGTGCCGTCGGCGGTCTGCCCCGACGAGCCCGCGCCGCCGACCTGGGCGGCGTGCGGCGCGTGCACCGCGCGGCGCGATCCCGCGGCGTGCCTGGCCGAGCCGGGCTGCCGCGGCGCCTACGACGCCTGCCTCCTCGACGAGAGCGAGGTCTGTCGCGCCACCACGTTCGTCTGCGTCGGCGTCGACCGGGCGGGCCCGGTGGCCGGCGCCTGCGCCGACCTCGACGCGGTGGCGTGCTCGAGCCGCGACGACTGCATCGCCTGGTACCAGCGCCACCCCACCTGCGGCGAGCAGGACGAGGAGCCCGAGCCGCGCCCGTACTACCAGCCCAACCAGGGGAGCTGCGCGCTCAGCTTCCACGCCTGCGCCGACGAGGCGACCGCGCCCTGATCAGCGAAACGGCGGCGGCGCGGTGCCGGCGGCGGCCACCGGCGGGCGGCGGCGAGGGCGGCGCGTGAGCTCGAGATCCTCGGCCGTGAGCAGGCGTCGCTCGTCGACGAGCTCGACCGCGAGCGGCCGGCCCTCGACCCTCAGCGCGGCGAGGCCCTCCCGCAGCGGCGCCCACACCGGCGCGTCGTCGCGGGTCACCGCGACCGCGAGGCCGCGGCAGATCGCGCACGCGAGCTGGACCTGCTCGATCACCGCGGCGGCGAACGCGCCCACGTCGCTGGCGTGGGCGCGGACGCGGTGCTGCTCCAGGGGCAGGCCGTGCACATCCTCCACGGTGAGCACCGCCACCAGCTCGAGCGCGAGCACGCGGGCGTGCGGCTCCACCACCGGATCCTCGTGCCGGTCGTAGACGAGGCTGACCCGCCGGTCGAGGGACACCTCGAGCCGGTCCGGCTGGCCACGGCGCGAGGCGACCCATGGGACGGCCATGGGCTGGGTGGTGCGGGCGCTGATCGACATGAGCTCGGCCGATGACAGGAGCAAGCGGCGGACCAGGTGTGAAGGCGCGGCCGCGTGCCCGAGAGGAGACACCGTCCGCCGGCCGGAGTCGCACGCGATCGTCGTCGTGCCACCGGTTGCCAGCTCGTCGGCGCGTCCGTGCCAGATCCTCCCGCGTCTTCTCGCGCCTTCCCGCGTCTCCGGCCGTGTCCGGCCGCAACCTGCCCCGGCCTCGCCGCCGCTCAGGGGGTCACGCGCAGCGCCTGGAGGAGAATTGCACCCAGGTCGAACACGAGCCGGGCCGACAGGCAGGGGGCGAGGCGCCCGCCGGCGCCGACGTAGAGCGTCCCCATCCCGACACCGGCGACGAAGGTCCCGACAGGTTCCCCACCCCGAGCTGACACCGCTGCCTCGATCGCGGACGCCGCCAGCCCCCCGACCACCAGCGCGGCCGTGCGGACCGCGCCCCGCGCCTGGACCCAGCCGGCGACCCGATCGACCAGCCAGCGCCGGAACACCAGCTCGCCGGCGACGCCCAGGGCCAGCGTGACCGCGGCCACGGTCAGGGCCAGGGACCACGAGCCGCGCACCACCGGCTCGGTGGTCCACTCGACGCTGGCGTCGGCGAGGCCGGCCACCGCCGGCGACAGCATCCAGGCCGCGGCGAGCGCCCCCGCCCCCACCGCGGCGCCCCCCAGCGCCGACCAGCCGGCCGCGCCGTCGCCGTCGCGCGCCACGAACCAGCGCCCGCCGCGCACCCACCGCGCGACCGAGACCGCCGCCAGGATCGCGATCAGGCCGCCGACGCCGCCGAGCGCGACGGCGAGCGCGAGCCCGCCGAGCTCGAGCACGAGGGCGATCGCGCGGCGGGTCTCCACGGTGGCGCGAGCCTACCGCGGGCCCGTGCTACCGTCGCGCGGTGACGTCAGGCACCGAGCCGCCGCGCCTCGAGGTGCGCGGCCTGCGCGTCGCGCTGCCCGACGGCCGCGTGCTGATCGACGACCTGTCGCTGGCGGTGGCGCCCGGCGAGGTGGTGGTGCTGCTCGGCGGCAGCGGCGCCGGCAAGTCGACGTTCGCCCGCGTGCTGTTCGAGCCCGACGAGCTGGCCCGCGGCGGCTGGGACGTGCGCTCGGAGCGGCTCGCGCTCGACCGCGACGATCTCGGCCTGGTGCCCCAGCGCGGCGCCCTGTTCGATCACCTCGACGTCGCCGGCAACCTCGAGCTGGCGCTGTCGTACGCGCGGCGCGAGCCGGGCGCCGCGGGCGCGGGCACCGGCCAGGCGGGCGACGCCGCGCCGCCCGCCGACGCCGCGACCTGGCTGGCCCGGGTCGGCCTCGACCAGCACGTGGCGCGGCCGGGCACGCCGGTGGGCTCGCTGTCGGGCGGCCAGGCCCAGCGGGTCGCCGTCGCCCGGGTGCTGGCCAGCCGCCGCCGCCTGCTGTTCCTCGACGAGCCGTCGGTGGGCCTCGATCCGCACCGCGTGCGCGCGCTGGCCCGCCTGGTCCGCGAGCAGGTGCGGGCGCTGGGTCTCTCGGCGATCGTCGTCACCCACGACGTCGCGCTCGCCGCCGGCGTCGCCGACCGCCTGTTCCTGCTCTCGCTCGAGCACCGCCGCCTCGAGCAGCTCTTCGCCGACGCCTGGCCCGGCCCGCTCGAGGCCGACGGCGTCGACGAGGCGACGCGCGGCCACTGGCTGCTCGCCCTCGAGGACGCGCTGTGCGATCACCTCGAGACCCACGGCGAGACGCCGCCGCCGCGCGGCGTCGCCACCCCCCGGCCGCGGTGGCGGGCGGCCGCGCGCCTGGCCGAGCCGGTGACCCGGCCGTTCGCGGTGGCGGCGTGGGCGCTGCGCTACCTGCCCGGCCAGGTGGCGCGGCGACCGCGCGACGCCCTGACCGTCGCCCGCCGGGTGACGGCGCAGACCCTGCTCCGTCCGCTCCTCTTCTACGCCATCGTCAGCGTGCTGATCGGCTACACCGTGCTGTACGTGGTCAGCCAGATCGGCGGCGCCGGGGTCCGCCCCGACGCGCTCCTGCGCCAGATCGGCGGCGCCCACGTCATCGCCCTGGCGCCGGCGCTGTCGGCGATCCTGTTCGTGGCCGCGTCGGGCAGCGCCACCAACGCCTGGCTGGGCTCGATGGGCCTGGGCCGGCAGACGGTCGCGCTCGAGGCGCTCGGCGTCGATCAGCGCGCGTACCTGTGGGCGCCGGCGTGGACGACGGTGGCGCTGGCCTACCTGGTGGTGGCCGCCGTGTTCGCGCTGGGCATGATCGGCGGCGGCATGCTGGTGTGCCGCGCGCTGGGCATGGCCGACCCGTGGCCGCTGCTCACCGCCGAGCTGGTCGATCCGCGCCCCGAGCGCGCCGCCTACACCGCGCGCGCGTTCTTCCTGGTGTGGATGTACGCCTGGGGCATCGCCAGCGACGTCGTCGCCAAGGGCTCGGCGCCCAAGCCCGACGCCGACGCCGTCACCCGCGGCATGACCGCGAGCGTGGTGTCGTGCACGCTGTGGGTGGTCGCGCTCGAGCTGGTGACGGTGATGTGGGTGCTGCGGTGAAGGCCGGCGCCGGCGTGGCGACGCTGGCCGGCCTCGCCCTCGCCCTCGGCCACGCCTTCGTCGTGCCGGTGCTGCTCGAGGCCACGGCGCGGCCGCCGCTCGAGCTGCGCTGGCCCGGCCCGCTGGTGGCCGACGCGCCGGCGATCGCGACCGCCCCGACGGCGACCGCCGAGAGCGGCGACGGCGGCGCGCCCGGCCTGGTGTGGCGGCGCTGGACCGTGACCTACCGCGGCGGCGTGACGCGCGCGGTGGGCGCGGTGCAGCTCGTCGGCCCGTTCCAGGATCCGGCGGCGCCGCCGTGCGCGGGCCGCCTGGTGGTCGGCCAGCGTCTGCTCGACGACGGCCGCGGCGAGCCGGCGACGGTGGCGGGCGTGATCGCCGCCGAGCTGACCCGCGAGCTGACCGGCAGCCGCTACCTCGGCGCCGGCGCCTTCCGCCGGGTCGAGGACGTGCGCGCCGCCTGGGCCGAGCTGGCCAGCCACCCGCGCGACGTCGCGCTGTTCCCGCGCGCGGCGCTGGCCCCGCCCGCGCCCACCGGCTACCTCCGCGCCACCGCGGTCGTGGTCTTCGACCGTGTCCGGATCCCGGTCACGATCGGCGCCCTGCCCCGCGTCGACGTCCGCGCCGGCGCCCCGTCGCTCGGCTTCGTGATCGGCGTGCGCGCCGCCCTCGACTTCGACCACCGCGCCCTCGACTGGCTCAACGACCGGGTCGGCGGCGATCGCCTGGTGACGCGCGCGGTGTCGGGGCAGCTCGACACCGCGCTGCTCGCCGCGCTCGGCCCGCCGCCGCCGCTCGAGCTGCCGGGCGGGCGCCAGCTCGTGGTCGAGCTCTGCCCCGATCGGCCGCTCGAGATCCGCGAGGGCGCGTGGGCGGCGGTGCCGCTGCGCTGGCGGCTGGGCGGGCCGGTGGCGGTGGCCGCGGGCGGGCCGCCGGTGCGGCCGCCGGCGCGCGGCGCGGCGCGGTTCGCGGCGCCGGCCGGGGCCGACCTCACCCTCGACCTCGATCTCGACGCCCTCAACGGCGTCCTCTACGAGCTGTGGCGCACCGGCTGGCTCGACGAGCAGCTCGATCGCGCCGCCGCCCACGACCGCTTCAACCGCGACCCGACCGTCGCCACCTACCTCCGCCTCCGGCTCTCGCCGCTGCGCCTGGCGCTGCCGCCGACCGTGCGGCCGGCCGGCGGCGCCCGCCTCGCCCTCGATCTCGCCGTGCGCGTCGACCTCGCCGACGGCCCCACGATCACGCCCGGGCACGCCTGGGCCTCGCTCGCGCTCGGGCTCGGCGCCGGCCTCGCCGCCGAGGTCGGCGTGACCGCCCTCGAGCTCGCCTGCGAGCCCGCGCCCGGCCTCCACCGCCCCTGCTACGCCGACGTCGTCGCCGCCCTGCGCGACGCCGCCCCCGGCGCCCACGCGCTGCTCGCCGACCCCCTCACCGGCGCCCTCACCGGGCTGTTCGCCGCGCGCCGGCTGTCCGCCACCGGCGCGCCCGCCGCGCTCGAGCTGTCGAACGCCCGGGCCCGGGTCGCCCCCGACGGCGAGGCGATCCGCATCGAGCTGGACGGCCGGCTCGCGCCCGACTGATCCCCGCGCTCCCGTCGACTCCGGAGCGGTTCGGACCGGCGCCGGGCGCGACGCGCGCCGCGGCGTTGTATCCTCGGCGCCGATGATCGGGGAGTTGCTCGACGGCACGTACCGCGTGGTCCAGCTCATCGGCGAGGGCGCGACCGGGCAGGTCTACCTGGTCGAGCACATCCACATCGGGCGCCACGAGGCGATCAAGGTGCTGCGGCCCGAGGTCGCCGCCGACGCCCGGCTGTCGTCGCGGTTCCGCCGCGAGGCCCGCGCGATCAACCGGCTGCGCCACCCCAACATCATCGGCATCTACGACTTCGGGCGCCTGCCCGACGGCCGTCTGTACCTGACGATGGAGCACGCCGCCGGCGACACCCTCGACCTCGTCCTGCGCCGGGCCGGCCGCCTCGACGTCGTGCGCAGCCTCCACCTGCTGCACCAGATCGCGAGCGCGATCGATCACGCCCACGCCCACGGCGTCGTCCACCGCGATCTCAAGCCGCACAACATGGTGCTCACCGAGGATCGCGGCAAGGACGTGCTCAAGATCCTCGACTTCGGGCTGGCCAAGGTCACCAGCCCGGGCGGCGCCAGCGAGGAGCTGACCTTGCACGGCGAGATCTTCGGGACCGCCGAGTACATGGCGCCCGAGCGGCTGGGCAGCGGCCCCGACGACCCGCGCAGCGACCTCTACGCCATCGGCTGCATCGCCTTCGAGCTCCTGACCGGCCAGCCGCCGTTCACCGGGCCGCGCCCGCTGGTCATGGCGGCCCACATGCAGACCCCGCCGCCGGCGCTGGGCCGCGCCTTTCCCGGCATCCCCGGCGTGCTCGACGTGATCGTCCAGCAGCTCCTGGCCAAGGACCCGGCGGAGCGCCTGCAGTCGGGCAAGCAGCTCGCGATGGCGCTCGAGCAGGTGCCGGGGTTCGCGCGGCGGCGGCGGGCGCTGACCGGGATGGTCCCCGGGGTGCCCAGCGAGCGGGTCGCCGCCGACCTCGCCGCCGGCCGGGTCGAGGTCCACGACGAGGTCACGCTGCAGGAGCGCGCGAGCGCGCCGCGCCAGATCGGCTACGCCGACACCGCGGCGGCGCGCACCGAGGAGGTCCGCGACGAGGTGCTGGCGGCGCTGGTCGAGCTCGCCGAGGAGGTCGTCGACACCCACCCCGGCGACGCCACCCTGGCGATGGCCCTGGTCGACGTCGCGCGCGCGCGCGCCGACCGCGACCGCTTCGTCCGCGAGCGGGCCGCGCTCGAGGAGCGCCACGCCACCGCCGTGCAGTCGGTGCGCGAGCGCGAGGGCTCGCTGCGCTTCGCGATCGCCGAGCTGCGCTTCGAGCGCCAGCGCAAGGACCCGCCGCCCGCCGCCGGCGCCGCCGCCGACCTCGACTTCCAGATCGCGCAGCTCGATCAGCGGGTGCGCGAGCTGACCCTGGGGCTGGGCCACGAGCTGGCCGCCCTCGACGAGCGCGGGATCGAGCTCGCCGCCGCCGAGCACGACGGCGAGGCGCAGTGGCTCGACGGCCACCGCCGGCTGCGCGCCGCCCTGGCCGACCGCGTGGGCGCGCTGGGCGCGCGCGCCGGCGAGCTGGCCAGCAAGTTCGCGGCGGTGGGCGCGGCGTCGCAGGAGATGCTCGACGGCGCCGGATCGAGCTCGTAGGTCGGGCGCCGCCTGACCGGCGGTCGCGCGTCCGGCGCGCGCGACCGGTCGCGCCCTGACTCCGTCGTTCCCGCCCGGGGTGCGCGACGATCACGGCTCGTGGTCGATCGCGCGCCCCGGCGGCATTTCGGCGCCGGCGACGGGAGGCCGCGCGGCTGCTACGATCGGGGCGTGGATCGCGACGACTTCCGCGAGGCCCTGCTCGCTGTGATGGAGCAGAAGACGCACTGGGCGTGGCCGGCGTTCACCGGCGGACGGGTCGCGCGCGCCCGCCTGCACGTGCACTTCGAGCAGGAGTACGCCACCTACGTCCGCGACTTCCCCGTGCTGATCGGCCGCGCCTACGTGCAGTGCCCGGTGGCAGCGGCGCGGCGCGAGCTGGCCGAGAACCTGTACGAGGAGGAGACCGGCGGCCTCGCCGCCGGGCGGCCGCACCCCGAGCTCTTCCTCGAGTACCCCCGGGGCCTGGGCATGGACCTGACCCGCTTCGCCGGCGAGCTCGCGCTCCTGCCCGCGGCCCGCGCCTGGCGCGACCTCCTCGATCGGCACACCTCCGCGCAGGGCTGGGCGGTGGCGGCGGCGGTCACGACGATCTTCCTCGAGGGCACGGCCTACGAGCGCGGCGAGCTCGACCCGACCGCGCCACGGCGCCCGGCGCCGCCGCTCGAGCAGCACCCGCTGGTGGTCCACTACCAGCTCCCCCTCGCGGCGCTGGCGCTCACCCGCGCCCATCGCCAGGTCGAGGGCGGCCACCGCGCGGCGGCGTGGCGCGTCCTCCTCGATCACGCGCCGGCCGGCGACCGCGCCGCCGTCGTCGCCGCCATGCAGGCCCAGCTCGGCGCCTGGCGGGCGTACCGCGACGACGTGGCGGCGGCCTGCGGCGTCACGCGTGATACATTCCCGGCGTGAGATCGATCCGGGGGATCGTGCCCGCGCTGGCGCTCGCGTCGCTGACCGCGGCCGCGGCGTGCGGCAAGAAGACGCCGCCACCGCCGCCGCCGCCA
Organism: uncultured delta proteobacterium; assembly: GCA_900696455.1. GTDB lineage: Bacteria > Myxococcota_A > Polyangia > Haliangiales > Haliangiaceae > UBA2376. Next base: position 10,737 of record CAADGB010000113.1, read on the forward strand.
CCGCCGGTGGTGGTCGAGCCGCCGCCGCCGCCCCCGCCGCCGGTGTGCGTGCCGGCGAGCGAGCCGGCGACGATCGGGCCGGCCGCCGCCGACGCCGGCAGCGTGCGGTTCTGCGTCAACGACGGCGCCGGCCCCGACGCGCTCACCGAGGCCACCACCCAGGCCTGCTTCGCGGTCGAGCTCGCGAGCCGGCGCTACGAGCGCCTCGACCGTCCGCCGCCGCAGCAGCCGCGCGGGCTGAGCGCGCCGGCGGCCCGGCTCGTCTCCTCCCCGACCGAGGTCCGGGTGTGTCCCGACGTCCCCGACGGCGGCGGCGAGGCGCCCGCGGACGACGGCGCCGGGGCCGCCTCGCCCTGCCGCACCCTGCGGCCGAAGGTCCCGAAGAACGCCGCCACCCCGATCGCGGCCGCCCTCGACGCCGCCGGCACGACGGCGGTGATGCTCCTCGGCAACGCCGAGGCCGGCAAGGGCGTGGTCGAGGTCTGGGACGTCGCGCGCGCCCGGCGGACCGCCACCATCAAGTACGCGCGCGGCGACTACCGCTGCGGCGCCGTCCAGCTCCTCGGCGACGTGATCTTCGTGAGCGCCAGCGTGTGCGCCGGCCCCGCGGGCAAGGGCGCCCTGTACTCGCTCAAGGGCAAGAAGCTGGCCGACGTCGGCGGCAAGGACTTCGGCACCCACGGCACGGTCGCGGTCCAGGTCGACGCCACGCGGTGGGCGTTCCTCGAGGAGGGCGGCGGGCTGCTCGCGGTCCAGGACGTCGCGACCGGCAAGGTCGAGGCGACGATCGAGCTGGTCAGCCTGTGGAACGCGCCGGGCAGCCGCGGCGACGACACCACCGCGCTCGCCAGCGGCAACCCGGGCGAGTCGATGCTGGTGCGCGGCGGCGACGGCACGCTCGTCGTCATCGCCGGCTCGCCGGCGGCGGGCACCGTCGGCGTGATCGATCTGGCCGCCGGCGAGGTCGATGTCATCGGCGCCCTGCCGTGCCCGCCGGCCCCCGACGCCGGGCCCGGGTCCGAGCCCCCGACCGAGGATGGAGAGGAGACCCCGTGAGCCCGAACCCGACGTCGAAGCAGGTCACCCGCCGCCTGGGCGTGGGCGCGCTCGCGCTCGCCGCCACGGTCGCGACCACCGCCACGAGCGCCCACGCCGACAAGAAGAAGCGGCCGCCGACGGTGGCCGAGCAGGTCGAGGCCCGCCTCTACGACCTGCTCACGACCATCGAGTACACGGCGCCCACCCGCTTCGTCTTCCACCTCGCCAACGACTTCCTGGTCGATCCGAAGCCCGGCACCGAGCTCGACGAGCACGAGGTCGGCTTCTGGGTGATCAAGGGCAAGGCGACCGCGGCGGTGGCCGCCGACGGCCAGGCGGTCATCTACGCCGCCGACCTCGGCTGGGCCGAGCCGTGCGGCGACGAGACCTGCCCCAAGGTCCCCCGGCCCGACGGCATCTACCGGGTGACCGCCGTGCTCGACGGCAAGGCGCCGTGGACGGCGCTGGCCTGGCACCTCGGCCGGCCCATCACCGGCAAGGACCAGAAGGCGGCGATCGCCGCCGGCGAGCGGCCCCGGCCGCTGCCGCGTCGCATCGGCAAGGGCGCCGAGGCCGCGGTCGCGGTGTTCGAGGCGTCGATCGGCGATCCCCGGGCGCTGGCCCGCACGGTGTCGGCGCGCACCGACGTCGTGCTCTACGGCTCGGGCGCGTCCGAGCGCTACGTCGGCGGCGCCAAGGTCGCCGCCACGCTCGGCCAGTGGAACCTGACGTTCAAGGTCCGCGACGGCCTGCAGGCCGGCGTCACGCGCTCGGGCACGGTGGCGTGGGTGGCCGCCAACCTCGACGCGACCTCGGCCAAGAAGCCGGGCGCGGCCACGCCCTACCGCGCGATGTTCGTCTACGAGCGACACGTCGACCAGTGGCAGCTCGTGCAGGCCCACTTCTCGTTCCCGTCGGACTGAAGCCGGTCGGGCGAGCCGCGGCCCGCGCGCCGCCTGGTACAGTCGGCGCGCGTGATCGATCCTGCGCGCGTCCTCTTCACCTGGCCGGATCGCGGCCTGGCCTACGACTGCCGTGGCTGCGGCGCCTGCTGCAAGGGGCTCGGCATCGGCCTCGACGCCGCCGGCGGCGAGCTCGAGCGGCTGACCGCGGCCTACCCCGAGGTCGCGGCGTTCGCGCGCCGCCGCGGGCCGGCGCTCACCGTCTTCAACCCGCGGGATCGCTGCTGGTTCCTCGACGACGGCGGCCTGTGCCGGGTCGAGCGCGAGCACGGCCGCGCCGCCAAGCCGGCGGCCTGCCGGCTGTTCCCGTTCAACCGCGTCTTCCGCCTCGGCTCGTGGTCGGTGGTCGACTTCAACAGCGTCATCTGTCCCCTGACCCCGGGGCCGGGCGACGCCCACGCCGACGTCCTGGCCGAGATCGATCGCGTGACCGATCCGGCGGTGGTCGGCACGCCGCTGCCGGCGGTCGACGCCGAGGCCGAGGGCCGCGTGCTGGTCGAGCGCGAGCGCGCCCTCGCCGCCGCCTGCTTCGCCGCCGCGGACCGCGACCCCGACGCCGGCGGCGACGCCCCCGCCGCCCTCGACGCCCTGCTGACCGCGCACGGGGTCGCCGATCCGGCGGCCGCGCGCGACGGCGTCGCCGAGGCCTTCGCCGCGCTCACCGGCGCGGCGTGGTCGGCGCCGGGCGGCCCGACCTGGCGGGCCGCGCTCACGCTGACGCCGTCGCTGCGCTTCAACGAGCTGTACGGCCCACGCCCGTACGCCAGCCGGACCTGGCTACCGTCGCTCCTGCCCGGGATGTGGCTCACCTGGCTCGGCTTCGCCGCCCTCGGCGCGCGCCTGGCCGCCCGCCCGCTCGCCATGCAGGAGCTGACGACGATCTGGTCCGAGCAGGCGCCGCTCCTCCACGTCGGCGCGCGCTGGCGCGAGGCGCCGCTGCTCAAGCCCGGCCCCGTCGAGCTGCCGGGCGCCGGCGATCCCGAGGGCGTGGTGCGGCGGCTGGCGCAGGCCTGCCACGACAACCGCAAGGCCCGCCGGTCGCTCGGCGCGCTGGTGACGCCGCTGCTGGCGCCGCGCCCGGTCGCCGACCGGGTGGCCCTGCTCAAGCTCGCCGACCCGACGCTGCGCGCCGCCTTCGCCCGCGGGGCCTAGCGCACCGCACGGGTTGGCGCGCGCGTCAGTTGCCGAAGCCGCCGACGAACGCGGCGCCGCCCGAGACCGCCACCGCCGACTGCGAGAAGACCTGGAAGGCCTTGCGGATCTCGGTCGGGCTGTCGCGCGGGGTCAGGATCCAGCGATCGGGGATGCCCATGTCGCGGAAGACCTTGCAGAAGTCGGTCGTGCCGTCGTGGATGCCCATGGCCGCGATCACGTGGTTCTCCTGGGCCAGCATGTCCGCCACCAGGGCCCGCACCTCCCGCGGGCCGGCGCGCACCGAGCCGTAGTCGCCGCCGTCGGTGATGAGCAGGGTCACGGTCCGCACCGGGACGCCGGCCTGGGCCAGCTCGGCGCTCTTGGCGATCACCGTGCCCAGGAGCACCACCGTCTGGTCGTAGAGCGGCGTGCCGTGCCGCGGGTCGTAGTTGTGCGCGTCCATCGCCACCGCGGCGTCGAGGGCGACGTAGGGGTAGAGCACCTGACCGTTGAGGTAGCGGCAGTGGGCGAAGACCTCGCCGGCCTGGCGCGAGCGCCGCAGCGCCTCCAGCACCAGGTTGTGGCCGTCGCGCACCGCCTGGGTGTTGCGGGCCATCGCGATCGACTGCGAGTCGTCGGGCATCATCGACACCAGCACCACCTCGCTGGCGGCGACGTCGTCGACGGCGACCCCGAGGCCGGCCTGGATCTGCGCGCCCAGGTCGACCACGTCGAGGGCGGCGCGGCCGGTGGCCGACAGCGCGCCGGCCTTGTGGGCGTCGTCGAGGAGCTTCTTGGCGGTGCCCGCGGGGCGATCGTCATCATCGTGCTTGCTCATGGGTTCCTCCGGGAGAGTTGGCGCCGCCAGGTCACAGGCCCGGCCAGCGGGCGATGGGGTCGGTGGAGCGCACCAGGTGCATGCCGGCGGCGGCGAACCGGGCCAGCGCCTGCTCGGCGGCGTCGGTGAAGTCGGCGACGAAGCCGCCCTTGCCGTCGGGCACGGTCACCGCGCTCATGCAGTCGGTGACCAGGTAGACCTTGCGCGCCAGCGCCGGGTCGACGGCGACGAGCTCGTCGAGCAGGTCGTCGATCGTGCTCTTGACGCAGTGGCTGGCGGCCTGGCCCGCGATCACCACCGCGTCGGCGGCGAGCAGGGTGCGCACGAACTGGGTGTTGCGCTGGGCCAGGGGCGCGCCGTCCCAGCGCGCCAGCACCTCGGGCCGCAGCACCGAGTAGTTCTCGGTCAGCGGGTTGCCGCCCTTGACCTCGACCCACGACTGGGCGCCGCGGGCGAAGGCGTGGAACAGGCGGGCGGCGTGGACCACGCCGGCCAGGGCGTGGCCGTCGGAGCCGAGGAGGCAGTGGGGCGGCCACAGGTAGAGCTGGTACTTGCCGGCGCGCTCGAGCTCCTCGACGTAGAAGCGCACCTGCTTGCACAGCCAGGCGTAGTTGCCGCCGCACAGCCACTTCGCCACCGCCGGGGTGGGGCGGACCTGGCCGCTGGCGAGCTGCTCGGCGGTGATCACGCGGTGGGCGGTGAGCGGCCGATCGGCGTCGTCGATCCAGAACGCCGGCGAGAAGATCTGGTAGGCGAAGTGGGTGTCCATCGTGGTCGTGATGTCGGTGATGACGCCGAGGTTGCGGTAGACCAGCTCGGCCAGGCGGCGCGAGTCGTCGACGGCGCCGGTGCCGGTGCGCCCGGCGACGTAGAGCGAGCCCTCGGGGAAGCAGAAGTCCTTCTGCACGTCGATGAGCAGGAGGTGGACGCGCCGCTCGTCGGCGGCGGACGGGCGCAGGCCGTGGCGCGCGCGCCAGGCGGCGGCGGCCTCGGCCAGCGCGGCCTCGTCGGGGCGGTAGGCCCACGCCGCGGCCTGGGCCGGATCGTAGTGGGCGGGGAGCGGGAGCAGGGACGGGGTGCGGGTCATGTCGATCCTCCTGCGCGGGTCGCGCGCGTGGTGGTGAACGTGAGGCGGACGGCGCACGCCGCGGCGGCGCCGAGCTGGAGCGGCGGGCCGTGCTTGCGCACCGCGAGGCCGCCGGCCACCGCCGCCAGATCGTCGGCGGCGGAGACGAAGGGCCGGGTGTCGGGGAAGCGACGGGTGACGACCAGCGCGCCGCCGTCGACCTCGACCCGCACCACGCCGCCGTCGGTGGGCACCAGCAGCATGGGCCCGGCGGCGCAGGCGCCGGGGAGCCCGGCCATCCACGGCGGCTCGTCGCCGTCACCGCCGGCGCCGTCGTCGGCGTCGGCCTGCGCCAGCACGCGGCCACCGCCGATCACGACGACCCGCGTGCGCTCGCGGCCGCCGTCGAGCTCGCGCCACCACAGCCAGGCCCGGTCGTCGGCGGGCACGCAGCCCCCCGCCAGCAGCCGGCCGCGGATCGCGGGCAGACGGGCGCGATCGTCGAGGCCACGGCGGCCGGCGACGAAGGTGAAGCCGACCGCGTAGCCGCCGGCGCGCCACAGCCCGGCGCCGGTGCGCTCGCCGAGCCAGGCCCAGGTCGCGCCCGGCACGACCGGCCCCACCGGCTCGGGGCCGAGCCGGCCGCGCTGCCACAGCAGGTCGCCAGCGAGCCACATCGGCGCGGCGCCGTCGTCGCCGGCGGCGAGCCGGGTCGCGCCCCAGCGCACGCTCGCCGGATCGACGGCCACGACCGTGAGCTCGCCCCAGGTCGCCGGCACCGCCACCGGTCGGGCGCAGCCCGGGCAGCGCGCGCGCAGGTGATCGAGCCCGCAGCCGCCGCAGCGGCGAAGCCGCAGGCGGTCGAGGAGCGCGGGCGGGAACGGCCCGCGCCGGCCGCGATCGAACACCGCCGCGAAGTGGTCGAGCAGCTCGTCGGACAGGATCGCGAGCGGGGCGGCCGCCCGCGGGTAGACGACGTCGGCGCCGAGCACGCTGGGGCCGCGCAGGGCGCGCGCCGCCGGCGCCACCCGCGCCGCGGGATCGGCGGGCTGGTGGACGCCGCCGTAGGGCCCGACCCAGCACAGGGTCCGGAACAGCATCGCGGTGTAGGCGAACCAGTCCGAGTCGCGATCGTGGGGCTGGACCAGGACCGGCGTCGGCGCCGCCCGATCGCACAGCCGCGGATCGACGAAGCGCTCGGTGAACATCGGGCACGGCCACGTCCCCCAGGCGAAGCTGTCGGCGTCGATCAGCCAGGCCGCGGCGCGGCCGGCGCCGCCGCCGGCGCTGGCGCCGCCGCCGGCGAGGACGCCGTCGACCAGCACGTTGCCGTCGTTGAAGTCGCCGATGATCACGCCGGCGGCGTGCAGCGCGCTGACCGTGCCGTGCAGCTCGCGCAGCGCGGCGACCAGGGGCGCGAGCTCGACGCCGCCAGCGCGGCGCCGGCGCGGCTCCCCCAGCTCGTACAGCGGCAGGCCGCCGACGCGGTCCATGACGTAGCCGACCACCGCCCGCTTGCGGGCGTCGCGGACCAGCGCGCGCGGCGCCGCGATCCGCGCCGGCAGGCCGGCCGGGAAGCTGCCGAGGCGAGCCTCGGCCGCCGCCAGGCGCGCCGCCGCCGCGTCCTCGCGGGCGCGGTCGCCGGCGACGTCGGGGTGGTTCGGCGCCTTGTAGAGCTTGAGCGCCTGGTCGCCGAGGTCGTGGACCACGGCCTCGCCGCCGTGCCCGAGCAGCGGCAGGCCGTCGAGGTCGACCAGGCGGCCGGCGGCGCCGGCGCGGCCCTCGACCCAGACCCTCACGGCCGGCTCCAGCGCGCGATCGCGATCGTGGTGTCGTCGTCGAGCAGCGCCGGCCGGCGCACGACGCGCCGCTCGTCCCAGTCGATCTCGACCGCGTCCTCGGCCAGGAGCGACAGCCGGCGGGTGAGCGCGGCCGGGTTGCGGAAGACCACGTCGGCGGCCAGCGCCCGCAGCTCGGGGAGCGCCCCGGCGCCGTCGCTGGCGATGGCGACGAGGTCGACCTCCCGCGGATCGGCGGTCCAGGTGACCCCGGCGGGGCGCTCGCCGAGGAGCGCCCGGGCCAGGTACGGCGGCGCGTTGTCGGGGAACGGGCCGACCTCGTGGCGGACGTCGCCGATCGCGATCACGCCGTCGCCGATCGCGTGCACCGCCACCGCCTCGGGCGTGACCACCGCCGCCAGCGAGGTGAACATGAGGTGATCGGCCACGACCGCCGCCGGGTCGTCCGCCATCGCCGCGACCAGCGCCGCCAGGTGCGCCAGCCCGTCGCCGCCCGCGGCCTCGAACAGCGCCGCGTCGACGGCCGCGCCGGCGTCGAGGCGAGCGCTCAGCGCACGACTCCAGAGCCGAACGCCGAGCGCCGCCCCGACCTCGCTGCGCGGCGCGCCGCCGCAGCCGTCGCAGACCACGAGCACCACGCCGCGCCGCGTCCGGTCCCAGGTCACGGCGTCCTGGTTGGGGCGAGCGAGCCGGCGGTGCACGCGGCCGGCGACGGAGCCGGCGGCGACCTCAGTGTTGATCATACACACTTGATAGTGTCTGATCGACACGATGTCAAGCGGGCCGCGCTCGCCCGCCGGCGCGCCGGCGCCAGCCTCGCGGGATCGCTGCCGATCCTCGGCAGCGGCCAGGGCGCGGCGGGCGGCCGGCGGTCGGCCGGCGGCCGGCCGTCAGCCAGCCGTCAGCCAGCGTCAGGGCGCAGGCGCGGGCGCGACCGTGGCCAGGTAGAACGTCTGCGGCCGCGGCCCGCTGGCGCGCGCCGTCACCACGACCCGGTCGCCCACCGCCGGCGGCGTCGAGGTCTTGCGCGCCAGCTCGAGGTCCTTGATCCGGACCGGGATCTCGTCGGGCACGGTGGCCGCGGCCGGCGCCTCGACCGCCGACGGCCGGATGCGGAACGTCAGCATGTACTTCGGGTGTCGGCCGGAGATGTCGAGGTCCTCGCGGTCGATCGCCACGACCTCGCCGGTGACGCGCAGGATCCAGTCGCCCAGGGACGCCATCGCTTCAGCCCTTCTTGGTGTCGGGGCCCTGCACCGACGTCTCCTCGTCGGTGTCCAGGTCCTTGCTCCAGGTGTCGCCGACGCCCTTCTTCTGCCGGTCCATGATCCCCTGGTAGGCGGCGTTGGGGAAGCAGATGCCCGCGGTCGACGACGACGGCGGGCTCTTGCCGGCGGCCTTGACCGCCTCGGCGCCGAACGTGGTGCAGTTGAAGAAGTAGACCGAGTACTGCGCGCCCCGCTTGGACTCGGCGTAGTCGAGGACGGCGTCGACCTGCTTCTGGGTGATCGCCCAGGTCTGGACCGCCTTCTCGGCGCCCTCGTGGGCGCGATCGGGGTGACGCATCCACCCCTGGACCCACGACTTGAAGGGGTGGGGGTTGTAGTAGACGTTGTTCTGGATGTCGGGCCAGAAGCCCATCGGGTCGGCGTACTTGCCGCCGTTCTGCAGGAGCGCCTTGTGGCTGGCGGGGACGGTGTCGGGGACCGCGTGGGGATCGTCGTACTCGATCGAGATCCAGGTGTGGCCGACGCGGCCCTCCTTGAGGTCCTTGAGGCCCAGGCTCTTGACGTCGACGTCGACCAGGTAGTGCAGCTTGGCGACCGTGGGATCGCCCTGCTTGTCCTTGCGGGGCTCGCGCGCCGGCTCCTCGGTGACCGGCGAGGTCTCGGCGCCGGTCGCCCCGCTCTCCG
>CAADGB010000114.1 GCA_900696455.1 uncultured delta proteobacterium
CCCGGGCGCTGGTGATCGTCCTCGGCAACACCCGCGCGCTGTGGCCGCACGTCCGCCCCGCGGTCGTCGCCGGCGAGCCCCACCCGGTCGACCGCCACGTCGCCGCCGTCGTGCGCGCCGCGATCGAGGACGGCCTGGCGCCGCTGGCGCCGCGGCCGCGCCACGAGGTCCGCTTCGCGCCCGAGCCTCCGCCGCGGCGGGTGGCGATGCAGCGGCTGGCCCACGTCGCCGGCCTGGCCTGGCTGGCGCCCAGCCACGTCTGCGTCCACCCCACGTACGGCCCGTGGATCGCCCTGCGCGCCGCCGTCGTGATCGACGTCGAGGGCCCGCCGCCCCGCCCGCCCCTGGCCCCGCCGTGCGACTGCGCCCGCGGCTGCCAGCCGGCGCTGGACCGCGCGCTCGCCGCCGGACCGCCGCGCGATCAGGCCGAGCTGCGCGACCGCTGGCGGCTGTGGCTGGCGGTGCGCGACGGCTGCCCGGTCGGGCGCGCCCACCGCTACGACGACGATCAGCTCCGCTACCACTACGCCGGAGATCGGCCGGCCGGCGCCGGCGGGCGCGACCGGGATTGATCCGGCCCGCGTCCCCCGGGTACCTTCGGGCACTGGATGGATGTGCAGTATCCAGACCCCACGGTCGCTGGCGCCGGCGCCGCCGCTGGTGACGGCGACGGTGACGGCGACGCCGACGTCCTCGCGCGCTTCCACCCGCTGCTCGCCGGCTGGTTCCGCGAGCGCCTGGGCGCGCCCACCGCGCCGCAGCGCGCCGGGTGGCCGGCCATCGCCCGCGGCCAGGACACGCTGATCGCCGCCCCCACCGGCTCGGGCAAGACCCTGGCCGCGTTCCTGGCCTGCCTCGACGCTCTGGTCCGCGCCGGCCTGCGCGCGCCGCTCCCCGACGCCACCGCCGTCCTCTACGTCTCGCCGCTCAAGGCCCTGTCCAACGACGTCAGCCGCAACCTCGAGCTGCCGCTGCGCGAGCTCGGCGAGCGCGCCGCCCGCCAGGGAGTCCGACTTCCGGACATCCGGATCGCGGTCCGCACCGGCGACACCCCGGCCGGCGAGCGCGCCCGGATGATGAAGCGGCCGCCCCACGTCCTGGTCACGACCCCCGAGTCCCTCTACATCCTCCTCACCTCGGGCCGGGGCCGGGCCGCGCTGGGCCAGGTCGGCCCCGTCATCGTCGACGAGATCCACGCCCTGGCCGGCGACAAGCGCGGCGCCCACCTCGCGCTGTCGCTCGAGCGCCTCGACCGCCTGGTGGCGGCCGGCGCCGGCCGCCCGCCGGTGCGGGTCGGCCTGTCGGCGACCCAGCGCCCGATCGAGCGCGTGGCCGAGCTCCTGGTCGGCGCCCGCCGCCCGCCGCCGGTCATCGTCGACGGCGGCCACCGCCGCGACGTCGACCTCGCCATCGAGATCACCGACGACGAGCTGGGGGCGGTGGCGTCGCTCGAGCAGCTCGGCCGGGTCCACGACCGCATCGCCGAGCTGGTCGGCCAGCACCGCACCACGCTGGTCTTCGTCAACACCCGGCGCATGGTCGAGCGGGTCGCCCACCAGCTCGAGGAGCGGCTGGGCGAGGATCAGGTGGTCGCCCACCACGGCTCGATGTCGCGCGAGCTGCGGCTGCGCGCCGAGGAGCGCCTCAAGTCCGGCGCCGTGCGCTGCGCGGTGGCCACCGCCTCGCTCGAGCTCGGCATCGACGTCGGCGCGGTCGACCTGGTCGTCCAGCTCGGCTCGCCGCGGTCGCTGGCCACCTTCCTGCAGCGGGTCGGCCGCAGCGGCCACCACCTGGGCGCCACCCCCAAGGGGCGCCTGTTCGCGCTCACCCGCGACCAGCTCGTCGAGTGCGCGGCGCTGGTGCGCGGGGTGCGGCGCGGCAACCTCGACGAGCTCCAGCTCCGCGACGCCCCGCTCGACATCCTCGCCCAGCAGATGGTGGCGGTGGTCGCCGCCGAGGGCGAGCCCGGCGTCGGCGAGGACGAGCTGTTCGCGCTGGTCACCGCCGCCCGCCCCTACGCCGCCCTGACCCGGGCCCGCTTCGACGAGCTGGTGGCGATGCTGTCGGAGGGCGTGTCCGAGCGGCGGCGGATCGGCCAGCTCCTCCACCGCGATCGCGTCGGCGGCCGGCTCCGGGCGCGGCGCGGCGCCCGCCTGCTCGCGATCACCTCGGGCGGCGCGATCCCCGACAACGCCAACTACGCCGTGGTCGAGCACCCGTCGGGCACCCGGGTCGGCGAGGTCGACGAGGACTTCGCCATCGACTCCATGGCCGGCGACGTCTTCCTGCTCGGCAACACGGCGTGGAAGATCCACCGCATCGAGACCGGGCGGGTCTTCGTCGCGGACGCCCGCGGCCAGCCGCCCACCATCCCCTTCTGGTTCGGCGAGGCGCCGGCCCGCACCCGCGAGCTGTCCGACGAGGTCTCCGACCTGCGCCGCGAGGTCGATCGGCGGCTGGCCGACGGCGTGGCGGCGGGCGAGCTCGCGGCCTGGCTGGTGGCCGAGACCTCGATGAGCCGGGGCGCCGCCGCCCAGCTCGTGGCCTACCTCGCCGCCGGCCGCGCCGCGCTCGGCGCCCTGCCCCGGCGCGACCTGCTGGTGGCCGAGCGCTTCTTCGACGAGGGCGGCGGCATGCAGCTCGTCCTCCACGCCCCGCTCGGCGGCCGCGTCAACCGGGCCTGGGGCCTGGCCCTGCGCAAGCGCTTCTGCCGTTCGTTCGACTTCGCGCTGCAGGCGGCGGCGACCGACGACGGCATCGTGATCTCGCTCGGCCAGCCCCACAGCTTCCCCCTCGACAGCGTCTTCGGCTTCCTGCCCTCGGCCCAGGCGGTGCCGGTCCTGACCCAGGCCCTGCTCGACGCGCCGATGTTCGAGGTGCGCTGGCGGTGGAACGTCACCCGCGCCCTGACCGTGGCCCGCCGCCACGGCGGCAAGAAGGTGGCGCCGCACCTGGTGCGCATGCGCGCCGCCGACCTCCTGAGCGTGGTCTTCCCCCAGGCCCAGGCCTGCCTCGAGAACATCCCCGGCGACCGCGACATCCCCGATCACCCGCTGGTGTTCGAGACCATCCGCGACTGCCTGGTCGAGGCCATGGACGGCGAGGGCCTGACCGCGCTGTGCGCGGCGCTCGAGCGCGGCGAGATCGAGGTCCTGGCCCGCGACACCGTCGAGCCGTCGCCGCTGTGCCACGAGCTGCTCAGCGCCAACCCCTACGCCTTCCTCGACGACGCGCCGCTCGAGGAGCGGCGGACCCGGGCCGTCAACCTGCGCCGCGGCCTGCCCGCCGAGCTGGCCGAGACCACCGGCGCCCTGGCGCCCGAGGCCATCGCCGCCGCCGAGGACGAGGTCGCGCCCGTCGTCCGCGATCCGGACGAGCTGCACGATCTCCTGCTCACCCAGTGGCTGGTGCCGGCGCTGGTGCCGGCGCCGGCCGAGGCCTGGCGGCCGTGGCTGGCGGCGCTGGCGGCGGCCGGGCGCGCGACCCGGCTCGAGTGGACGTGTGCCGGCGCGCCGGCCGCGGCCTGGGTGGCGACCGAGCGGCTGGGCGCGATGCGGGCGGTGGTGCCGGCCGAGGCGGTGGCCACGCCGCCGCTCGAGGTGCCGGCCTGGGCCGAGCGCCCCGGGCCCGAGGTGGCGCTGCGCAAGCTCGTCGCCGCCCAGCTCGACGTCTCGGGGCCGCGCACCGCCCGCGCCCTCGCCGAGCGCCTCGGCCTGCCGGCACCGGCGGTGATCGACGCCCTGCTCGCGCTCGAGGCCGCCGGCGACATCCTGCGCGGCGCGTTCACCGGCGCCACCGGCCCCCGCTTCGCGCCGACGACCACCCTGCCCGAGGTCCGCGCCGCCGACGGCGCCGCCACCGCCGACGACCTGGCGACGCGGGTCGAGTGGTGCAACCGCCGCGTCCTCGCCCGCATCCACCGCCTGACCCTGGCCCGGCTGCGCCGCGAGATCGAGCCGGTCGACGCCGCGACCCTGGTCCGCTTCCTCCTCCGCTGGCAGCGGGTGGCGCGCGGCAGCCAGCTCATCGGCGCCGACGGCCTGGCCCGGGTCGTCGAGCAGCTCGGCGGGTTCGAGACCGCGGCCGGAGCGTGGGAGCGCGAGGTCCTGCCGGCCCGGCTCCACGGCTACGATCCGAGCTGGCTCGATCAGATGTGCCTGGGCGGCGAGATCGCGTGGTGCCGCCTGTCGCCGCGCCGCCCGGCGAGCGGCGGGGCCGGCGCCGACGACGCCGCGGGCGAGCGCGCCGGGGACGGCGAGGCTGGCGGCGGCCGGCTGGCGCGCCCGGCGCCGTCACGGGCCGCGCCCCTCGCCCTGTTCCGCCGCGCCGACGCCGCCTGGCTGCGCGCCCCGACCGCGCTGCGCGACCTGCCGCCGCCCGAGCTGTCGGCGGAGGCGACGGCGGTGGCGGAGCGGCTGCGCACGGGCGGCGCCGCCTTCCTCGCCGACCTGTGCGACGAGCTGGCGCCCGGCGCCGTCGAGGACGCGCTGTGGGAGCTGGTCGGCGCCGGCCTCGCCTCCGCCGACGGCTTCGCCAGCATGCGCGTGCTGGTCGAGCGCCGCCGCGGCGAGGGCGCCAGCCGCTTCGACCGGCCGCGCCAGGCCGACGCCGCGCTGCCCGCCGCCCACGCCTGGCGCGAGGCCGTGCGCCGCGCTCGGGGCAAGGAGCGGGAGCGACCCGGCCACGCCGTGCGCAGCCTGCCCACCGCCGCCGGACGCTGGTCGCTCCTGGGGCCGCCGCGGGCCGAGCACGTCGACGCCGAGCGCTCGGCGCGCCAGCTCCTGGCCCGCTACGGCGTGGTCTTCCGCGACCTGCTCGCCCGCGAGACGGCGCTGCCGCCGTGGCGCGACCTCGCGGTGGCGCTGCGCCGGCTCGAGGCCCGCGGGGAGCTCCGCGGCGGCCGCTTCGTCAACGGCTTCGTCGGCGAGCAGTTCGCGCTGCCCGAGGCGCTCGACGAGCTGCGCGCCCTGCGCGGGGCGCCGCCGCTGCCCGAGCTGTGCCGGGTCGCCGCCACCGATCCGCTCAACCTCGTCGGCATCCTGTCGCCAGGGCCGCGGGTGCCGGCGGTGCTCGGCAACGCCGTCCTCTACCGCGACGGCGTGCCCCTCGCCTCGCTGGAGTCGGGCGAGGTCGTGGTGCGGGTGGCGCTCGAGCCCGGGGCGCGCATCGACGACGACCTGACGTATCATGCGCCGCCTCGCCGACCGGCGCCCGCGCCGCAGGCGACGCTGCCGCTGTGACCCGCCCCGCTCCGTCCACCTCCGGCCCGTCCCGACGGCGCCCGGCCGCGATCGTCGCCGGCGAGCGCGCGCGCGCCGCCGCGCGCTGGACCTGGCGCTGGCCCAACGGCTTCATCGTCGCCTTCGTCGCGCTCCAGCTCCTCCTGCCGCTCCACTACTACCTGGTGCGGCTCGACCCCCACGACGAGCGCTTCGCCTGGCGCCTGTTCTCGCCCACCCGCATGGTGACCTGCGGCCTCGAGGTGACCGTCGACGGCACGCCGACCCCGCTCGGCCGCGAGTTCCACGTGGCGTGGCTCGAGACCGCGCGGCGCGGCCGCCGGGTCGTGATCGAGGCCATGGGCGCGCGGCTGTGCCGGCGCCACCCCGGCGCCGCGGTGGTCGCGCGCCTCGAGTGCAAGCCGCTGGCGTCGATCCGCGACCGCGAGCCGCCGCCGCCCGCCGTGTCGCGCGCCGCGTGGTACCGCGGCCCGGCCTACCTGATGGGCGGCTTCGACCTGTGCACGATCCCGGAGCTGTGAGTGGCGAAGCGGCGTGATCCTCGACCCCGGCGCGGCAAGGACGCGGGCACGCCCGGCGCGCGGCCGGCGTCCGACGCCCCGTCGCCGGGCGCGGCGCCGGCGAGCGCGGCGCCGGCGCCGAGCGTCGCCAGCGTCAGGGTGCGGAGGGGGCGGAGCGGGGATGACGACATGGTCCGTCCTTGGTCGCACGCGGCGACGGCGCGGTCGTTGACTCGGGTCACGGGGTGCTGGCTCCGGCGTCGGCGCCGGGCTCGTCGCCGGGGCGGACGAGCCCGGGGATGTCGGACAGCACGACCTGGCCCGGCGTGTTGACGACGAGCTGGAGCTGGCGCCGGCCGTTGTGCTTGTTGACGTAGACCGTGACGACGCCGCGCACCATGATGAACTCGCCGCGCCACGCCGAGACGCCGGTCGAGGCGAGCACGTCCTTGTCGAAGAAGATGATCGGGAAGTCGCCGAACATCTTGCGGCTGAGCATCACCTTGCTCGGGCCGCGGTCGCCGAGGCGGACCTCGCCGACGGTGCCGAGCACGACGATCTCCTTGTCGAGGCGCTCCTCGATCCGGCGCAGCGCGTCGAAGTCGGTGAGGTTGATGTAGTCGTCGCGATCGCGCGCCTGGCGCTCGAACTCGGCGATGAACTCGGCGCGCGCGGTCCACCACGGCTTGCGCTCGTCGTAGTCGGTGTAGTGCGCCTTGGTCGGGTCCCAGATCCCGACCTTCGCGGCGCGCGCCTCGCGCTCGGCGTCGACGAACTCCTGGTGGAACCGGCGCGAGTAGCCGTACTTCGAGAAGTACGGGCTCATCCCGGCGCGCACCGCCTCGACGTTGTAGTTGATCCAGCGCCCGTCCTTCTCGGCCATGACGTAGGCGAGGTAGCGCTCGTAGCGGTCGCGGATCTCCTTGGGGTTGTCGCGCTCGAGCCGGACCTTGGTCACGCCCTCGAAGAACGCCTTGCCCCACGCCTTGGCCTCCTCGCCCAGCGGCGTCGCGGCCTTGACCGGGCGCTTGTGGTCGCCGCGCAGGTCGATGAGGTACTTGGCGAAGTCGGCGTCGGCGGCGAGCCGGTCCGCCTGCTTCTTGAACGTCTCCTCGGCGTCGAGGCCGATCAGGCGGAGCGAGCTGTCGAGGCCGTCGACCCGGACGGTGTCGCCGTCGACGACCTTGGTCAGGCGGAACTCGCCGATCACGAGGCCGGGCGCCTCGAGCTTCTTGAGCGAGTCCTGCGCGCGCTTGCGGGTGTAGCGCGCGCCGTCGGGCGGCCCGCACGTGGCGAGCGCGACCAGCAGCACGGTGACGAGGGCGATCAGGGAGCGACGCATGGGTGGTTGATCTCGCCGGGGGTGCCGGGCAGGCCGAGCTGGCCGGGCTCGTCGACGGGCGTGGTGTCGGCGCACCACGCCGCGTCGTCGTCGTTGCCGTCGGCCGACGGCGGGTCGAGGCCGAGCGAGTAGCTGCCCTGGTCGGGGAGCGCGTCGTAGACGACGCGGTCGAGCAGGAGGTCGTCGCAGCCGGTGACCGTGACGCCGCCGGTGGCGGGCAGGTCCCCGGGCAGGTCGAGGTCCATGCCGTAGTCGATCCACGCCGGGCGCGCGTCGTCGGGGAAGCGGCCGAGGGCGACGTGGCCCCCCGGGGCGACCGGCAGGCTGCGCCGGATGATGACCCGGTCGCGCTGGTCGCCGCCGACGCTGACCAGCTCGATCGCGGCGCCCTCGAGGTCGAGCTCGACGCCGGTGACGTTGGCGAGCTCGACGAACTGGCCCCAGGTGTCGCCGCCGTCCTGCGGGCCGCGCAGCTCGGTGATCACGACGTCGCCGGCGCCGGCGGCCGGGCAGCGCTCGGGCTCGGCGTCGCGGACGCAGCCGGAGGCCAGCGCCGCCCCCCACAGGGCAGCGGCGAGGATGCCGCGGTTCACAGGCACTTGGTCGACTGTACCGCAAAGGCGCGCGGGGTTGCCCCCTCATGCACGGGAGGCTACAAGCGGGGCGTGGACGAGCTGCCCGCGCGCGCCGACGTGGTGATCGTCGGCGGAGGCTTCGCCGGCGCCGCGACGGCGTGGTGGCTCGCCCGGCACGGCGTGGTGGACGTCGCGGTGCTCGAGCGCGAGGACCTGCTCGGGTTGCACGCCAGCGGGCGCAACGCCGGGATGTGCCGCCAGCTCGCCGAGGACGACCGCTGGACCGCGCTGTGCGCGCGGGGCGCGCGGCTGCTGCGCGAGCCGCCGGACGGCTGGACCGGGCGGTCGCCGCTGACGGTGACGGGCTCGCTGCTGGTCGCCGACGCCGCGGTGACGCTGGGGACGCTCGCGGCGCGCGCGGCGGCGCACGGCGTGCGGCATCGCCTGCTCGACCGCGAC
>CAADGB010000115.1 GCA_900696455.1 uncultured delta proteobacterium
GCGGCGCGCTGACGCTGGCCGCGGCCCTGGGCCACGCCCCGGCGTGGCTGCCAGTGGAGCGCCCCGCCGCCGCCGCGACCTGGCTCGCCGACGTGGTCGACGGCCTGGGCCCGGTCGCGCTGGTGGCCGGCGCCGCCGGGGTCGTCCTCGCCGCCGCCGATCGCCGCGCCCGCTGGACCGCGGCCGGTGTCGGCGCCGCGCTCGCCGCGGCGCTGCCGCTGGCGGCCGTCCCGCCGGGCCCCGCCCTGGTCGGCCTCGCGCTCGCGCTCGGCGCCGCCCTGGCGACCATCGGCGCGCGCCTCGGCCGCCCGCGCCACCAGGCGCTCGGCGCGCTCGCGCTGGCCGTCCTCATGGTGGCCCCGCTCGCGCTTTGGTAGGGTCCGCCGCCATGGACGTCTTCGCCGGGCACCGCGCGCTCACGCGCCCGCTGCGCGCGCCCGCGATCACCATCGGCAACTTCGACGGCGTGCACCGCGGCCACGCCGCCCTGATCGCGCGCGCCCGCGCCCTGGCCGCGCCGGCCGGGGGCGAGGCGGTGGTGCTCACCTTCGACCCGCACCCGACCCGGGTGCTGGCGCCGGCCCACGCCCCGCCGCTGGTCACCACCACGGCGCGCAAGATCGAGCTCCTGGCCAGCGCCGGCGCCGACGCGGTCGTGGTCGAGCCGTTCACCCGCGAGCTGGCGGCGCTCACCGCCGACCGCTTCGTCGACGAGATCCTGGCCGGCGCCCTGGGCGCGCGCCACGTCGTGGTCGGCGCCGACTTCATCTACGGTCAGGGCCGCGGCGGCAACGTCGCGACCCTCGAGGCCGCGGGCGCCCGCCACGGCTTCACCGTCGACGTGGTGGCGCCGGTGACGGTCGGCGGCGAGATCGCGTCGTCGCCCCGGGTCCGCGCCCACCTCCGCGCCGGCGATCCGGTCGCCGCCGCCGCCGTGCTCGGTCGGCCCTACGACGTCGACGGCGTGGTCGTGCGCGGCGCCGGCCGCGGCAAGGGCCTGGGCGTCGCCACCGCCAACGTCGCGCCCGACGGCGCGCTCCTGGCCGCGCCGGGGATCTACGCCGTGACCCTGGCCCGCGAGGACGGCGACGGGCGGGCGCTGCCCGCGGTCGCCAGCCTCGGCACCAACCCGACCTTCGTCGCCGACGGCGGGCTGGTGCTCGAGGTCCACGTCCTCGACTTCGACGGCGACCTCTACGGGGCGCGGGTGCGGATCGGGTTCGTGGCCTGGCTGCGCGCCGAGGCCCGCTTCGACACGGTCGACGCGCTGCTGGTCCAGATCCACGACGACATCGCCCGGGCCCGCGCCCGGTTCGCGACGCCGCCGGTCGCGCCGCGCTGACGCGGCCTCGGCGCGGCGCCCGACGAAATCCCGCCCCCCGGGCGCGCGGTCTGATCTATGTAGACGCCAGCGGTGTCACAGCCGCCGCGCATGCTGCCGGCCGAGGCCATGCGATCCAAGCTCCGAGGTGATGCCATGACGACCCGTCCCGTTCTCGAAGGTGCGATGACCGCGCTGGTGACGCCGATGAAGGACGGCAAGGTCGACTTCGACGCGCTCGGCCGCCTGGTCGACTGGCAGATCACCTCGGGCATCGACGCCCTGGTCGCGGTCGGCACCACCGGCGAGTCGGCGACCCTCGACTTCGACGAGCACATCGCGGTCATCGCCCACACCGTCAAGGTCGCCGCTGGCCGGGTGCCCGTGATCGCCGGCGCCGGCGGCAACGCCACCGCCGAGGCGCTCGAGCTGACGCGGCGCTCGGCCGACGCCGGGGCCGCCGCCCTCCTCCACGTCACGCCCTACTACAACCGGCCGAGCCAGGACGGCCTGTTCCGCCACTTCGAGGCCATCGCCCGCGCCACCACGCTGCCGATCATCCTCTACAACGTGCCCACCCGCACCGGCTGCGATCTCCTGCCCGACACCGTCGCCCGCCTCGCCGCCATCGACAACATCGTCGCGATCAAGGAGGCCACCGGCAACCTGGTCCGCGCCAGCGAGCTCATCGCCCGCACCGGCAACCAGCTCGCGGTCATCTCCGGCGACGACGCCACCACGTTCCCGCTCTACGCCCTGGGCGGCAAGGGCGTCATCTCGGTGGTGTCGAACGTCGCGCCCGCGCGCATGGCGGAGATGTGGGACGCCGCGGTCGCCGGCAACTGGAGCCGCGCCCGCGAGATCCACTACTCGCTGCGCGTCCTCAACCAGCTCCTGTTCGCCGAGCCCAGCCCGGCCCCGACCAAGGCCTGCCTCCACCGCATGGGTCGCATCGGCCCCGAGCTGCGCCCGCCGATCTACCCGGTGACCGCGGCCCTGGCCGAGCAGCTCGAGGCCGAGCTCGCGGCCCAGGGCCTGCTGTGACCACGCCGGTCACGCTCCTCGGCCCGTCGGGGCGGATGGGCCAGGCGCTGCTGGCCGCCGCCGGCCAGCGCGACGACGTCCGCGTCGCCGCCGCCCTCGACCGCGGCGACGCCCCCGGCCAGGGCCGGGAGCTGGTGCCGGGCGTGGTGGTGACCGCGCTCATCGACGCCGCGCTGGCGGCGGCGCCGGTCTACATCGACTTCACGACCTCGGCCGCGACCCGGGCGGTGGCCGAGGTGGCGCGCGGGCGCCGGGTGGCCGCGGTGATCGGCACCACCGGCCTCGACGCCACGGCCCAGGCCGCGGTCGACGCCCTGGCCGAGGTGGCGCCGGTGGTGGCGGCGCCCAACTTCTCGGTCGGCGTCAACCTGGTGCTGGGGCTGGTCGCCGAGGCCGCGCGCGTGCTCGGGACGTCCTGGGACGCCGAGATCGTCGAGCTCCACCACAAGCACAAGCGCGACGCGCCGTCGGGGACCGCCCTCGGCATCGCCCGCGCGATCGCGGCCGCCCGCGGCCAGGAGCTGACGGCGGTCGGCCGCTTCAGCCGCGACGGCGACGTCGGGGCGCGGCCGGCGGGCGAGATCGGCGCGGTCGCGGTGCGCGGCGGCGACGTGGTCGGCGAGCACACCGCGTACTTCTTCGGCAGCGGCGAGCGGGTCGAGATCAGCCACCGCGCCACCGACCGCGGCATCTTCGCCCACGGCGCCCTGCGCGCCGCGACCTGGGTGGTCGGCAAGCGGCCCGGCCGCTACGACATGCTCGACGTGCTCGGCCTGCGCGGCGGGCGCGGCGACCGGAGCTGAGCCGACGTGCGCCGGCGCGAGGTGAGCCCGAGGTGAGCCGACGCGCGCGGTCGCCGACGCCCGCCGCGGGCCCGCCCCGCCTCGCCGCC
>CAADGB010000116.1 GCA_900696455.1 uncultured delta proteobacterium
CGCTCCTCGAAGGCGACCGCGTCCTGGGCGACGTCGCGGCCTCGCTCGTCGCGGTCGAGGTAGTGGCCGGGGCCGAGGTGGCGGCGCGGCAGCGCCTCGCCGTTGACGACGACCTGCCCGCCCCGCACCGCGACGGTGTCGCCGCCGGTGGCGATCACGCGCTTGACGTAGGTGCGCGCGCCCATGCGGAAGGTCACGACCTCGCCGCGGCCGGGACCGCGCCAGCGCGGCGACAGGGTGTCGACCGAGATCTTGTCGTCGAGCTGCAGCGTCGGCGACATGCTCGAGGTCGGGATGGTGAAGACCTCGAGCGCGGTGGCGCGCGCCGCCAGCGTCGAGCCGAGGCCGACCGCGCCCACCAGCAACATCGCGCCCCAGCGCCAGTGTCCACCGGCGGGGCCGCGGCGGGCGCGCCGGCCGGCGTCGACGACCGCGCCCAGGCGGAGGACGACCAGGGCCAGGATCGCCCACGGCGTGACGAGCGCCAGGGCGAGGGCCGCCACCAGGGTCGCCACCGCCGCCGCCGCCCAGCGCAGGTGGCCGGTGGCGGCGTAACCGCCGCCGGGCAGGAACAGCTCGACGCCCGCGGTCCGGATCATGCCGCCGGCGAACCGCCCTCGGCGCCGCTCGGCCCGCTCGCGTCGCCGCGCCGCGCCGCCCACTCGCGGGCCAGCATGCTCATGCGCACCATGTCGAACCACCGGTCCTGGTGGAAGTACTCCTCGCGGAGCACGCCCTCCTCGACGAACCCGAGCCGACCGTAGATCCGGCGGCCGCGCTCGTTGTGGGAGAAGACCATGAGCCACAGCTTGTGCAGGCCGAGCGGCCCGAAGGCGTGGTCGAGGACCAGCCGGATGGCGCCGGTGCCGTACCCCCGCCCCATGTCGCCGCGGGTGGCGATGATGCAGGCCAGGCGCGCGACCTTGCTGCGGGCGTGGATCTGGTGGAGCCCGGTCTGGCCGAGGTAGCGGCCGGTGGCCGCGTCCTCGATCGAGAACACCCGGTCGGACGGCGAGGCCAGGATCTGGCGGACGTAGGCCACCTCGTCGTCGCGGGTGAACGCGCCTCCGGAGAACGCCGCGATGTTGCCGGTGATCTCCGGATCGTTGACCCACGTCATGATGTGGTCGACGTCGCTCTCGGCGAGCGGGCGCAGCCGGACGAGGCTCATCGTGCCGGACAGTGTATGCTGGAAGGCTCATGAGCGTCCCGACTGGCGCAGACATCGAAGCGTTGTGCAGCAAGTGCGGCGACGTGTGGCACGTCGTCGTCGCCAAGGTGGGCGAGGACATCGTCCGCGTCATCTGCAAGGAGTGCGGCGCGCAGCACCGCTACCGCAACCCCAAGGCCCCCAAGGGCACGACCCGCCGCGCGTCGAGCACCACCTCGGCGCCGCGCGCCGCGCGCGAGCCCCGGGTCGTGCAGCGCTTCGACACGCCGGCGGTGCAGGCCGATCTCAGCAAGGCGGTCCGCACCTACAAGGCCAGCGAGCGCTTCGTCGTCGGCGAGCGCGTCGAGCACCCCACCTTCGGTCAGGGCGTGGTCGAGGTGATCGAGCCGGGCAAGATGACCGTGTTCTTCGCGGTCGGGCGCAAGATGCTCGTCCAGGCCAAGGGCGACGGCGGCGGTGGTGGCCTGTCGCGGCCACGCCCCTTCGAGCACCCGTCCGCGGCGGCGGCGGCGGCGCCCGCGGCCAAGGCCGCCGAGCCCGCCGACGACTGACCGGCCCGCCGCCTGATCGCCGACCGACCTCGCGCGCCGCGCGCGCCGCGTCGTCGCCGTCGTCGTCGCCGTCGCCGCCGCCGGGCCCGCCGGCGCGGCTGCGCCACCGTGCCGCGCCGCGCCCGCCCGCCCCGGGGCGGCGACCTGCTAGGGTGCGCGGCGATGGCTCGCACCCGCCCCGGCACGATCATCGTCGCGATCGTCCTCGCCCTCGGGCTGGGCGTGGGCTCGCTCGGCGCGTGGTGGGTCATGCACGCCCGCCCCCGCCCCGGCGAGTTCATCGACGTGCTGGCCACGCCCGACGGCGTGGTGGCGGTGCGCCGCGAGCAGGCCAGCGCCAACGCCTTCGTCGAGGTCTACGACGGCGATCGCCTGCGCTGGCGCGGCGTCGTGCCCCGCTACGCCGGTCGCCCCGGCGTGCCCGCGGTCGCGGCGTCGGCGCGCTCGGTGACGGTGCGGGTGGTGCGCGCCGGGCAGCCGCTGGTGTTCGCGTTCGACGCCGTCACCGGCAAGAAGGTCGACTCGTTCGGGCTGGTCCCCGACGCGCCCCCCGACGCCGCCGCCTACACCCTCGCCACCGTCGCCACGGTCTCGGACGGCCGCCGCGGCGCCGAGCTCCTGGCCACGCCCGGGGGCGGCGCCCTGGTGATCGGCGTCGACCTCGACCAGCGCCGGCTGGCGTGGAAGCGCGAGCTGCCGGCGCCCCCCGCCGACGCCTGGATCGCCGGCGACCTGCTGGTGCTGGACCTGCCCGCGGGCCGGCGCGCCCTCGCGCTCGATGACGGCGCCGACCGCGCCGCGCCCGACGGCCCGCCGCCCCCGGCGCCGGCGGCCGTGGCCGGCGTGACCCCGGCGCGACACCACGCCGCGGGCGGCCGGATCTGGGTCGTGACGCCGCGCGCCATCACCGCCCACGACGCCACCACGCTCGCCCCGATCGCGACGATCCGCTGACCGGGAGGCGCGACGGGCGCGCGCGCCGTCGCGAGCCGCGGGCGTGCGCGCCCGGTCGCCGCCCGGCCCGGCGCGGGTGGCTGACACCCGCCCGCCACATCGGCCCGCTATACTGGTGCGTTCGCATGTCCCACCCGGCCAGCCACTCGGGCGTCCACCGCCTCCCCGATCTCCCTCCCCTCGGCCCGGGCGCGCCCGGCTCCGAGCCCGCCGAGGTGGTGGCGGTGGTCCGCGGCGACGAGGCCCCGGCGCCGGCGCCTGACGGCGTGCGGTCGCCGCCCCACCCGGGCACGGCGGCGGTGGTCTCGCCCGACGACCTCGGCGCGCCCGAGCTCTACCTCAACCGCGAGCTCACCTACCTCAACTTCTGCTGGCGCGTCCTGCGTGAGGCCGAGGACGAGCGGGTGCCGCTGCTCGAGCGCGTCAAGTTCATCTCGATCGTCTCGTCGAACATCGACGAGTTCTTCCAGAAGCGCATCGGCGGCCTCAAGCAGCAGGTCGGCGCCGGCCTCCACGCCAGCACCGCCGACGGCCGCACCCCGACCCAGCAGATCGGCGAGTGCCTGGCCGCGATCCACGAGCTGGAGCAGCGGAAGGCCTCGATCCTGGAGCAGCTCCTCCTCGCCCTGCGCGGCGCCGGCGTCGTGCTGGTGCGGTGGAGCGAGCTCGACGCCGCCGAGCAGGCCCGGGTCCGCGAGTACTACCTGCACAACATCTTCCCGCTGGTGACGCCGCAGGCCATGGATCCGGCGCACCCGTTCCCGTTCATCTCGAACCTGTCGCTCAACCTCCTGGTCACGCTCCACTACCCGGGCGACGCCGAGCCGCTGCTGGCCCGGGTCAAGGTCCCGGTCGGCGCCGGCATCCCGCGCTTCCTCAAGGTCGGCCAGCACCGCTTCGTCGGCCTCGAGGACGTGATGGCGCAGAACCTCGACCTCCTGTTCCCGGGCATGGAGGTCGAGAGCTGCGCCCAGTTCCGCGTCACCCGCAACGCCGTGACCGAGCGCGAGGAGGAGGAGGCCGAGGATCTGCTCGAGCTCATCGAGATCGAGCTGCGCGAGCGCCGCTTCGCGCCCATCGTCCGCCTCCAGGTCGAGAAGACGATGAGCGCGTTCCTGCGCGGCAAGCTGGCCGCCGAGCTCGCGCTCGACGAGCAGCGCGACGTCTTCGAGGCCGAGGGCATGCTGGGGCAGCGCGACCTCATGGAGCTGGCCCTCCTCGACCTCCCCGAGCTCCACGATCCGCCCCACGCCCCGAGCCAGCCCGTCGACCTGGTCCAGGAGCGGAGCATCTTCCACACCATCCGCGACGCGAAGAGCCTGCTGGTCCATCACCCCTACGAGTCGTTCCAGCAGTCGGTGGAGCGCTTCCTGCGCGAGGCCGCCACCGATCCCAAGGTCCGCGCCATCAAGATGACGCTGTACCGGACCTCCCGCGACTCCCAGGTCATCAAGCACCTCATCCACGCGGCGTCGAGCGGCAAGCAGGTGGCGGTCGTGCTCGAGCTCAAGGCCCGCTTCGACGAGGAGGCCAACCTCCGCTGGGCGACGCGCATGGAGCGCGCCGGCATCCACGTCACCTACGGCGTGGTCGGCCTCAAGACCCACTGCAAGACGATCCTGGTGGTGCGCCAGGACTACGACGGCCTGCGCCGCTACGCCCACCTCGGCACCGGCAACTATCACGCCGGCACCGCGCGCCTCTACACCGACCTCGGCCTGTTCACCTGCGACGACGCCATCGGCCGCGACCTGACCGAGCTCTTCAACTACCTGACCACCGGCTTCAAGCCCAAGCGGCGCTACGCCAAGCTCCTGCCCGCGCCCAAGAACCTCAAGCCGGCGCTGCTCGACAAGATCGAGCGCGAGATCGCGCACCAGGAGGCCGGCGGGCGCGGCGTGATCCAGTGGAAGGTGAACGCGATCGAGGACGTCGACGTGGTGCGGGCGCTCTACCGCGCCTCGCAGCGGGGCGTGCAGATCGATCTCGTCGTCCGCGACACCTGTCGCCTGCGCCCTGGCCTGCCCGGCGTCTCCGAGTCCATCCGCGTCGTCAGCATCGTCGGACGTTTCCTGGAGCACACGCGCATCTTCTACTTTCACAACGGCGGTAAGCCCGAGTACTACATCGGCTCCGCCGACGTCATGCAGCGCAACCTCGAGCGCCGCGTCGAGGTGCTCGCGCCCGTCGAGGACGCGCGGCTGCAGCACGAGCTGCGGATCTTCCTCGACATGCAGCTCGGCGATCAGCGCGGGGCGTGGGACATGCAGCCCGACGGCAGCTACGTGCAGCGCGGCGTCGGCGGTCAGGCCAAGCACGCCCAGGTGCAGATGATGGAGCGCACCGACAAGCGCCTGCGCGAGGCGACGCGGCTGCGGCGACGGAAGGTGAAGGGCATCGCCAAGCGAAAATTGCGCTGACCGTGGATCCGTCGAAGCCGTGCCCTCGCGTGCGCAACGCGTGCGCGCCGGTGCGCTCCTGAACGTGGGGCGTTTTTGGAGATGATCTTCGCCGCGCCGATCCCTACACTCGATCCGAGGAGGGCCGAGGTCATGAACGAGCCGGGGAGAGACGTCCAGGAGCGAGCCGAGCGGACCGAGCGCCGCCGCCACTACCGGGCCGATCTGGAGGCGGGCGCCATGGTCCACGTCGCGAACGTCGCGCTCAAGTCGCGCATCGTCGATCTGTCGCTGGGCGGCGTGCGGTTGCGGCGGGTCGAGGACGGCGTGCCGTGCCCGGCGATCGGCACGATGGCGACGCTCGAGCTCGAGATCGGCGGCCGCGGCTGGGTGGTGGTGCACGGCTTCATCCAGCGGGTCGAGCTCGACGAGCTGGTCATCGCCTTCGGCGCGCTGCCGGCCGACGTCGAGGATCTGATCGAGGACGAGGTGCTGGCCGCGGTCGAGGCCGAGCAGCGGCCGCGCATGCTGGTCGTCGATCGCGAGCCGGAGCGGCGGCGGCGGGTGGCCGAGAAGCTGCGCGCCGCCGGCTGCGAGTCGTACGAGGCGTCGACGCCGCTCGAGGCCATCGACCTGATGGAGCGGCCGCGCAGCCACATCTCGGGCGTCGCGGTGTCGGAGCACCTGACCCAGACCGGCGCCGACGAGTTCTGCGACTTCGTCGCCCAGACCAACCCCCACATCAAGCTGGCGCTCATCGCCGAGGCGCTGGCCGAGGGCACGCGCGAGTCGCAGGCCGGGGCGAACGATGACGACGTCACCGGCGACGCGCCGCGCGCCCGCCGGGTCTCGGAGCGGATCGCGACCGTGGTGCCCAGCGACGAGGACACCATGGAGCGCTCGCTGCGCGGGTTCGTCCGCTCGCTCGCGCCGCGCTCGCGCGGCGGCCGCCGCTGAGCCCGGCGGGCGGCCTCCCGCCGCGGCCGCCACCTGCCCGATCGGCTGGCGCGCTCGGTGAGCTGACAGCGGGCGCGCCCACCCCTAGAGTGGGCGGATGGCATCGCTGGCACGAGGTCCGTCCGGAGGCGCGGGCGCAGGCGCGGGCGCGGGCGCGGCCGGCGGTGCGGCCCACAAGCGGCTGGCCCCGCCCCCGGCGGCGACCAGCCTGCGCCTGCGCGACCTGTGGGGCGTGTTCGGCTACGCTCGCCGCGCCCTCGGCCTGGTCTGGGCCACCAGCCGCGGCGTGACCATCGCGCTGGCCGCCGGCGCCGTGCTCGCCGGGCTGGCGCCGATCGCGATGGCGTGGGCGGGCAAGCAGCTCATCGACGCGATCGTCGCGGCCGCGGCCTCCGGCGCCACCGCCGATCGCGACGTCGCGCTGAGCTGGGTCGCGGTCGAGGCCGGCCTGGCGCTGGTGCTCCTCGTCGCCACCCGCCTGCTCGGGATCCTGCGCTCGCTCCTGCGCGCCCAGCTCGGGCACCGCATCAACGTCATGATCCTCGACAAGGCGCTCACCCTCGAGCTGACCCAGTTCGAGGACGCCGAGACCTACGACATGCTGACCCGGGCCCGGCGCGAGGCGTCGTCGCGGCCGCTGTCGATGGTGATGCGCACGTTCTCGCTGGTGCAGGGCGGGGTGGCGCTCGTCGGCCTGCTCGGCCTGCTCGCCGCGTTCTCGCCGCTGGCGCTGATCGTGCTGGTGGCGGCGGCGCTGCCCGCCTTCCTCGCCGAGGCCAAGTTCGCCGGCGACGCCTTCCGCCTGTTCCGCTGGCGGACGCCCGAGACCCGCGAGCAGCTCTACGTCGAGACCGTGCTGGCGCGCGAAGATCACGCCAAGGAGGTCAAGCTCTACGACCTCGGGCCCCGCCTGCTCGAGCGCTACCGCACGATCTTCGACCGCGTCTTCGCCGACGATCGCGCGCTGACCTGGCGCCGCGGCCTGTGGGGGCTGGGCCTGGGCGCGCTCGGCGCCCTGGCCTTCTACGGCATGTACGTCTGGATCGCGCTGGCCACGATCGCCGGCGCGATCACGCTGGGCGCGATGACGATGTACGTCGTGGTCTTCCGCCAGGCCCAGTCGACCACCGGCGGCCTGCTGGCCGACGTCGGCGGCCTCTACGAGGACAACCTCTACCTGTCGACGCTCTACGAGCTGCTGGAGCTGCCGGTGGCCAGCGCCGTCTCCGGTCGCGCCAGCGCCGGGCCGCGCCCGGGCGACGGCGTGCGCTTCGAGGACGTGTCGTTCACCTACCCGGGCGCGACCGCGCCCGCCCTCGACGGCGTCAGCCTGCACGTGCCGCCCGGCTCCAAGCTGGCGATCGTCGGCGAGAACGGCTCGGGCAAGACCACGCTCATCAAGCTCCTGGCCGGCCTCTACCGCCCGACCCGTGGCCGGGTGCTGGTCGACGGCCTGCCGGTCGAGGCCTGGGATCCGGCGACCCTGCGCCGCCGCATCGGCGTCATCTTCCAGGACTTCGTCCGCTACCAGCTCACGGTCGGCGAGAACATCGGTGCCGGCGACGACCGCGCCTTCGGCGACCGCGCGCGGTGGGCCGAGGCCGCCGAGATGGGCCTGGCGGCGCCGGTCATCGCCGAGCTGCCGGCCGGCTTCGACACCCAGCTCGGCAAGTGGTTCAAGGACGGACGCGAGCTGTCGCTCGGCCAGTGGCAGAAGATCGCGCTGGCCCGCGCCTTCATGCGCCGCGACGCCGACATCCTGGTGCTCGACGAGCCGACGGCGTCGATGGACGCCGCCGCCGAGGTCGCGATCTTCGATCGCTTCCGCGAGCGCACCCGGGATCAGATCGCGATCGTCATCTCCCACCGCTTCTCGACCGTGCGCATGGCCGACCGCATCGTCGTGCTCGACGGCGGTCGGGTGGTCGAGAGCGGCAGCCACGACGAGCTGCTGGCCCAGGGCGGTCGCTACGCGACGCTGTTCCGGCTGCAGGCCCGCGGCTACCAGTGACGGAGGTCTGACGTGGGAATCGCCCACGGTGGGGCCGCGCCCGGCGTGGCGAACCCCGACGTGGCGAGGCGTTCACGTGGCGACGGCGACGCACCGGAACTTGCCCAGGTGTTCGGAATGACTGACGATCGGATCCCGGGGCCGGCCCGCGCCTCCGGGCGGCACCCGGCCCCGCGCTTGCGATGACCGCAAGGCAACCGTCCAGGAGAGCACCGATGTCGCCCGTCCCTCGCCTCGCCTCGCCGATCATCACCCTCGGCGCCACCCTCGCCCTCACGCTCACCCTCGGCGTCGCGCCCGCCGCCGCCCAGGGCCCCGGCCCCGGCCCCGCGCCGTCGCCCGAGCGCCTCGGCTGGGAGCTCGGCTTCGGCCTCTACGGCGGCGAGATCAACTGCGAGAACGAGAACGGCGACTTCTGCGACGGCGTGACCGAGGCCGGCGGCTTCGACCTCCACGCCAACTACTTCTTCCGCCCCGACCTCGGCGTCTTCATCGACGTCTGGCCGATGATCCACACCGAGAACAACTGGACCTTCACCCACACCGTGGCCGCGGTCGGCCTGAAGTACCGGCCGGCGCCGATCTTCACCCTCAGCGCCGGCGTCGGCAGCGCCCAGGCCCGGCTCCGCTACGACAACGTGCTGGGCTTCGAGGCCCGCAGCGACACCGTGCCGGCGATCCTGCTCGGCGCGGCGATCGAGGTCGTGCGCGGCCGCCGCTTCGCCATCGACCTCCAGGCCCGCGTCGGCGTCGGCTTCTACGAGGAGGACCAGAACGGCAACGGCGAGCCCGACATCGTCGGCCGCAACCTCGGCCTCGGCGCCGCCTTCACCTGGTTCTGATCGGGCTCGGGTTCGGGTTCGGACTCGGGTGCGGGCTCGGGCTCGGACTCGGGTTCGGGCTGCCGGCGTCGAGCCAGGTCCGTTCACAGCCCGATCGTGAACGACAGGCTGCCGCCGCCGAGCCAGGTCCGCTCGACCGCGGCGTCGGCGATCGCCACGTCGGGGCCGCAGGTCGGCCGCAGCCGCGCCGGGCCGGCCTCGAAGGGGGCGACGAGGGCGAACGGGTTGGTGCCGGCGCGCCACCAGCGGTAGCCGAGGCCGAGCCCGGCGAACGCGCCCTGCTCGGCGCACACGATCGCGTGCAGGGCGCGGCCCTGCACCAGCATCAGCGGACCGTCGCGCCCTGCGCCCCGGGCGAGGGCGAGGACGCCGGCGCGGGCCTGGACGTTGAGGAACCCGCCGCCGGCGGCGACGAACGGGCGCAGCACGCCACCGTCGCGGACCCGCCCCACGCTCACCGTGAGCATGCTGGGCAGGTGGTGGTCGTCGGCCCGGCGCAGGGCCAGCGGCTCGACGTCGACGAACCAGCGGCCGGCGTGGGCGGGGGCGGCGAGGGCGGCGGCGAGGAGGGTGAGGGCGCCGGCGAGGGCGGCGGCGAGGACGGGTCGGGCCACGCCGCCGGGGGATGCGAGGCGCGTGCCGCCGGAAGTGGGCGCGCGCGCTGGCGGTGTGATCGGGGCCGCGCCCGCGGTCCGGACGGCGCGGTCGCGGTCGCGGCGCCAGCGGCGAGGACGAGGCGGCCTCAGGTGTTACAACGACGGACGTGCACCCCGATCCGGCGCTGCTCGAGGCCGACCTGGCGCGACTGAGCACCGCGCTCGCCACCGCCACCCGCGAGCTGTCCGGAGAGCGGACGGTCGCGCTGCTCCACGGCCTGCGCGACGCCGCCGCCGCCCTGCGCCGCGGCGAGCTCGCCGGCGGCCGCGCCGCCTTCGCCGCCCGCGTCGCCGCCCTCGGCCTCGACGACCTCGAGGAGGTGACCCGCGCCTTCACCCACTGGTGCCACCTGCTCAACACCGCCGAGGAGCAGCAGCGCATCCGCGCCCTGCGCCGCCGCGACGTCCACCGCGACGGCGTGGCGGCGGCGGTGCGGGCGCTGCGCGAGGCCGGGTTGACCGCCGACGACGCGGCGGCGCTGTTCGACCGCGCGCTGGTCATGCCGGTGCTGACCGCCCACCCCACCGAGGCCCGCCGCCGCTCGGTGCTCGATCACCTGGGCGCGATCGCCGAGCTCCTCGATCTGCTCGAGCGCCCGCCCGGCGGCGCCGCCCGCCACGACGCCGAGGACGACGTGGTGGCCGAGGTCCTGGCGCTGCTGGGCACCGAGGAGACCCGGGCCCGCAAGCCCACCCCGCACGACGAGCTCGAGGCGGTGATCGAGGTCTTCCGCCGCACCCTGTTCGAGGTCACCGCCGACGTCTACGACGACCTCGACGACGCCCTGGCCGCGACCTGGCCGGAGCGGACGTGGCGGGTGCCCGCGTTCTTCCGCTGGGGCACCTGGGTCGGCGGCGATCGCGACGGCAACCCCAACGTCACCGCCCACGTCACCCGCGCCGCCTTCGAGCGCCAGCGCGCGGTCGTGCTCGCCCGCCACCACGAGGACGTGCTGGCCCTGGGCCGCGCGCTGTCGGTGTCGGCGCGTCGCGGCGCCACCCCCGGCGGCATCGAGGACCTGGCCCGCAGCCTGGTCCGCGACCGCGAGCGCATGCCGGAGGTCGCCGCCCGCGCCATGCCGCGCACGCCCCACGAGCCGTGGCGGGAGAAGCTCTGGTACATGGCGGCGCGGCTGCGCGCCACCGCCGCCCGCGGCGACGACGGCTACGTCGACGCCGCCGGCTACCTGCGCGACCTGACCCTGCTCGAGCGGGCGCTGACCGGGGCCGGCTTCGGCCGGCTCGCCCGTGGCCTGGTGCGGCGCTGCCAGCGCCGGGTCGAGGTCTTCGGCTTCCACCTGGCCACCGTCGACATCCGCCAGCACTCGGCGGTCCACGAGCGAGTCGTCGACGAGCTGCTCGCCGCCGGCGGCCGCCCCGGCTACGGCGCCCTCGACGAGGCGGCGCGGGTGCGGCTGCTGGGCGAGGTCCTGGCCCGGCCGGTGGTGCCGGTCTGGGATCGCAGCGCGCGCAGCGAGACCACCCAGGATCTGATGGCGACCCTCGACATGGTCGGCCGCGCCTGCCGCGAGCTGGGCGAGCGCGCCTGCGAGCGTTACGTCATCAGCTTCACCAGCCAGCTCTCCGACGTGCTCGAGGTCGTGTTCCTGACCCGGGCCGCCGGCCTGGCCCCGGGCGAGGTGCGGCCGGTGCCGCTGCTCGAGCAGCTCGAGGACCTCGAGCGCGCCGGCGCCCTGGCCCGCGCCATGCTCGCGCACCCCATCGTCGCCGACGAGCTGGGCGGCGAGCTCGAGGTCATGATCGGCTACTCCGACTCTGGCAAGCAGGTCGGCTACGTGGCGTCGGCGGTGGCGCTGCGCCGCGCCCAGCTCGACCTGGCGGCGGTCGCCGCCGAGGCCGGCGTCGAGCTCACGGTCTTCCACGGCCGCGGCGGCGCCATCGGCCGCGGCGGTGGCCCGGCCGGCGCCGCCATCCGCGCCCAGCCCGCGGTGGCGCTGCGCGGCCGCGTCCGCGTCACCGAGCAGGGCGAGACCGTGACCGCGCGCTACACCCGGCCCGAGATCGCGCACCGCGACCTCGAGCTGACCCTGGCCGCGGTGCTGCGCTCGGCGGCCGACGAGCGGCTCGCGCCGGAGCCGGAGCTGGACGGGCCGCTGGCCGCCGCCGCCACCAGCGCCCACGCCGCGTACCGCCGGCTCACCGCCGATCAGGATCGCCTGGCGCGCTACACCCTGGCCGCCACGCCCATCCAGCAGG
Organism: uncultured delta proteobacterium; assembly: GCA_900696455.1. Taxonomy (GTDB): domain Bacteria; phylum Myxococcota_A; class Polyangia; order Haliangiales; family Haliangiaceae; genus UBA2376. The sequence goes on from CAADGB010000116.1 coordinate 11,759, forward strand.
TGGGCAAGCTCCCCATCGGCTCGCGCCCGGCGTCGCGCAAGGCCGGCTTCTCGCTCGACGATCTGCGCGCGATCCCGTGGGTGTTCTCGTGGAACCAGAGCCGCCACGGCGTGCCCGGCTGGTTCGGCGTCGGCAGCGCGCTCGAGGGCCTGGAGCGGGAGGTCGGCGCCGACGGCGTGGCCGCGCTCCTCGGCGGTGCGCGCTTCCTGCGCGCCCTGGTGCACAACGGCGGGATGGCGATGGTGCGCGCCGACATCGACGTCGCCCGCGAGTACGCGGCGCTCGCCGAGCCCGAGGATCGCCAGCTCTTCGCCCTCATCGAGGAGGAGCACGCCCGCACCCGGCAGGCGCTGGCCCGCCTCGCCGGCCTCGATCAGAGCCTGGCCGACCGGCCGTACCTGGCGGCGTCGGTCGGTCGCCGCAACCCGTACATCGACGTCCTGTCGCACGCGCAGGTCGAGCTCCTCCGCCGCCTCCGCGCCGCCGAGCAGGCCGGGGCCTCGCCCGAGGAGCGCGAGCGCCTGGCCGCCGCGATCTTCACGACGATCAGCGGCATCGCCGCCGGGCTGCAGACCGCGGGCTGAGCGAGCCGGCGGTCACCAGCCGACGCCGACGTCGACCGACGCGAAGGGCTGCAGCTCGTCGCGGGGCAGGACGAGCTGGCGCGCGCCGCGGAAGTAAGCGAGGCCGGAGGTGAACGTGCCGACGGCCTCGAGGCCCTTGCCGGGCGGGACCGTCCACTGCGCGCTCACCGCCACCTCGGGGCCGGCGACCGACACCGGCTCGTCGGGGTCGGGCTCGCCGAACCGGAAGCCCAGCTTGTCGGCGCCCACCGCCATCTCGGCGAAGCCGACGCCGAGGCGCAGGCCGCCGCGGCCGCGCGCGGTGGTGCGGTCGAGCACCTCCCAGCTCGCGCGCACGTGCATCATCTCGGCGCCGTCGTTGTTGTGCCAGACCTGGGCGCCGGTGCCGCAGCTCTCGACCGCGAGGTCGGCCCACACCCGGACCTCGGCGCACACGCTCGGCATGCCGTTGCGATCGGTCGAGGCCGTCCCCACTCGCAGGTTGACGCGATAGGGCGCGTGGGGCTGGGGGCGCACCTCGCCACCGTCGGTGGGCTCGTCGGGGCGAGGGCCGAGCCCGGCGCCGTCGGCGCGCGCGCCGACGACCGCCGCCACGACGAAGGCGGCGCTGGCCAGGGAGCACACGACCGGGCGCACGGCGCCAAGCCTAGCCGCCCCGCCGGTGCGTGTCGACCCGGGCGTGCGCCGCGGGGCTCCACCCCGAGGCCGCGGCGCGCTCACCCCGAGGCCGCGCGAACACGCCTCGCCCACGGGGCGCACCACGCCCGTCAGAACGGGATGTCGTCGTCGGGACCGCCGCCGCCGTAGCCGCCGCCGCCACCGCCGCCGCCGCCGCCGCCGCCGGGACCGAAGTCGGGCTCGGGAGGGGGCGGGCCGTCCTCGCCGCCGCGCCGCGCCCCGCCACCGCCGTCGCGCCCGCTCGACAGGAACTGGACGTCGTTGGCGATGATCTCGGTGATGTAGCGCTTCTGGCCTTCCTTGTCGTCGTACGACCGGGTCTGGATGCGGCCCTCGATGTAGACCTGCCGGCCCTTGGCCAGGTACTTGGCGCAGATCTCCGCGGTCTTGCCCCAGACCACGATGCGATGCCACTCGGTGCGCTCCTGGCGCTGGCCGTTCTTGTCCTTCCAGCTCTCGCTGGTGGCCAGCCGGAGCTCGCACACGCCGGCGCCGCTCGGCGTGTAGCGCATGTCGGGGTCCGCGCCGAGGTGCCCGATGAGGATGACTTTGTTGACTCCGCCGGCCATGGATGCTCCTTGCGATCCGGGCTGTAGCACGGTCCTGTGACAGGGTGGCGGGGCCCGGTCGACCGCCGCCGGGCCGGCCTTGTGACGACGCCGCAACCGGACTAAAAAGACCTGCGATGTACCAGCAGTTGCGCGTGGCGGTCGTGATCCCGGCCTACAACGAGGAGGCCGCGGTCGGCGACGCGGTGGCCGCGGTCCCCGCCTTCGTCGACCACGTGATCGTCGTCGACGACGCGTCGCGCGACGCCACCGCCCGCGTCGCCGAGGAGGCGGGGCGGGCGCGCGCGGCCGCGGGCCACGGCGCCGTCGACGTCGTCACCCACCCCGGCAACCGCGGCGTCGGCGCGGCCATCGTCACCGGCTACCGCCGGGCCCTCGCCCTGGGCTGCGACGTGGCGGTGGTCATGGCCGGCGACGGCCAGATGGATCCGGCCGACCTGCCGGCGGTGCTCGCGCCCATCGCCCGCGGCGAGGCCGACTACGTCAAGGGCAACCGCTTCCTCCACCCCGAGATCTGGCGGGCGATGCCGCCGACCCGCATCGTCGGCAACCTGGTCCTGAGCGCGGCGACCCGCGTCACCTCGGGCTACCGCCACGTCTTCGACTCGCAGTGCGGCTACACCGCGATCAGCGCCGCCGCGCTGGCGGCGATCGAGCTCGACCGGCTCTTCCCGCGCTACGGCTACCCCAACGACCTGCTGTCGCGGCTCAACATCGCCGGCCAGCGCGTCGTCGACGTGCCGGTGCGTCCGGTCTACGGACCGGCGTGGAAGAGCGGGATCAACCTCGGCACCGCCCTCCACCCCATCCCGTGGGTGCTCCTGCGCTCGCTCGGCGTGCGGCTCGCCAGCCAGGCCCGGGCGCGCTGGGCGCGGGCCTGAGCGTCGATGCGGGTCGGCGTCGTCGCCACGTCGTACCCACGCCGCCCCGGTGACGCCGCCGGCGGCTTCGTGGCCGGGCACGTCGCCTACCTGCGCGCCGCCGGCGCCGACGTCGAGGTGGTGGCCGCCGGCCACGGCCTGCCCGCGCCCGCCCGCCTGTTCGACGCCGGCGGCGCGCCCGACGCGCTCGAGGCCGCGCGGGCGGCGGGCGGCGGCACGCACCTGGCCGCGCTCGCGGCCGCCGCCGGCTTCTCGGCGCGCATGCTGGCGACGGTGGCGTGGCGGGCGCGCCGCTGGGACGCCTGCGCCGCGCACTGGCTGGCGCCGTCGGCGGTGGCCGCCGCGCTCGCGCCGCGGCGCCTGCCGCTCGTCGCCGTCGCCCACGGCGGCGACGTCCACCTCCTCGCCCGGGCCGGCCTGCTGGCGCCGGCGCTGGCGCTCCTGGTGGCGCGCGACGCCCGCCTGGTGTTCGTCTCCGCCGAGCTGCGTGCCCGCGCGCTGGCGGCGTTGCCGGCGTGGCTGGCGGCGCGGGCGGCGACGCGCGCCGTGGTCCAGTCCATGGGCGTCGACGAGCGGCGCGCCGCGCGGATCGTCGCGGCCCGCGCGGCGCGCGGCCCCCGGGTCGCCGCGGCCCCGGCCACGCTCGCGATCCTGGCCCGCCTGGTGCCGGTGAAGGCCGTCGACACCGCGCTGGCGGCGCTGCCGCTCGTGCGCACGCCGGCCCGCCTGGTCGTCGCCGGCGACGGGCCGGCGCGCCCGGCGCTGGCGGCGCAGGCGCGCGCGCTCGGCGCGCGGGTCGTGATGACCGGCTGGCTCGACGCCGACCGCCGCGACGAGCTGCTGGCGCGGGCGGACGTGGTGCTGGTCCCGTCGGCGCCCTTGCCCGACGGGCGGAGCGAGGGCACGCCGCTGGCCGCGCTCGAGGCGCTGGCCGCCGGCGTGCCGGTGGTGGCGTCGGCGACCGGCGGCCTCCCGGCGCTCGCGGGCCACGGCGCGACGCTGGTGCCGCCGCGCGACCCGGCCGCCCTCGCCGCGGCGATCGACGCCGCGCTCGCGCGTCCGCCGCCGCCGCCGGCCACCGCGCTGGGCTGGCCCACCGTCGGCGCGGCGCTGGACGCGCACTGGCGACGCGATCGCGCCCGGGACCGCGAAGGATCCTACGCACCTGCGCCGCGCGCTGCGCAACCGACGCTCCGTCAGTGGTCCAGCCGCCCGGCCGCGTCGGGAGATCCTGACCGTCATTCCGAGCAGTTGCCCGACCGACGGGGATGGTAGAACCTCGACACATGAGCGCCACCGCGGCGGCACGGGAGATGCTCTCTCCGGCCGCGCTCATGTCCGTCCGCTTCGAGGTCTCGATCGTGGTGCCGTTTGCCGACGACGAGGATGCGATCGGCACGGCCATCTCCCGCCTCGCCGACCACCTGCGCGCGCTCGCGCGGCCCTTCGAGATCCTCGCGGTCGACGAGGACTCCGGCGACAACTCGCACGCGGTGCTCGCGCTCCTGCGGGCGCGGGTGCCCGAGCTGCGCGTGGTCCACGCCCCCGGCCGGGGCCGCGGCGCCGACGCCGGCGCCGCCCGCGCCCAGGGCCGCGTGCTGTGGATCATCGAGCCCGACGTCGCGCTCGGCAACCTGGCCGCCGCCGGCCCCGCGATCGATCAGGTCGCGGGCGGCGCGGTCGACGCCGTCGTCGTCCACGGCCACTTCATCATCGCCAACCGCGTGCGCGCGCTGCCGGCCATCGCCGGCGTGCGCGGCAGCCGCGACGCCCGCCGCCGGCGCCTGGCCCGCCGCCTCGCCGCCCACGGCCTCCGCCTCGACGTGCAGATGATCGGCCCGGCGCCCGCCGCGCGCCCGCGCCTGTTCGGCCTGCTCGCGCCCCGCCGCGCCGCGCCGTCGACCCGCGCCGGCTGACGCGCCGCCCGCGCCGGGCGTCCGCGCCGGGTCCGGCGGGGGGCCCGGCTCCGCCACCGCTGCTATAGTCGCCGGACATGTCCGCGCTCACGATCCTCGGCGCGATCTTCGGCCTCGGCTTCCTGATCGTCGTCCACGAGGCCGGCCACTTCGTCGTCGCGCGCCTGTGCGGCATGCGGGTCGAGCGCTTCTCGATCGGCTTCGGCCCCGGCCTCGTGCGCTGGCGCTCGAAGAAGGGCACGCTGTTCCAGCTCGCGCCCATCCCGTTCGGCGGCTTCGTCGAGATCAAGGGCATGGCGATCCACGAGGACGTCGAGGCCGACGACCACCACGCCTACCCCAACCGCCCGGTGTGGCAGCGCATCGCCACGATCTTCGCCGGCCCCGGCACCAACTTCCTGGCGGCGATCGTCCTCGCCTTCTTCCTGTTCGCCGTGGCCGGGGTCCGGAGCTCGGTCGAGTACTACGGCGTCGACAAGCTCAACCCGGGCCTCGACGCCGCCGCCAAGCTCGAGCCCGGCGATCGCCTGCTCGCGATCAACGGCGAGCCGGTCTACCTGCGCGGCCCCGACGGCAAGAAGACCGAGCTGTGCGTGGCCACGGCGAAGCTCCAGGGCGGCGTCGCCAACCTGACGATCCTCCGCGGTGGGCAAGAGCTCGAGGTCGCGGTCGCGCCGAAGTTCGACGAGATGAAGGACGAGAAGCCGCCGCCGGCGGGCTCGAGCACGCCCCCGGAGTGCGTCGGGCCGCGCTGGCGCCTCGGCATCGACGGCTGGCAGATCCACGCCGACCGCGTCGACGTCGGCGTGGCGGCCGCCTTCGGCCACGCCCTGTGGTACCCGGTGCGCCAGACCCGCGACTACTTCGCCGGCATCTACAAGGTCATCAAGGGCAAGGAGCAGGCCGAGGTCCTGGGCCCGGTCGGCATGACCTCGATCATCAAGAAGTCGATCGAGACCGGCTGGGTGTCGATGATCCAGCTCCTCATGCTGCTCAACGTGCTGCTCGCGATCGTCAACCTGTTCCCGCTGCCCGGCCTCGACGGCGGGCGCCTCGCCTTCCTCGGCTACGAGCTGGTGACGCGACGGCGCGCCAACCCCAAGGTCGAGACCACCGTGCACATGGTCGGCATCCTCCTGCTCATGGTCGTGCTGGTGCTGGTGACCGTGAAGGACTGCCGCGGCCTGTTCTGACCGCGCGGGCGCTCGCCGTGGCCCAGCTCGCCGCCGATCTCCTCGACCGCATCCCGACCGATCCGGGCGTCTACCTGATGAAGGACGCCGCCGGCCGCGTGATCTACGTCGGCAAGGCCAAGAGCCTGCGGGCCCGGGTGCGCCAGTACTTCCGCCCCGGCGCCGACGCCCGCTTCTTCGTCGCCGCCGGCTTCCTGGGCAAGCTCCTGGCCGACGTCGAGACCGTGGTGGTCACCGACGAGAAGGAGGCGCTCCTCCTCGAGAACCACCTGATCAAGCGCCACCAGCCGCGCTTCAACGTCAAGCTGCGCGACGACAAGCAGTACCTGGTGCTGCGCGTCCTGCCTCCCGACCGCGCGCCCGACGCCGCGCCCGCCCGCCAGTTCCCGCGGGTCGAGGTCGCGCGCAACATCCGCGCCGACGGCGCCCGCTACTTCGGGCCCTACCACTCCGCGACGTCGTGCCGCGAGACCCTGCGCGTCCTCAACCGCCACTTCCAGCTCCGCACCTGCACCGACCACGTCCTCGAGCACCGCGGCCGGGTCTGCCTGCAGTACCAGATCCAGCGCTGCCCGGGGCCGTGCGCCCGGCCGGTGGCGCCGGCGGCCTACGCCGAGCAGGTCGACGACGTGATCCTGTTCCTCGAGGGCAAGGACCGCGAGCTCCTGACCCGCCTGCGCGAGCGCATGGCGACGCGGGCGGCGGCCGAGGACTACGAGGTGGCGGCTCGCCTGCGCGACTCGATCGCCGCCGTCGAGCGCACGGTGTCGCGCCAGCACGTCGTGCAGGAGGACCTGGTCGACCAGGACGTCTTCGGCGTCCACCGCGAGGGCGACCGCGCCGAGCTCGCGGTCCTGTTCGTGCGCGCCGGCAAGCTGGTGGGCAAGCGCAGCTTCGCCCAGCGGGACCAGGAGCTGGCCGCCGCCGAGCTGGTGGCCGCGTTCGTGCCGCAGTACTACGCCACCGGCACCTTCATCCCCGACGAGGTCGTGGTCCCGGTCGAGCCGCCCGACGCCGCGGTGCTCGCCGAGTGGCTGGGCGCCGCCCGCGGCAGGCGGGTGCGCCTGGTGTGGCCGCAGCGGGGGACGCGGGTGCGCCTGCTCGAGCTGGCGACGAAGAACGCCGAGCGCGCGATGACCAGCCGCCGCGACCGCGGCGCCGACGTCGAGGCCGCCCTGGCCAAGCTGCAGGCCCGCCTCGGCCTGCGCCGGCCGCCGGCGCGCATCGAGTGCTTCGACATCGCCCACGTCCAGGGCACCGAGACCGTGGCGTCGATGGTCACCTTCGTCGACGGCGCGCCGGCGCGCGCCCGCTACCGCACGTTCAAGATCCGGACCTCGACCAACGACGACTTCGCGTCGATGTACGAGGTGCTGTCGCGCCGCTTCAAGCGGGCGCGGACGGCGGCCGCCGACGATCCGTGGGCGCCGCCCGACCTCCTCGTCGTCGACGGCGGCAAGGGCCAGCTCGCGATGGCGGTGGCGGCGCTCACCGACCTCGGCGTCGCCCTCGACCGCGAGGACGGCATGGACGTGATCGCCCTGGCCCAGGAGCGCGAGCTCGCCGCCGGCGATGCCCCCGATCGGGTCTACGTGCGCGGCGTCAAGGAGCCGGTGGCGCTGCGCGCCAACACCGCCGAGCTGTTCCTGCTCGCCCGCTTGCGCGACGAGGCCCACCGCTTCGCCAACACCTTCCACCGCGAGCGCCGCGGCAAGGCCGCCCTGCGCTCGGCCCTCGACGACGTGCCCGGCATCGGCAAGACCCGCAAGGCCGCGCTCCTCCGCCACTTCGGCTCGGTGGCCGCGATCGCCGCCGCCTCGGTCGACGAGCTGGCGCGCGCCCCCGGCATGACCCGCGCCGCCGCCGCCGCGGTCAAGGCCCACCTCGCGCCGCCGCCGCCGTCGCCGCCGCCGGAGTGAGGGGCTACGGCAGGAGCGCGGCCAGGGCGGCGAGGCCGCGGACGGTGCGGTCGAGGGTGACCTCCTCGCCGTGGACGCCGCGGACGACGAGGGCCACCAGGCCCGACGGGTCGTGGACGCGGCGGACCTCGACGAGCTGGTCCCAGGTCAGCTCGAGCACGCCGTCCGGTGCCCGGACGCGGAGCCCGCCCTGGCACAGCTCGACCACGCCGGTGGCGCCGCGGCGCAGCGCGGGCAGGGACGGCGCCCGCCCGCTGGGCGGCAGCACCAGCCCGCCGGGGGCGAGGGGCGCGCTGCGGGTGACGGCGTTGGCGCTGCCCAGGTAGCGGGCGCGCCGGCCGATCGTGAACCGCTGGCGGACCTCGCCGAGGAGCGAGCGGCCGGCCTCGCGGTAGGTCATCGTCGGTGGCCCCGCGCGCGTCGCCGTCGATCAGTCCACCGAGAGCTGCGGCAGCTCGGACAGGTCGGGAACCAGGATGATCTCGATGCGGCGGTTGAGCTCCTTGTTGGGCTCGCTGTCGTTGGCGGCGACCGGATCCTGGTCGGCGTAGCCGGCGGCGGCGACCGCGGCCGCCGGCATGCCGCTGGCCAGCATGAACTCGAGCACCGAGACCGCGCGCGCCGTCGACAGCACCCAGTTGTTGGGGAACTTGCGGGTCTTGATCGGCACGTTGTCGGTGTGGCCGGCGATCAGGAAGCGGCGGCCGGTGAACTCGATCAGGACCTGGGTGACGTCGGCCAGCGCCGACTTGCCGGCCGGGCTCAGGTCCGACGAGCCGCTGGCGAACAGGATCGACGACGGCAGCTTGACCACCATCTGGCCGTTGCGGATGCCGACCTCGAGCTTGCCGGAGTCGACCAGGGCGCGCAGCTTCCGCTGCAGCTCGCGGTAGGCGGCCAGGCGCTTGTCCTGGGCGTCGCGCTGGCGGCGCAGCTCCTCGAGCTCGGCGGCGGTGGCCTCGGCCTGGCCGCGGATCCGGTCGAGCTCCTCCTCCTTGCTCTTGCGCGTGGTGTCGAGCTCGCCGAGCTGCTTCTCGAGCTCGGCGATCGAGGCCTGGAGCTCGGTCTCGCGGCGCTCGAGCTCGGCGATCCGCCCCTCGAGGGTGGCGATGTGGTCGAGCGCCTTCTGGTGGGTCGACTTCTTGACCAGGCAGCCGGACAGGGCCATGGCCGCGGTCAGGGCCAGGGTCAGGGCCACGGCCAGCGATCGGGGCCGGGCCGGGGACCGAGGGAGCACGAGGTTCCGCATGCCCCGTTGATACCACCCGGCCCGGGCCCCGGGGCCGCACCTGACCGCGTTCCGGACACGCCGCGCCACCCTCGCGCGCGCGCCGGGATCCCCCGCGCGGTTCGATCAGTTGAGCAGCGCGTACAGCGCCACCGACGCCAGCGAGGTGGCGAGGGCGCGGATCGCCGACACCGGCGGCTCGCCGGGCGCGCCCAGCGGGATCGTCGTGACGCGGTCGGAGTCGACCCACACCCGGACCTGCTTCTCGCCGGCGCCGGCGGCGATCGCCAGGTCGGCGTAGCCGGTGGGCACGTGCTCGATGCGCACGCGCTCGGTGCGCCGGTCGTGGACGACCAGCACGCCGTTGACGGCGACCGAGACCCCGGCGGCGGGGCTGGTGAAGACCAGCTCGACGCTGCCGGTGGGGGCGTCGGGCGGGGCCGGGAAGCGGGTGTGGACGTCGCGGGCGCAGGCCGACGTCGCCACCACCACGCCGACGAGGACGGGGAGGAGCTTGCGCACGGGCGGTTGGTCTCGGCCGCCGCCGGCGCGGTTGCCCCGCTTGCCGATCCGCGCCCCGCGCGCGCTCGTCGCACCTGGGCCATACTCCAGGTCCCCGTGGCCGATCCCGCGACCCAGCCGGCGCCGCCGCCCCTGACCGTGCCCGAGCTCCTGCGCGAGCACCCGTGGCCGGCGGCGTACGCCGAGCTGCCGCGGCTGGACTTCCTGTGGAGCTTCGACGTCGACCTCGCGACCGACGAGCTGTGGCCGCTGATCGCCGACATGTCGCGCCTCAACCGCGCGCTCGGCAACCCCGAGATGACGTTCGTGGAGAAGGACGGCGTGCGCTGGGGCAGCGCCCGCTACGGCGGGGTCTTCCACGAGTGGCACGAGGTGCCGTGGGAGTGGGTCGCCGGCCGCTGGTACCGTTCCTGCGCGTCTACCGGCGGGGCTCGATGAAGGCGCTGTGGACCGTGCATCGCCAGGAGCCGCTGGGCGCCGACCGCACCCGCCTCCACGTCTACTTCGGCGCCGCCTACCGCTGGTCGCTGCTGACGCCGGTGATGCGGCTCAACTTCGGCGCCATCGGCCGCGCCTACCGCCGGCTCCTGCCGTCCCTGGCCGCCGCCGCCCGCGTCGCGCGCGAGGCCGCCTACGCCGTGCCGCCGCCCAGCCTGTCGCTGCAGGCCGAGGAGCGCCTGCGCGCCATCGGCGGGCAGCTCCGCGCCGCCGGCCTCGACGGCGCCGCCATCGATCGCCTGCTCGAGCTGGTGCGCGGCGGCGACGAGCTCGACGTCTGCCGGGTGCTGGTGCGGGAGCGGGCGCGGGCGTGGGGCGTCGACGAGGACGCGCTGCTCCGCCTGTTCCTCCACGCCACCCGCGCCGGCCTGCTCGAGCTGGCGTGGGACGTGGTGTGCCCGCACTGCCGCGGCGTCCGCGACAGCGAGACCCGGCTCGGCGACGTGCCGGCGGCGGGCCGCTGCGACGTGTGCGCGGGCGACTTCGGCACCGCCGACGCGGTCGAGGTCAGCTTCCGCGTCCACCCCTCGATCCGCGACGTGCCGCGCCGCCTCTACTGCTCGGCCGAGCCGGCGACCAAGCCGCACATCCGGGTGCAGCGGGCGCTGGCGCCGGGGCAGGGCGACGCCATCGAGCTCGACCTCGCGCCCGGCCGCTACCGCCTGCGCAACCTCGGCGGCGAGGCCGCCGGCTTCCTCGACGTCACCCCGGCGGTGGCCGCGGCCACCCACGTCGCGTGGCGGGCCAGCGCCGACCCCGGCGAGCAGGCGGCGCCGCCCCACGCCGCCCTCGACCTCGTCAACGACGCGTCCGAGGAGCGGACGTTCATCGTCGAGCAGGCCCGCCCCGGCGAGCTGGCGCTGCGGCCCGGGCGCCTGCTCAGCCACCAGGAGTTCCGCGACCTGTTCAGCGAGGAGTTCCTGGGCGCCGACGTCCAGCTCGCGGTCGGCGAGCAGACCCTCCTGTTCACCGACATCGTCGGCTCGACCGCGATGTACGCCCAGAAGGGCGATCCCGACGCCTTCGTCGCGGTCCGCCACCACTTCACCGAGGTCTTCGCGATCATCGCCCGCCACCGCGGCGCGGTGGTCAAGACCATCGGCGACGCCGCCATGGGCGCGTTCGTCGATCCGGTCGACGCGGTGCGGGCCGCGGTCGACATCCAGCGCGCCTTCGCCGATCCCACCGGCCTGCGCCTGCGGGCCTCGCTCAACACCGGCTCGTGCATCGCGGTGCGCCTCAACGCCAACCTCGACTACTTCGGCCACGCCGTGAACCTGGCGGCCAAGCTGCAGGGCGTGGTCGAGGCCGGCCAGGTCGTGGTCTCGGCCAGCACCTTCGCCGCGCCCGGGGTCGCCGCCTTCCTCGCCGAGCGCGGCGCCGCCCTCGACGAGGTCGAGGTCGCGGTCAAGGGCCTGGCGGCGCCGGTCCGGGCCCGGCGCTGGACCGTGACCTGAGCCGAGCGCAGCGAGGCGGCTCTGGTCCGGTCGAGATCGGACGAGCCCGTCTGCGGGCGAGGTCGATCGATCGAAGGAGAGCCTGGCATCGATTCGATGACAGGCTCTGAGCCGAGGCGCCGCCGAGGCGCAGCGCGCCGCCGCGACCTCCCGCTCGCCGGGTCGCGGTAGCATGGGCGCGACGTGCCGCTCGCGGTGATCACCGGCGCCTCCGGCCTCCTCGGCAGCAACCTGGCGGCGGCCCTGCGCGCGCGCCGCGTCCACGTCCGCGCCCTGCGCCGGCGCACCACCCGCATCGATCACCTGGCCGATCTCGACATCGAGTGGGTGTACGGCGACCTCGACGACGCGCCGTCCCTCGCCCACGCCTTCGCCGGCGCCGACGCGGTCTTCCACTGCGCGGCCGCGGTCGCGGTCTCGCCCACCGTGACCCCGGCCCTGCGCCGGGCCAACGTCGACGGCACCGCCCGCGTGCTGCGCGCGGTCGAGCAGGCCGGGGTCGGCCGCCTGGTCCACGTCTCGAGCGTGGTCGCGGTCGGGGTGTCGGAGGACGGGCGGCCGTGCACCGAGGACGCGCGGTGGAACTTCGCCGACCACGGCCTCGACGACGGCTACTGCCGCACCAAGCGCGAGGCCGAGGAGCTGGTCACCGCCGCCACCCGCCGCGGCCTCGACGCGGTGATCGTCAACCCCGGCTTCATGCTCGGCCCGCGCGACGCCCGGCCGTCGACCGGCCGCATCGTCGTCGATCTCGTCCGCGGCCGGGTCCCGGTCTACCCCGCCGGCGCCAACTGCTTCGTCGACGTGCGCGACGTCGCCCGCGGCGCGATCGCGGCCTGGGAGCGCGGCCGCGCCGGCCGCCGCTACATCCTCGGCGGCCACAACCTGCCGTACCGCGAGCTGTTCGCGCGGGTCGCCCGCGTCGCCGGCGTCCGCCCGCCGCGGCTGCCGGCGCCGCGCCTGGCCGCGCTCGCCGCCGGCCTGGCCGGCGACGCCTACCAGCGCCTGACCGGCAAGGAGCCGCGGTTCGGCTCGGTCGAGGCCCGCTACGCCTACACCGATCGGTTCCAGTTCTCGAGCGCGCGGGCCGAGGCCGAGCTCGGCTACCGCGCCGGCGCCCTCGACGCCGCGATCGGCGACGCCCTGGCCTGGTTCCGCCAGCAGGGGATGGTGTAGGACCCGCGCCCACGGTCGCGGCGAGCGGCGGAAACCGCGACAGCGCCGCGGCCCGCGGCGCGGGCGCCGTGGCCGGATCCGTCGCCCACGCCGTCGCCACATCCGGCAGCCCACCGTCCCCGCCGCGCCCGCCGCGCGCAAGTGCCCGGGGTCCCGTGGCCGCCGGCAGGCACGCCCCGTGCTGGTGCTCCCGATCCATGTCCACGTCGCCTGGAGGACTCATGCGGAAGCTCTGCTGCGCGAGCGCGCTCGCCCTGGTCGCGGCCTGCGGCGGTGACGGTCACGACGTCGACCCCGCCATCATCGTCGGCGGCGGCGTGACCGACCCCGGCATCGACGGCGAGGTCAACGTCTTCGTCATCGACGAGGACTCCGACGCGCCCCTGGCCGGGGCCACGGTCCGGGTCGGCGCCGTCGAGGGCACCACCGACGCCGCCGGCCTGTTCGTGGCCACCGGCGAGCTGGTCGGCAAGCAGACGATCGTGGCCCGCGCCACCGGCTACGCCGCGTCGGTGTGGGTCGGCGTCGACGGCGCCAACGTCACGATCCCGATGACGGCCGCCACCGCCACGTCGCCCGACGTCCCCCAGGCCACGCTGGCCGGGACGATCGCCGGCTGGGACAGCCTGCCGGCGCCGGCCACGGGCCACGCCACGGTGGCGTTCGTCACCTACACCCAGAGCCAGGAGCTCGGCGACGATCAGGGCAACGACCTGCCGCCGCCGGCGCCCAACGCCAACGTGTGCATCCGCGGCCCCGGCCCCGTCCAGCCGTGCGCGTGGCAGCTCAACGCCCGCGCCGGGACGATCGGCGTCGCCGCCGCCCTCGCCGACTACGACAGCAAGGGCACGCCGGACGAGAGCGACGACACGGTCACGATCACCGGCTTCGCGCTCCGGCACCCGGTCACCGTCGTCGACGGCGTCGACCAGACCGGGCTGGTGCTCGACCCGCTGCCCGCCGGCAGCACCACGACCGCGTCGGTCGACTTCGGCGCGCCGCCGGCCGCCTTCACCGAGCGCGCCGGCGTGGTCGGCGTCGAGCTCGGCGACCTCGGCGTCCTCCGCATCAGCCAGGTGACGCCGACCCGGAACAGCGTGGTCGTCCCCAGCCTGAGCGCGGTGGCCGGCGCCACCGGCTACGAGCTCCTCGCCTTCGCCGCCGAGCCCGTCGACGACGGCACCGCCGGCCAGAGCATCGTCCTCCGCCGCGGCATCACCAGCCCGTCGAGCCTCGCCGCCGGCGAGTGGCTGGCGGCGCCGGCCGGCCTCGCCTCCGATCGCAGCTCGGTGTCGTTCACGCCCACCGCCGGCGCCTTCGCCCACGTCGTCGAGATCGAGACCGCGCCGGCCGGCGGCGGCGACGGGATCCGCGCGATGACCGTGGTCGTCCTCGACGACACCACCACGGTCGCGCTGCCGGTCGACCTCGCGCCGCTGCCCACCGGCGCCCTGACCGTCACCGCCAGCGCCTTCGACCCCGGCGCCGGCTTCGACGTCCGCGACTTCGAGATCGAGGCCCTGCTCGACGCGATCCAGCGTCTGGCCGGCGAGACCATCCGCCTCGATTGAGGTAGCCTGCGCCCGCCATGATCGCGGGTCCGCGCAACATCCTCCCCGAGCTCGAGGCGCGGGGGCTCATCGCCGACGTCTCCAACCGCGACGAGCTGGGCGCCGCGCTGGCCGCCGGGCCGGTGCGCCACTACGCCGGTCACGACCCCACCGCCACCAGCCTCCACCTCGGCCACCTCGTCCCCATCGTCATCCAGCGCCGGCTGCAGCTCGCCGGCCACCCACCGATCGCGGTGGTCGGCGGCGCCACCGGCATGATCGGCGACCCGTCGGGCAAGAGCGCCGAGCGCAACCTGCTCGATCGCGACACCCTGGCCGCGAACGTCGCCGGCATCCGCGCCCAGCTCGCGCGCTTCCTCGACTTCGATCCCGGCCCGGCGGCGGCCACCCTCACCAACAACGCCGACTGGTTCGCCGGCGTCGGCTTCCTCGACTTCCTGCGCGACGTCGGCAAGCACGTCACCGTCAACTACATGCTGGCCAAGGAGTCGGTGCGGTCGCGGCTCGAGGATCGCGACAGCGGCATCAGCTACACCGAGTTCTCGTACATGCTGCTGCAGGCCTGGGACTTCGTGGTCCTGGCCCGCGACCACGGCTGCCGCCTGCAGGTCGGCGGCTCCGACCAGTGGGGCAACATCACCGCCGGCATCGAGCTCGGCCGCAAGCTCGGCCTGCCCCAGCTCTTCGGCGCCACCGCGCCGCTGCTGCTCGACGCCAGCGGCGAGAAGATGGGCAAGACCTCGACCGGCGAGCGGGTGTGGCTCGATCCGGCGCGGACCACCCCCTACGCCTTCTTCCAGTACCTGCTCAACGTCGACGACGCGATCGCGCCGTCGCTGCTCCGGAAGTTCTCGTTCCGCCCGCTGGCCGAGCTCGACGAGGTCGTGGCCGCCCACGACGCCGATCGCAGCAAGCGCCACGCCCAGCGCGAGCTGGCCCGCGATCTCACCCGCTGGGTCCACGGCGACGACGGGCTGCGCCGGGCCGAGGTCGCCACCCGCCTCATGTTCGGCGGCGGCCTCGGCGACCTGCGCGACGCCGACCTCGATCCGCTGGCCGGCGAGATCGGCTCGACCGAGGTCACCCGCGCCGAGCTCGAGGCCGGCGTGCCGGTGGTCGACCTGCTGGTCCGCAGCGGCCTGGCCAGCTCCAAGGGCGAGGCTCGGCGCCTGATCGGCCAGGGCGGGGTCTCGCTGGGCGACGAGCGGGTGGCCGGCGTCGAGCGCGCGGCCGGCGTCGCCGACCTCGGCACCGAGTCGTACCTGCTCCTGCGCAAGGGCGCGAAGCACTACCGCCTGGTCCGGGTGAAGGCCTGAGCCGAGCGCAGCGAGGCGGCTCTGGTCCGGTCGAGATCGGACGAGCCCGTCTGCGGGCGAGGTCGATCGATCGAGGGAGAGCCTGGCACGATTCGATGACAGGCTCTGAGGCGAGCGAAGCGGGCCGAGCTCCTCTGACTCAGGTCGGCACCGGCGTCCTCGCCGGGACCGACCGATCGACCTGCGCGTGTGATTCCTTGACACGCTCTGAGCCGCGGCGCGGCCGAGGCGATCCGAGGCCAGCCCCGACCGGCAGGGGATCCGGTATAAGGAGCGCCGCCCATGCTGCGCACCACGACGTCCCTCGCCGCGCTCGCGCTCGTCCTCGTCGCCGCCTGTGACAACCGGCCGCGGCAGCCGCGTCGCGATCCCGCGGCCACCCCGGCGCCGGCGCCGCCGCCGGCGCCCGCACCGCCCGCGCCCGCGCCCGCGCCG
>CAADGB010000117.1 GCA_900696455.1 uncultured delta proteobacterium
CGGCTTCGTCGCCGGCTTCGTCGCCGGCTTCGTCGCCGGCTTCGTCGCCGGCTTCGTCGTGCTCGTGCGCCGGGTCCCCACGGCGCGACTCTACGCCACCTCGGCGGTGGCCGGGGCCCGGGGCGCGATCTCGCCTCGGTCGCGCCGACGAACTGTCGCGGACCGGTTGCCGCGGCCGCCGCGGCCGGCGCACGATGCCGGCGATGGGGAAGCAGCGAGTCGCGATCCTGGGCGGCGGTGTGTCGGCGATGACCACGGCCTTCTACCTGTCGAGCTACCCGGGCTGGAAGGACGACTGGGAGATCGACGTCTACCAGATGGGGTGGCGGCTCGGCGGCAAGGGCGCCAGCGGGCGCAACCGCGAGATGTTCCAGCGCATCGAGGAGCACGGGCTGCACATCTTCCTCGGCTTCTACGACAACGCCTTCAAGACGATGCAGGCGCTCTACGCCGAGCTGGCGCGGTCGCCGGGCGAGCCGCTCGCCACCTGGCGCGACGCGTGGAAGCCGCACGACCGGGTCGTGTTCATGGAGCACATCAAGGGCGAGTGGCGGCCGTGGCCGGTCGACTTCGCGCGCCGCCCCGGCACGCCCGGTGACGAGACCCGGCCGCTGACCGGGTGGGGCTACGTCCAGACCATGCTGAGCTGGATCGCCGACTGGATGAAGCAGCTCGGGCTGTGGGCGGCGCCCGAGGCCGGCGTCGTCGACAAGCTGGTCGAGGAGGTCGACGAGACCCGGCGCGCCCACCCCGGCGTGTCCGGCGAGTGGCGGGTGACCGAGGTCGTGCGCGGCATCTTCTCCGGCGTGCTGCAGCGAGTGGTCGACGGCATCGGCCGTGCCGCCAGCCTGACCGAGCTCGACAACCAGCTCATCCACGCCGCGATCAAGCTGGCCGCCGGCGTCGGCGACGCCGACGACTCCGACACCCGGCACTCGGCGGTCGGCGAGCTGGTGCGGCGGGTCCGCGACTGGGTGTGGCGCAAGGTCGAGCCGCGGCTCGAGACCGACGACGAGCTGCGCCGGCTGTTCATCCTCATCGATCTGTCGACCGCCGCGATCAACGGCATGATCCACGACGACCTCGTCGGCGAGGACCCGTACTGGTTCCGCATCGACGACCAGCCGTTCCGGGCCTGGATCATGAAGTACGGCGCCACCGAGATGACCGCGCGCTCGGCGCCGATCGAGGCCGCCTACGCCCTGGCTTTCGGCGAGAAGACCGAGCTGGGCGCGGGCACCGCGATGCACGGCATCCTGCGGCTCCTGCTCGGCTACAAGGGCCGCATCTTCTGGGAGATGCAGGCGGGGATGGGCGACACGATCTTCGCGCCGCTCTACGAGGTGCTGCGCCGCCGCGGCGTGCGCTTCCACTTCTTCCACCGCGTCGATCGCCTCGAGCTGGCTCCCGCCGGGGACCGGGTGGCGAAGGTCCACATCGGCCGCCAGGTCGAGGTCGCCGGCGGCAAGCGCTACCGGCCGCTGGTCGACGTCAAGGGCCTGCCGTGCTGGCCGTCGGCGCCGCTCCACGACCAGCTCGTCGACGGCGACCGGCTCGAGGCCAGCGGCTGCGACCTCGAGGACTGGTGGACCGACTGGGTCGATCGCGGGCCGCCGCTGGTGCTCGAGGACGGCAAGGACTTCGACGTGGTCGTGCTGGGCACGGCGATCGCGACCTTCCCGTACCTGGCCAGCGAGGTCATGGACGCCCACCTGCCGTTCAAGCTCATGGCCGAGCAGGTGGTGACCACCCAGACCCAGTGCATGCAGCTCTGGTTCAAGCCCACGCTGGCGGGCCTGGGCTGGTCGGGGGCGCCGCCCATCGTCGGCGGCTACGCCCTGTGGATGGACACCTGGGCCGACCTCTCGCACCTGATCGAGCGCGAGGCGTGGCCGGCCGGCCGCCAGCCCGGCAACCTGGCCTACCTGGTCAGCCGGCTGCTCGACGACGAGAAGCTGCCGCCGCGCTCCGACCACGGCTACACCGCGCGCCAGCACGCCCGGGTGCGGGCCAACGCGCTGGCGTGGCTGGCGACCCACGCCGGCGCGCTGTGGCCGACCGCCGCCGACGCCAACGATCCGCGCGCGCTCAACTGGTGGTTCCTGGTCGACCCGCTCGATCGCGACGGCGCCGACCGCTTCGAGGCCCAGTTCGTGCGCGGCACCCTCAACCCGTCGGAGCGCTACGTCCTGTCCGAGCCCGGCACCACCAAGTACCGGCTGCGCCCCGAGGAGACCGGGGTCGCCACCCTCCTGCACACCGGCGATCACACCTTCACCGGCATCAACGCCGGCTGCGTCGAGGCCGCGGTCATGTCGGGGATGGCGGCGGCCCAGCACCTGTGCGGCTTCCCCCGGGAGATCCCCGGCGACCTCCGCCCGCGCTCGGGGCCGTGGGGGACGCGGTGAAGCCGCGCTTCGTCGAGCGCGGCGGCGAGCAGGTGCTGCGCCAGCCCATCGCCTGCAACCGCACCACGATGTACGCCTGGCTGCTCGATGCCGAGCTGGGGGCGCTGGTGCGGCTGTGCGACCAGGCCTTCCGCGATCCCAGCGGCGGCAAGGTGGTGGTGCGACCCATCGTGCCGGCGGTGATGGTGGTGGCCGCCGACATCCGCCACGGCCAGTCGTGCGATCCCGACGATCGCGAGAAGGGCTGGTCGCGCGAGCGCGATCTCGGCTTCTGGATCCCGGTGGCGCGCGGCCGCTTCGACGACGACGACCCCGACGACTTCGAGATCGAGCAGCGCGGCTGGTACCAGCCCTACCTGTTCATCGACAACGCGGCGGCGGTGTTCGTCGGCCGCGAGACCTACGGCTTCGCCAAGGCCTTCGCCCGCTGCGACATGCCCGACGGGCCCGGCGACCCCGACCGCTACCGGGTCGAGACCCTGGTGATCGACAGCTTCACGCCCCAGACCGAGGCCCGGGTCGAGGAGCTGTACCGGCTGGAGCGCGCCGACGGCGGCGTGCTGGGCGCGCTCGAGACCAGCGCCCAGAGCTTCGGCGAGCTGGTGCTCGAGTCGAGCAAGCGCCTGGCCCGCCACTTCTTCGGGCGGGCCGGGCTGCCGATGCCGACCTGGCAGCTCGTCAAGAACCTGTACGCGTCGATCAAGGACGGGCTGGTGCCGATGCTCTTCCTCCGCCAGTTCCGCGACGTGGCCGAGCCCGACCGCTGCGCCTACCAGGCCATCGTCGAGGCCGCCGCCGATCTCACCGCCTGGCGCGGCGGCGGCTTCCTCGACGAGCACGTGCTCACGATCCGGCCGTGCGCCAGCCACCCCCTGGCCCGCGATCTCGGTCTGGCGGCCGGCCCGATCGAGACCGGCTTCGGCTTCTGGGCCGACTTCGACTTCCAGATCGGCCTCGGCAAGGAGCTGTGGCGCGCGCCGTGAGGTCGGCGGCCGGGGGCGGGCCCGGGCCCGGGGCCGCTGCGGTGCGGCTCGACGTGCACCACGGCGACAACCTGGCGGTGCTGGCCGGGTTCGCCGACGCGTCGTTCGACCTCATCTACATCGATCCGCCGTTCAACACCGGCACGGTGCAGGTCAAGCGGCGGACCCGGACCCGCCGCGATCCGGCCGGCGACCGGATCGGGTTCCAGGGGCTGCGCCACCGGACGACCGTGCTCGGCGAGCGCCGGTTCGACGATCGCTTCGACGACTACCAGGCGTTCCTCCGGCCGCGGCTGGAGGAGGCGTACCGCCTGCTGGCGCCGACCGGCAGCTTCTTCCTCCACCTCGACTACCGCGAGGTCCACCACGCCAAGGTGGCGCTCGACGGCATCTTCGGGCGCGCCAGCTTCATCAACGAGCTCATCTGGGCCTACGACTACGGCGCGCGCAGCCGCACCCGCTGGTCGCCCAAGCACGACAACATCCTCTGGTACGCCCGGGATCCCCGGCGGTACTGCTTCGACGTCGACGCGGTCGATCGCATCCCGTACATGGCGCCGGGGCTGGTCGGCGCCGAGAAGGCGGCGCGCGGCAAGACCCCCACCGACACCTGGTGGCACACGATCGTCAGCCCCACCGGCAAGGAGAAGACCGGCTACCCGACGCAGAAGCCGCTGGGCGTGCTCGAGCGCATCGTGCGCGTGCACTCGCGCCCCGGCGATCGGCTGCTCGACTTCTTCGCCGGCAGCGGCACGTTCGGCGAGGCCGCGGCGCGGGCCGGGCGCCACTGCGTGCTCGTCGACGAGAACGCCGCGGCGATCGCCGTGATGCGCCGGCGGCTGCGGGGCCTCGGCGCCCGCTTCCACCGCGCGCGGCCGGCGGTTCCGGGGTAGCATCGCCGCGCCATGGAGCCGGGCCCGGCGCAGCGACGCGCGATCGCCGCCCCGCCGCGCGAGATCGGCGGCTACGAGATCCTCGGGCCGCTCGGCCGCGGCGGGATGGGCGTGGTCTACCGGGCCCGCGATCCGGTGACCGGGGCCGGGGTCGCGATCAAGACCGTGCTGTGGGCGGGCGAGGGCGCGCTGGCGGCGATCCGGCGCGAGATCCTGGCGCTGTCGGCGATCCGGCACCCGGGCGTGGTCGCGGTGCTGGCCGAGGGCGTGCGCGACGGCCGGCCGTGGTACGCGATGGAGCTGATCGAGGGCGAGTCGCTGCGCCAGCGCTTCGCGCGGATGTGGCGCTCGACCTCGGGTGACCACTCGACGATGGACGCCCGCGTCAGCTCGGTCGCCGCCGCGCTCGCCCCGCCGGCAGGCGCGTCGGCGCCGGCGTCGGCGCCGGCGTCGGCGTCGGGTGGCGAGCGCGGCGGCCGGGCGTCGGGCGGCGAGGGCGGCGGGCGGTCGCCGGCGTCCGCGGGCGCGTTCGCGCACGACGCCACCACCGTCGGCGGCGCCGGCGGCTTCGACGTCACGGTGTCGGGCTCGGACGTCGCCCTCGGGGCGAGCGGGGCGAGCGGCGCGCACGGCGCGGGGGGCGCCGCCCGCCGCCGGCCGCACGACACCGAGCCCGAGCCGTTCCTGCTGGCGGCCCAGGCGCCGTCGAGCCTGGCGGTGCCGGAGGCGCTGCGCGCGCTGCTCGAGCTGGTGGTCGCGATCTGCGAGCCGCTGGCCCACGTCCACGCCGCCGGCGTCGTCCACCGCGATCTCACCCCCGACAACATCATCGTCCGCCCCGACGCCACGCCGGTGCTGGTCGACTTCGGGCTGGCGGCGTCGTTCCGGCGCGGCGGGCGCGAGGCGCTCGCGGTCAGCGGCACGGTCGTCGGCACCACCCACTACATGGCGCCCGAGCAGATCCGCGGCGAGCTGGTCGACGCCCGCGCCGACCTCTACTCGCTGGGCTGCATCCTGTACGAGGCCTTGACCGGCCGGCCGCCGTTCCTCGGCGCCAGCGCCAGCGGCATCCTGTCGATGCACCTGTACGAGGCGCCGCTGCCGCCGTCGGTGCGGGAGCCGTCGGTGCCGCTGTGGCTCAACAGCCTGGTGCTGGGGCTCCTGGCCAAGGAGCCGCGCGCCCGCATCGGCTACGCCGGCGACGTGGCGGCGCTGGTCCGTCGCGCGCTCGGCGCGCCGCCGCCGGCGGACGAGGCGCCCCCGTACGTCTACCGGCCGCGGCTGTTCGGCCGCGGCGTCGAGGTCGAGCGCTTCCTCCCGATCCTGGCCCGGCTGCGCGAGGGCCACGGCGGCGTGGCGCTGGTCCGCGGCGAGAGCGGCGTGGGCAAGACCCGCCTCGCCGTCGAGCTGGCGACCCGGGCCTCGGCCGAGGGCGTGCGCGTGATCGTCGCCGAGTGTCCGCCGGTGGTGGGCGACGAGCGGGCGCAGTCGCGGGCGGCGCCGCTGGCGCCGCTGCGGCCCTTCCTGCAGGCGGTCGCCGATCGCTGCCTGGATCAGGGGCCGGCCGAGACCGCCCGCCTGCTCGGCGAGCGCGGCCGCGTGCTCGCGACCTACGAGCCGGCGCTGGCCCGCCTGCCCGGGATCGCCCGCGCGCGGCCGCCGGTCGCGCTGTCGGTCGACGGCACCCGCGCCCGCCTGTTCCAGCACCTGCGCGAGACCCTGCAGGCGCTGGCGGCGAGCGGGCCGGTGATCCTGCTCGTCGACGACGTGCAGTGGGCCGACGAGCTGACGCTGCGCTTCCTCCTGTCGCTGCGGCGGACGCTGTTCGCCGCCACGCCGGTGCTGGTCCTGTGCACGCAGCGCAGCGAGGTGGCGGGCGAGCTGGTCGACGAGCTGGCGGCGCAGCCCACCACCGAGGTCATCGACCTGCCGCGCCTCGACGCCGCGGCGATCCACGCCATGGTCGCCGACATGCTGGCGCTGCCCGACCTGCCGGCGGCGCTGGTGACCTCGCTGGTCGAGCCCAGCGCCGGCGTGCCGTTCCACGCCGGCGAGTACCTGCGGGCCGCGGTCGAGGACGGCATCCTCGCCCGGCGCCCGGGCGCGCCCTGGACCCTGGCCGGCGACCGCGGCCGCGAGGCGCTGCCGGCGTCGCTCGACGAGCTCCTGCGCCACCGCCTCGATCGGCTCGGTCCGGGCGGGCGCACGCTGGCCGCGCTGGCCGCGGTGGTCGGCCGCGAGTTCGACGGCGAGCTCCTGGCCGAGCTCACCGGCAGGCCGGCGGCCGAGGTCGACGACACCCTGCGCGACCTGGTCCGGCGCCACATCTTCGAGGAGGCGGCCGGCGGCAAGCTGCGCTTCGGCCACGACAAGATCCGCGAGGTCGCCTACGACGGCCTGGGCGAGGACGATCGCCGCCGCGCCCACCGCGACGCCGCGCGCGCGCTGGAGCAGCGCGTGGCGAGCCAGCCCAGCCACGATCTCTACCCGGTGCTCGCCCACCACTACTCGCTGGCCGACGAGCCGGCGCGCGCGGTCGAGTTCCTGGAGAAGGCCGGCCAGCGCGCGCTGGAGATCGGCGGCTACCAGGACACGGTCGACTTCCTCGGCCGCGCCCTCGCCCTCGCCGCGCGCGGCGCCGCCCCCGCCGATCGGGCGCGCCGCGGCCGCTGGCGGCGCTGGCTGGGCGAGGCGGCGTGGGGCCTCGGCGACATCGAGGGCTGCGGCCAGCACTTCGCGGCGGCGCTCGACGAGCTCGATCGCCCGGTGCCGGCGACCTCCGCCGGGTGGCTGCGCGACGCCGGTCGCCGCGTCGCCGGGCAGGTCGCCCGCAACCTGCTCGGCCGCCGCCCGCCCGCCGACGATCGCGACGCCGCCGAGGCCGCCCTGGCCGCCGCCCGCATCTCGTACCACTACTATCACCGCGGCGAGCACCTGCGCATGGTCGGCTCGACGCTGCGCGCGGTCGACCTCGCCGATCGCGCCGACGCCGGGGCGCGGGTCGCCGACAGCTACCATCAGCTCGGCTACCTCGCCGGCCTGTTCCGGCTGGGCAAGATCGCCGACCACTACTTCGCCGTGGCCGGGGCGCGGGCGCGGGCGACCGGCGACGACGCCGCGCTGGGCGTGACGATGTACGGCCAGGCCATCTACTGGTTCGGGCTCGGCCAGACCGGGCTGGCGCTGCGGCTGGCCGCGGACGCGGTCGCGCTCATGCGCCGCATCGAGCACACCCACGAGCTCGAGGTCAGCCTGTCGGTGGCGGCGCACGTGCTCCACAGCCTGGGTCGTCACGGCGAGGCCCTCGCCCACTGCCAGGAGCTCCACGACGCGGCGCGGGCCCGCAACAACGGCATGCACGAGGCGTGGGGCGCGTACACCTCGGCGCGCGAGCTGATGGCGCTCGGCCACCTCGACGACGCCGCGATCCTCCTCGGCCACGCCCGCGGCCTGGCCGAGGCCGCCGGCGATCGCGCGTCGCTGGTCCTGCTCGGCGGGCTGCGCGCGCTGACCGAGGTCCGCCGCGCCGGCGGGGACGGGGGGGACACGCCGGCGGCTGCGGACGCGGTCGACGCGTGGCTGGCCCTGGTCGACGGCACGACCCCCAGCGTCTACTCGCTCGGCCACGGCTACGCCGCCGCCGCCGAGGCCGCGCTGTGGCTGTGGGACCAGGCGGGGGACGATGCGCGGGCGCGGGCGAGGGCGCGGGCCGCGGTCGGTCACCTGTGGCGCTACGCCGCGATGTTCCCGGTCGGCCGCGCCGGCGCCTTCGCGCTCGAGGCGTGGGGGCAGCGCCGGGCCGGGCGCGCCGGCCTCGCCCGCCGCCTGGCCCACGCCGGCCTGGTCCGGGCCCGCGCCGCCGCCTTGCCGTACGAGGAGGTGCTCGCGCTGCGCGAGCTGGCGGCGCTCGAGCCCGCGCGGCGCGACGAGCACGCCAGCGCGGCCGCGGCGATCGTGGCGCGGACCGGACGCGGGTAGCGGGATCCGGATCCGGACCCGCCGGAGCGCCCGACATCGCTCGCGCGGGGCCACGGCAGGTCGGCCTTCGACACGCCCTCGCTCGCGCTCGGGCGGCTCAGGCCGACCGGAGAGATCGAGCTCGCCGTCCGTGTCCCGCATTCTCCAACCGCGGTCGGGCCCGGGTCCGAATCCGAACCCGAGCCCGAGTCCGAAGCCGAGTCCGAATCCGAACCCGAGCCCGAGTCCGAAGCCGGGTCCGAATCCGAACCCGAGTCCGAGCCCGAGCCCGAATCCGAACCCGAACCCGAGCCCGAGTCCGAAGCCGACCCCGGATCCGAACCCGACCCCGGATCCGAACCCGACCCCGGATCCGAACCCGACCCCGGATCCGAACCCGACCCCGGATCCGAACCCGACCCCGGATCCGAACCCGACCCCGGATCCGAACC
>CAADGB010000118.1 GCA_900696455.1 uncultured delta proteobacterium
CCCCGCCGGCGCGGCGAGCGACGACGCCTTCGCCGCCCACGACTTCCTGGCCGCGGCGCCCGCGGTGCTGGCCAACTTGCGGCCCGACGGGGACGGGCGCGTGCGCGTGGCGCGCGCCGCGCTCGGCGAGGCCACGGTGGTCACGGTGGTCCTGGTCGATCCCGACGCGGCGGCGGTGCGCGTGGTGCCGCTGCCGGCGCGGGCGCTGGCCGTCCGCGACCTGCGGCTGCCGGCGGCGCTGCCGGCCGGTCGCCACCTGCGGGAGGATCGCCGCCTGCAGGCGCTGCCCGCCGGCGCCACGCTGACCGTCGACGACCGGGCCACCACCCGGGTCGAGCTGGTCGACACCGTCGACAAGCTGTACCGCGCGCTGTGCGCGCTGTCGGGCGACGACGAGCTCGCCGCCTGGGACTTCCTGCCGCGGTGGCACACCCTGTCGCCGGCCGAGAAGCTGACCCTCTACTCGCGGCACGCTTGCCACGAGCTGGCGCTGTTCGTCTACTTCAAGGACCGCGAGCTCTTCGACCACGCGCTGCGCCCGTACCTGGCCAGCAAGCTGCACAAGACCTTCGTCGACCACTGGCTGCTCGACGACGAGCTCACCCCCTACCTGGCGTCGTGGCGCTTCGCCCGCCTCAACGCGCTCGAGCGCGCGCTCCTGGCGCGCCGCCTGCCGGCGGCCCGCGCCGCCATCGCCCGCTCGCTGGCCGACGCCGTCGAGCTGATCGCGCCCGATCCCGAGGGCGACGACCGGCTGGTCGACGCCTTCCTCGCCGGCGCCACGCTGTCGGGCGACGGCCCCGATCTGGCCGCGGCCGCCCCGGCGGCGGAGATCGCCGGCTACGCCGCCAAGGCGATGGTGGAGATGAGCGCCGGCTTCGGCGGCGCCGCGCCGGAGGAGCTGCTCGCCGACGCCGACGAGGAGCAGGCCGAGGAGGACGCGCCGGTGCGGCGGGCCAAGCGGGCGATGCGACCGCCGCCCCCGCCGGCGGCTCCGGGCGCCGCCCCACGCGGCGGCATGGCCGAGCGCGAGTCCACCCGGTCGGGCGCCGCCCCCGGCGACTTCGACGCCGAGCGCCTGCGCGCCGACCTGGCGGTCCGCCAGGAGGCGGCGCCGCTCTTCCGCGGCGCCGACCGCACCCAGGAGTGGGCCGAGCACAACTGGTGGCACGCGCGGATCGAGGACGCCGACGCCGATCACGTCCCGGTGGCGCGGCTGTGGCGCGACCTCGCCGGCCACGGCGACGGCCCGTTCCTGTCCCCGCACCTGGGTGGCCTCGGCGACGGCTTCGCGGCCCAGGTCGCCGCCCTGGCCGTGCTCGACCTGCCGTTCCAGGCCGCCGAGCACGCGCTGGTGGCGCGGGGCGCCGGCGCCGCGCTCACCGCCGGCTCGCACGCCCTGGCCGCGATCGCGGCGCTCGGCGAGATCGCCGGGCCGCCGCTCGAGCAGGTGCTGGTCGGCCAGAGCTACTTCCGCGCCGACGATCGCTGGGAGTGGGACGGCGGCGAGCAGCGCGAGAAGTACGTCACCGGCGAGCTCCTGGTCGGCGTCGTCTACCAGGGGCAGGTCGTCGTCACCAACCCGACCAGCCGCCTGCAGCGGCTGGCGGTGCTGCTCCAGATCCCGGCCGGCGCCCTGCCGGTGGCCGGCGCCATCCCGACCCGCACTCACCGCGTCGAGCTGTCGCCGTACGCGACCTGCTCGCTCGAGTACGCGTTCTACTTCCCCGCGCCCGGCACGTTCGCGCACTACGGCGCCCAGATCACCCGCGCCGACGAGCTGGTGGCGGCGGCGCCCGGGCGCGAGCTGACGGTGGTGCGCGAGCCCACCACGGTCGACACCACGTCGTGGTCCCACGTCTCGCAGCGCGGCACGCTCGACGAGGTCGTCGCCTTCCTCTCGACCCAGAACCTGGGCCGCGTCGACCTGGCGCGGGTGGCGTGGCGCATGCGCGACCGCGAGGCCTTCGCGCGCGTGACCGCCGCGCTCGCCGCGCGCCACGTCCACGACGAGACGCTGTGGGCCTACGCCCTGGTCCACGGCGACCGGGCCCGGGCCGCCGAGTGGCTGGCCCACCAGGACGACTTCCTGGCCGAGGCCGGGCCGGAGCTCGACCAGGGGCTGGCGCCGCTCGAGCCGGTGACGCGCGGGCTCTACCAGCACCTCGAGTACGCGCCGCTGGTCAACGCCCGCGCCCATCGCCTGGGCGAGCGCCGCACCGTGCTCAACGACGGCCTGAGCGCGCAGTGGCGGGGCTTCCTCGAGCGGGTCGCGTCGGCGCGGGCGCCGGCCGACGACGACTGGCTGGCCGCCGCCCACTACCTGTTCACGATGGATCGCCCCGACGACGCGGTGCGGGCCCTGGCCCGCGTCACCGCGCCCGCCGGCGCCGCCGCCCTCCAGCACGCCTACCTCGCCGCCTACGCCGCGGCCGCCCAGGGCGAGCTGGCCACCGCCCGCGCCCTGGCCGCGCCCCACGCCGACCACCCGGTCGATCGCTGGCGCCACCGCTTCGCGGCGCTCCTGGCGATGCTCGACGAGGTCGCCGGCGCGCCCGCCACCACCACCGACCTCGGCGCCGCCGAGCACCGCGACCGCGCGATGGACCAGCTCGCGGCGCGGCAGCCGACGCTGGCCGTGGCCGTCGAGGACGGCCAGGTCGTGCTCACCCACGTCCACCTGACCCGGGCTCGCGTCCGCTACTACCGCATGGACATCGAGCTCCTGTTCTCGCGCTCGCCGTTCCTGGCCGCGGCCACCGACCGCTTCGCCTTCATCGCCCCCGGCGCCGCCCACGACGTCGAGCTCGTCCCCGGCCCGAATCGAGTCCGGATCCCGGACGAGCTGGCCCGCGCCAACCTGGTGATCGACGCCACCAGCGGCCCCCTCCGGGCCTCGGTCACCCACCTGGCGAACGACCTCGCGGTCGCGGTCATGGCCCCCTACGGCCAGCTCCAGGTGCGCGAGGCCTCCACCGGCACCGCGCTGTCGGCGACCTACGTCAAGGTCTACGCCCGCATGCGCGGCGGCGGCGTCCAGTTCTACAAGGACGGCTACACCGATCTCCGCGGCCGCTTCGACCACGCCACGCTCTCGACCTCCGAGCTCGACCAGGTCGAGCGCTTCGCGATCCTCGTGCTCCACGATCGCGCCGGCGCCGCCGTCGTCGAGGCCGAGCCGCCCGTGCGCTGACCCGGGCCGGGGGGGAGCGGGGCATGGATCCGAGCCCGGGTCCGAGTCCGATCCCGGGACGTCCCGGCTCAGTGCGCGCGGACCGTCGGCGTCCCCGCCGGCGGCGTCGCCAGCCCGCCGCCGCCACCACCCCCGCGCGCCTCGTGCACGAGGGCCATGCTGATCGCCGTCTCGACGTCCGGCGCGAACGCGACCCGGCCGGGCACGCGCTTGATGCCGGCGCGGTCGAAGGCGTCGGCGACGCCGGGCTGGAGCCCGCTCAGGATGGTCTTGCGCTGCGAGGTGCGGAAGCGCGCGACGATGCTCTCGAGCGCGACCAGCCCGGTGGCGTCGACCACCGGCACGTGCCGCATGTCGATGATGACGACCCTGGCCTCGGCGCCGATGGTCTCGAGCGTGCCCAGCGCGACGTTGGCGGCGCCGAAGAACATCGGCCCCGCGATCTCGTAGAGCCGGACCCCGGGCGGCAGGTCGTGCTTCGTGGTCAGCTCGGTGTCGAGGGTGACCTTGGTGAGCACCGCCATCCGGCGCATGAACAGGAGCGCGGCCAGCATCACGCCCACCGACACCGCGACCACCATGTCGAACAGCACGGTCAGCCCGAAGCAGGTCAGCAGCACGATCACGTCGCTGCGCGGCGCGATCCGGACCAGGCGCACGAAGTGGCGGGCCTCGCTCATGTTCTTGGCGACGATCAGGAGCAGGGCCGCCAGCGCCGCCATCGGCAGGTAGGCCACCAGCGGGGCCAGGGCGATGGTCGAGGTCAGGATGAACAGCGAGTGGACCACCACCGACAGCGGCGAGCGGGCGCCGGCGCGGATGTTGGTGGCGGTGCGGGCGAGGGCGCCGGTGGCGGCGATGCCGCCGAAGAACGGGCAGATCATGTTGGCGACGCCGAGCGCGATCAGCTCGCTGTTGGGGTCGTGCTTGGTGCCGGCCATGCCGTCGGCGATCACCGCCGACATCAGCGACTCGATCGCGCCCAGCATGGCGATCGCGAACGCCGCCGGCATCAGCGCGCGGATGAGCGCGAAGTCGAGGACGAAGTCCCGGCCCTCGGCGCCGCCCATCTCCCACGGCCACACCGGCAACGGCGGCAGCGGCGGGATGCCGCGGATCGTCTCGCCGTCGATCTCGACCTGGAACTTCGACCCGATCGTGGCGACCTCGAAGCCGGTGACCAGGTGATCGAGCAGCACCGCCAGCACCGCGGCCGCGGTCAGGGCCAGGAGCGGCGCCGGGATCTTCTTCACCACCCGCGGGATGAGCACCAGCATCGCCAGGGTCACCGCGCACACCCCCACGTCCCAGCCGTTGACGGCCTCGCGCGCGTGCCACAGCGCCTCCAGGTACGCGACCACGCCCTCCGGCCGCCCCGCCGGCGTCACCCCGAGCGCGTCCTTGAGCTGCAGCAGCGCGATCACCAGGCCGATGCCGGCGGTGAAGCCGGTCGTCACCGGGTGGGGGATGAAGCTCATGAAGCGCCCGAACCGCGCCACCCCCATCAGCACCAGGATCACGCCGGCCATGAAGCCGGCCACCAGCAGGCCGCCGAGGCCGTGCTCGTGGACGATGGGCAGGAGGATCACGACGAAGGCCGCGGTCGGGCCCGTGACCTGGAAGCGCGTGCCGCCGAGGAGCGCGACGATGATGCCGGCGACGATCGCGGTGTAGAGGCCGTACTGTGGCGGCGCGTCGATGGCGGTGGCGAGCGCCATCGACAGCGGCAGGGCGACGATGCCGACCACCAGGCCGGCCATGGCGTCGGCGCGGAAGTCGGCGGCGGTGTAGCCCTCGCGCAGCCGGCTCCGGAGTCCGAAGCCCAGCAGGTCCTTGATGCCGTACGCGAGCGCGAGCTGAGCCTTGACGGCGTCGGTCAGCTCGTCGACGAGACGTTTCACGAGCGCCCAACAGATACCGCACCGCCACCGCGATGTCACGAGCTCCCTGTCCCCCCACGGCTCGTGCGAGACTGCGCGGGTCCCGAACGCGACCTCATGGCGCACCGCACCACCTTCACGGTCGACACCCGCGGCCGCGGCACCTGCGACATCACGGCGCGGGTCGCCGCTGCCCTCGACGGCGCGCCGGCGCTCGACGGCGTCGCCCACGTCTTCTGTCATCACACCAGCGCGTCGCTCGTCCTGTGCGAGAACGCCGATCCCTCGGTGCGGCGCGACCTCGAGACCTACTTCGCCCGCCTGGTCCCCGACGGCGATCCGGCGTTCGAGCACGACGCCGAGGGTGACGACGACATGCCCGCGCACCTGCGCACGATCCTGACCCAGAGCGCGCTGCTGCTGCCGGTGGCGCGTGGTCGCCTCGACCTCGGCACCTGGCAGGGTGTCTACCTGTGGGAGCACCGGACCGCGCCGCACCGGCGGCGGATCACGGTCACGGTGCTGACGTGAGCGCGCCGCCCGACGCGCCGGTCGCCGCACCACCCGCCGCACCACCCGCTGCACCGGGCGCCGCCCCGCCCGCCGACCTCGACGCGTACGCCGCCACCCTCCACGCCTGGCTCGTCCACCTCGCCAGGCACGATCCCGCGCGCCGCCGCTTCGGCGCGCGCCGCCACGACTACCGGCTGGGGCCGGCGCTGGGCGAGGCCCGGGTGGCGGCGCTCGAGGACGCGCTCGCGCTGCGCCTGCCCGCGCCGTACCGCGCGTTCGTCGCCCGGGTCGGCGACGGCGGCGCCGGGCCCTACCACGGGATGTTCCCGTTCGATCGCGAGGCGCAGCGCGCGGTCGCCGCCGGCAGCTTCCCGCTGACGGCGAGGGTCGGCGGCACCGGCCCGGCGGAGCTGGCCGGGCGCGCGCTCTACCGCGGCGTGGTCGGCCTCGGCCATCTCGGCTGCGGGCTCGTCGCCTTCCTGGTCGTGCGCGGCCCGGCCGCCGGCCAGGTGTGGCTCGACGCCCGTGGCACCGCCGACGGCGTCGTCCCCCTCCACCCCGACTTCCGCGCCTACTACCACGCCTGGGTGGAGGTCGTCGCCCACGACCGGCTGCCGGCGAGCCCGATCACCGCCGGTCGCTGCGCGCTGCCGGGCGCGCTGTCGGCGTACCTGGCCGCGTTCGAGGAGCGCGCCGGCCTGCCCGCCGGCGCCCTCGACGGTGAGGCCCTGCGCGCCGCGCTGGACGCGATCGGCGACGGCGGCATCGCCACCACCACCAGCGGCGACGATCCGTTCTTCGCGCCGGGCGAGCCCATCGACCTCTGTCCCGGGTGCGCGCGGCTGGTGGAGAACCTGGTCCCGCGCGGGCTGCGCCGCGACCAGCTCGCCCCCGGCGTGGCGCCGGCGCTCATGCGCGACGCCTGGCCCTGATCGCGCCCGATCACGCCTGATCAGCGCGCGGGCGCGCGGGCGCGCGCGGCGGGCGCCGCGGGCGCCGCGTCACGGCGCGCCGACCATGTAGGCCGGCGCGCCGCTGGCGGCGTCGAACGCCTGCAGGTTGCCCCACGCCGAGACCACGACCTTGCCGTCGACCATGACCACGCCGGTGACGACCAGCGAGCTCCGCTTCGCCAGCGCCCGGTCCCACAGCCGGCGGCCGTCGGCCAGCGCGAACCCGGTGAGCCGCGGCCCGTCCTTGCCCTCGTAGACGGCGAAGGCCGCGTCGTCGCCGACGGTGAGGTGCTTGTCGTCGAAGCGCGCGTTGAGGGGGTCGACCTCGGGGATGACCGCCTTCCAGCGCACCGCCTTGCCGTCGAGGACCGCGATGGTCGGCACCGCCGTCCCCGGCCGCTTCTGCCCGACCGCGACCACGGGGCCGGCGCCGCGCCGGGCCAGGCGCCGCAGGTTGATCCCGTCGACCTCGGGCAGGCGCGACCAGTGATCGGCGCTGGCCAGGCCCGGCACCTCGGTAGCGCTGGTCGGCAGCGGCAGGCACACTCCCGGCGGCAGCTCGGCGTTGACCCAGGCCAGCGGCTGCAGCCGCTTGTCGCGGCCGTGGCGATCGAGCACCACCGGCGGCTTGCGCTCGACGCGGCTGCCGTCGGCGACGTTCACCCGGTGCCATCGCTCGTCGGCGGTGCCGAGCTGGATCGCGCCGGCCTCGCCGTCGTCGCACACCTGCTCGACGCGCTCGCCGAGCGGCACCGTCCACCGCGGCGCGCCGGTGGCCCGGTCGAAGGCCTTGAGCTCGCCGGACGGCGTCCCCATCACGACCACGCCGCCGGCGGCGAAGACCACGGCCTGGATGGTGTCGGAGTAGGTGCCGATGCGCGCCCCGGTCCACAGGGCGCGCCCGTCGCTGCCGCGGAACGCCGCGAGCTGGGCGCGGTCGCCGTCGAGCACGTTGCGGGTGAGGCCGACCAGATCGTCGTGGCCGTCGCCGTCGACGTCGACCACCAGCGGCACGGCGGTGCTCCAGGTGTCGGCCCCGCGGGCGCCGCCGATGCCCCCCAGGCCCGGGATCGGGACCTGCTTGATCGCCCGCATGGTCGTGAACGCGACCAGGCCGCCGATGCCCACGGTCATGACCAGGGGCAGGAGGACCAGCGAGCGGTTGACCTGCTGCCGGGCCACCGGCCGGGGCGGTCCGGTGTCGGGCGGCAGCGGCCGCGGCACCTGGAAGATGCGGCTGCGCGGCTGGACCCGCGACGAGGTCCCGCAGTACTGGCAGGTCACCGACGTGGCGTGGTCGTCGACGTCGAGACTGGCCCCGCAGTTGGGACAGCGCACGTGGATGGCTCGCACCCCTTCACAGTACCCGAGGCGGGCCCGGGGCACGCCGCCGACCGGCCGGGGACGGCCGGTCCGGCCCCTCCGGGTCGCGACACGGGCGACCGCCGGCGAGGCGCCGGCGCCTCACCCGCCCGGAGCACGGTGAGGGACGGTGGCCTTGCATTCGCGGCCAGGTCGCAGAAGATCCGCGCCATGAAGGTCGCTCCCCGCCTGTTCCACGGCCTCGGCCTGGCCGCGCTCGCGTTCCTGGTCGCCTGCCCGTCGCCGCCGCCGCGCACCGCGTTCACCTACACCGAGCTGCGCGCCCGGCTGCCCAACGGCCTGCGCTTCGTGATCATGCCCGACGCCACCACGACCCAGGTCGAGGTCGACGTCCGCTACGAGGTCGGGTCGCGCGAGGATCCGCCCGGCAAGGCCGGCCTCGCCCACCTGGTCGAGCACCTGATGTTCCAGCAGCGGCCCGACGGTCCCGACACCGCGCCGCTGATGAAGTCGATCGATCAGCTCACGACCTTCTTCAACGCCTACACCAACTGGGACACCACCCACTACATGCTGGCGGGGCGCGCCGAGCAGCTCGACGCCCTGCTCAAGATCGAGGCCATGCGCCTCTACTTCCGCTGCCAGACCATCTCCGAGGAGGAGTTCCAGCGCGAGCGCGAGGTGGTGCGCAACGAGATCCGGCAGCGCGGCGGCACCGCCGAGGGCCGCATCCCCGATCTGGTCCTGGCCGAGGTCTACCCCCGCGGTCACGCCTACTCGCGCATGATCGGCGGCGACGACACCAACCTGTCGAGCATCACGCTCAAGGACGCCTGCGACTTCATGCAGAAGTACTACACGCCCGACCGGGCCACGGTGATCGTGGCCGGCGGCGTCGACCCCAACGCGGCGGCGGCCGCGATCAAGAAGTGGTTCGGGCCGCTCGAGGCGGTCAAAGGCGGGCCGCGGGTCGAGGTCGCGCCGGTGACCGCGGTGAGCGCCGGCCGCGCCGAGCACGAGCTCGACATCGAGCGCCCGTACCTGGTGGTGGCCTGGCCGCTGCCGGCGCGCAACACCCCGGAGGGCCGCGCCGTCAACTTCGGCCTGGGCTCGACCTTCTTCCGCACCGCGATCCAGGCCGACGACTACGACTTCGCCTACAGCGTCGACGCCACCGTGCTCGGCGGCGCGGAGGCGCCCGTGTTCGGCATGATCATCGAGCTCAAGGGTCACGACAAGGCGGGCGAGGCCCTCGAGTTCATCAAGAAGGCGGCGCGCCAGGCGCACCGCGGCCTCGACGCCGGCACCTGGGAGCAGCTCGAGGAGGAGAAGGCGCGCAGCAAGGCGAGCTTCCTTCGTGGCCTCGAGACCCTGACCGCGCGGACCAACACGCTAGGCGAGCTGGTGCAGTTCGACCGCGAGACGGAGTTCGACTCGGCGGAGGTCTACCTGCTCAAGGAGATGGAGCGCAACGTCGCCTTCGACGGCGCGTACGCCGCGGCCCAGGTCAAGAAGGCGCTCGACTGGGATCGGGCCAAGGTCATCCTGTTCAAGGCCAGCAAGACCGGCATCCGCGGGGACCGCCGGACCAAGCTCACCTTCCAGACCAAGTCGCACGACAAGAAGGAGATCCCCGACGTCGATCCGCGCGAGGCCAAGCGCCCGCTCAAGGTCGCCGGCGACTTCAAGGTCTTCGAGTCGGCGCGTCGCTTCGAGATGGGCAACGGGATGAAGGTGGTGCTGCTGCCCCTCGAGACCCCGTTCCCGCTGGTGTCGGCGCGGCTCATCTTCGACGTCGGCGACGTCCACTCCGGCGGCGTGCCCGGCCTGGCCGACATCGCGGCCTCGTTCCGCCGCCTGCCCATGGACGCCGAGCGCTTCGCCCGCGCCGGCATCGGCGCCAACGGCGGCACCACCAGCGACCACACCTTCTTCGTCTCGGGCGGCCTCGACATCTACCTGCCCGAGATCGTGGCCGCGCTCGAGCGCATCGTCGCCGCCGGCGAGTACAGCCAGCGGGGCATCGAGGGCTGGCAGAAGAACTTCAAGGAGAGCTTCGCCCGCAAGGACCGGCAGCAGCGCTGGGAGTTCCAGCGCCAGCTCGTCACCGCGGTCTACGGCCCCGAGCACCCCTACACCCGGAACGCCCTGCTGACTCCGGAGTCGGTGATGGCGATCGGCCGCGATCGCCTCGAGGACTTCCGCCGCACCCACTACACCGCCGGCAACGCCACCCTCATCATCGCCGGCAAGTTCGACCGCCCGGTCGAGCAGGTCGAGAAGCTGGTGCGCGACGTGTTCGGCGGCTGGGGGCGGAGCCGGGTCGACGAGCCCATCGGCCCGCAGCAGCGCGAGCGGACCGCGCCCGAGTTCATCGGCGTGGTCGGCGACGAGGGACCGCAGATGAGCATCGCGATGGCGTACCCGGCGCCGGCCGGCATCGACGGTCAGGAGGCGGCGCGGCGGGTGATGGCCGAGATGCTCAACCTGCGCATGGGCGAGATCCGCTTCAAGCTGGGCTCGACCTACGGCGTCTACGCCGGGCGCCAGCCCCGGGTCGGCCCCACCGCCTACCAGATCGGCGGCGACGTCGACGCGCCGCGCGCCGGCGAGTCGCTCAAGGCCATGCGCGACGGCGTCGAGTCCCTGCGCCAGGGCGTCAACTTCGACGTCGACTTCGTGCGCGCCCGCCGCGCGCTGATCGAGAACCTGCTCGGCGTGTCGACGGTGTCGAGCGAGATGGTGGCGCGGCTGGGGACGATCGAGATGTTCGGCCTGCCCGTCAACTACTACGATCAGCTCGTCAAGCAGATCGGCGCGGTGTCGCCGGCCCAGGTCAAGATGCTGATCGCCAAGGAGCTCGACCCCCGGAACGAGATCGTGGTGTGCCTGGCCGACCGCGCGACCCTGGTGCGGGCGTTCGAGGAGGCCGGCCTCGATCAGGTGAAGATCGTCGAGCCCGACTACCGCTGACGGCCGGCGCGCGGCGCCAGCGCCGCGACCACGGCGCGGCAGCGCTCGGCGCGCAGGGTGACGAGGGCCTCGGTCCGGGCGGCGGCGGGGCCGGCCACGGGCGCGGCCGCGCACCACGGGGCGTCGCGGAGGAGCGCCGGATAGACGGCGGCGGCGGGGCCGAGCGCCGCCAGCGCGGCGTCGGCGCGCCGCGGGTCGGCCACCAGCTCGGCGACGAGGCCCAGCTCGAGCCGCCGATCGAGCGGCGCCCGTCCGCGCTGGCGCAGCAGCTCGAGGCCGACGTCGCCGGGCAGCGCGGCCAGGGCGCGGCCGAGCGCCACCGCCACGGCGTCGCGCTGGGCGCCGGCGCGGTGGGCGGCGGCGACGAGCGCGTCGCGATCGCGGCGGCCGGCGTGGGTCGCGGTCACCACCAGCGCGGCCTCCGCGAGCTGGTCGGGCAGGGCCGCGCCACCGCGCCACGCTCGCACCTGGCGGCGGGCCCAGCCCACGATCGCGCGATCGGCGGCGAGCTCGCCGGCGGCGCGCAGCACCGCGGCCCGCGCCCGGCCGCGGCCGGGCGGATCGTCGCGGCGCGGGGTCGGGCCGATGGTCGCCAGGAGGTGGCGGCTGGCCTGCTGCAGCTCGGCGGCGAGGGCGCGGGCGTCGGCGGGGCCGCTCACCCGCAGCGCCAGGCGGACGAGCTCGAGCGCCGGCTCGACCAGCGTCGGCTCGCCCGAGCGCACCGCGGCCACCAGCAGCGGCCGGGCCTCGGCGGCGCCGATGGCGCCGGCGGCCAGCGCGGCCTCCACCATCTCGAGCGCGTCGCCGGTCTGGACCGCGGACAGCGGCGCGCGGCCGAGCGCCGGCCACCACGCCGGCGGCAACCGCCACCGGTAGTAGCCATCGCCGTCGCCGGGGTGGACCCAGCCCGGGCAGCGTGGGCCGAGATCGAGCGTGGCGACGCCGTCGACCACCGCGCAGCCCCGCCCGGCGTCGCCCGCGCCGTCGCCACCCCAGCGCAGACACACCGGCTGCGGCCGGCGCGGTCCGTCGTGGCGGAGCCGGGCCAGCGCGCCGTCGGCGCGGCACCGCACCTCGACGTCGATCACCGGCACGCCGACGCCGCGGGCGGCGGCGAGGACCACCGCGGCCACCGGCAGCTCGGGGGCGACCGTGGCCAGGGCGGCGGCGAGGTCGTCGGTCGTGACCGTGCCCCAGGCGTGGCGGTCGAGGTAGACCGCGAGGCCGGCGCGGAAGCGCTCGGGCCCGAGCCAGCCCTCGAGCCCGTGCCACACCGCGGCGCCCTTCTTGTAGCCGATCGTGTCGAAGAGCTGGCGAGGGTGATGGATGTGCTCGGGCCGCAGCGGATGGATGCCGGGCAGGCTGTCCTCGACCATGGCGTCGGCGCGATCGAGCTGGGTGTGGAGCTCGACCGCCATCGCCGGGAACGCGCGGGCCACCACCTCGTCGGCCAGCCACGACGCCGCGCCCTCGTTCAGCCAGACCTCGCGCCAGTCGGCGAGCGTCACCAGATCGCCGAACCAGAGGTGCGCGAGCTCGTGGGCCAGGATGCGGGCCAGGGTGCGACGCTCGTCGGGCCCGGCCGGCGACAGCGCGAAGTCGGCGGCGATCGTGAACAGCCCGGGGTTCTCCATCGCCCCGCCGAACACCGGCACCACCGCCACGTCGAGCTTGGCGAACGGCAGCGGGCGCCCCATGACCTCGACCGCGGCGCGCGTCAGCGGACCGAACAGCTCGGCGGCGGCGGCGGCGGCGCGCTGGCCGGCGGGCACGAGGATGCGCGCTGGCACCGGGGAGCCCGGGACCTCGACCTCCTCGAACGGGCCGACCGCGACCGCGATCAGGTACGTGGGCAAGGGCGGCGTCGGCGCGAACCGCGTCGCCGTCCAGCCGTCGCCCTGGCGGGTGCGGGCGGCGACCGTGGTGTTGCCGTGGACCGCGGCGCCGTCGGGGGCGCGCACGGTCACCTGCCACGGCGCCTTCCACCGCGGCTCGTCGAAGCAGGGGAAGGCGCGGCGGGCGTCGATCGGCTCGAAGTCGGTGTAGACGTAGCGACGGCCGCGGCTCTCCTGCACGAACACGGCGTCGGTGTCGCGGTAGCGGCCGGCGAACCGGAGGTGGAGGGTCGCGGGGCCCGCGGGCAGGGCGCGCCCGAGCTCGAGGCCGATCACGCCCTCGGCGGTGGGGGCCGTGACGGCGGCCGGCTGACGGTCGCCGCCCGCGGTGGCGCTCGCGGACCGCACCGCGACCGGGGCGGCGGCGTGCAGCCAGATCACGCGCGTCGGCGCCGCGAGCTCGACGTCGATCTCGATCTCGCCGCGGTAGCCGGGCGCGTCGGGGTCGAGCTCGAGGGTCAGGCGGTAGGCGCGCGGGCGCACCTCGTCGCCGAGCGCCTCCGGCGCGACCGGCGCGGGGGCCTTGGCCGGCGAGGCGGACGCCGCGCCGGGCCGCCCCGGCTCGCCGGCGGGCGGCGGCGTGCGCCCGCCGCAGCTCGTCCCCAGCGCGGCGAGGGCGACCGCGGCGGCGAGGACCTGCGGGGCGCCGGGGCGCGGCATCGGGGCAGCATGGCGCGTCTGTCGCCGCAAGCAAGCGCGCCGGCTCGCGTATGATGCGGGCGTGATCTCGCGCAGGTTGCTCGCGGCGGCCGCGGCGGCGGGCCTCGTCGGCTACGGCATCTACCTCGGGGTCCGCGAGCCGCCGCCGAGCGCGCCCAGGGTGATCGGGCCGGTGGCGATGCGCGGCGCCGCCGGGGCGCCACCGCCCCCGCGGCGCGTGCCCGATCCCGCGGCGCTGCCCGGGGCCGGCGTGGCGCTGGCCGCGGTCGACGCCGTCACCGGCGCGCCGTGGCGGGGGACGGTGCGGGCGCGCGGCCCCGGCGGGAGCCAGGCGGCGGTCGAGCTCGACGACACCGGGCTGGGCCGGCTGGCGCTGGCGCCCGGGCGGTGGACGCTCGACGCTGGCGGCGGCGACCTCGTCGACGGCCTGGAGTGGGAGGTCGGCGAGGCCCCGCCGCCCAGCCTGCCGCTGCGCGTGAGCACGGCGCCCCTCGCCGAGCCGACGCCCGAGCCGCTGCCGGCCGGGCCGGCGACCCTGGTCGGCACCGCCACCGTCGACGGCGCGCGGGCCGCGGACGTCGTCGTGCTGGCGACCTGGCTCGGCGACGTCGGTCCGGGGCGGCCGGTCGTGCGCGATCGGGTGCCGCGCCCGCTGGCCGCGCCGCCGCGGCGCTTCGTCGGCACCGCCGGGTTCTGGAAGCTCACCGGGCTGCCGGCGGGGAGCTACGCGGTCGTGGTGATCGTCCCGGGGCGGGGCGTGGCGGTGGCGCGGGCCACCGCCACCGCCGAGCTCGCCGGCGACGCCTCGACCGCCGCGGCGGCGGCGGGCAGCGCGTCGGGGACGGTCGTCGATCAGCGCGGCGCCGCCATCGCCGGCGCTCGCGTGCGTGCGCTGGTCGGCGAGGTCGAGGTGGCGCGCACCGTGAGCGGGGCGAGCGGCGCCTACCTGCTCGCCGACCTGCCGCCGGGCCCGGTGCAGGTCCACACCCGGGCGTCGGGCTGCTTCGGCGAGCGGGTCGAGCTCGTGATCGCGTCGGGACAGCGCCAGGTGCGCAAGGCCGAGATCGTGTGCGAGGCGTCGGACCAGGCGCCACCCGCCGCGGCGCCGGCGCCCGGGTGACTCGCGTTCGCTCGCGGTCGTGGCAAGCTGGGCCGGTGATCCACGGCGAGGTCTCGCCCGGCTTCGAGCCGGTGGCGCGTCAGCTCGAGGCCCAGCTCGCCCGCGGCGGCGGTGGCGCCGTCACCGTCTACCACCGCGGCCGGCCGGTGGTCGACGTGTGGGGCGGCGTGCGCGACGAGGCCGGGACGCCGTGGCAGCGCGACACGATGGCGGTGTCGTACTCGACGACCAAGGGCGTGATCGCGACCGCGCTGCACGTGCTGGCCGATCGCGGCCAGCTCGACTACGACGCGCCGGTCGCCCGCTACTGGCCGGAGTTCGCGCGCGCCGGCAAGGCCGGCATCACCGTGCGCGACGTGCTCGCCCACCGCGCCGGGCTGTTCAACATCCGCGACCTCATCGACGACGCTCGCCGCATGCTCGACTGGGAGCACATGGTCGAGGCCCTGGCCGCCGCCGCGCCGGCCCCGGTGCCGGCCGGCGCCACCGCCTACCAGGCGCTGACCTGGGGCTACCTCGTCGGCGAGCTGGTGCGCCGGGTGTCGGGGCGGCCGGTGCCCGACTTCCTGGCCGCCGAGCTCGCCGCGCCCCTCGGCCTCGACGGCCTGTACATCGGCGCGCCGCCGGGCGAGCTGGCCCGCGCCGCCCGGCTCATCGGCTCGCCGGCGCGGCGGCCGCGCACCGGCCAGGGTGAGGCCACCTTCGCCGCCGCGCGCCGCCGCCGCCAGCGCGTCTTCGGCGCGGTCGAGCGGGCGCTGCGCCTGATCGGGCACCCGGTCGACTTCGAGCGCGCCGCCGCCGCGCTCGCGCCGCGGGGCATCTCGTCCTTCGACTTCTCGTCGGACGAGGTCCTGGCGGCGTGCATCCCGGCCGCCAACGGCCTCTTCCCCGCGCGCTCGCTGGCCCGCCTCTACGCGACGCTGGCGGCCGGCGGCACCCTCGACGGCGTCCGCCTGCTGTCGCCGGCCACGGTGGCTCGCGCCACCGAGATCCAGAGCCACGGCTACGATCAGGTCACGATCTTCCGCATGCGATGGCGGCTCGGCTACCACCGGGTCGGCACGCTGCGCGGCGTGCCGCCGCGGGCGTTCGGCCACTTCGGCTGGGGCGGCTCGGGGGCGTGGGCCGACCCCGATCACCAGCTCGCCCTCGGCTTCGTCGTCAACACCGGCCGCGGCACGCCCATCGGCGACCTCCGCATCCTGCGCCTGGGCACCGCCGCCCTCGCCGGCGCCCGCCGCGCCCGCTGATCAGGTCGCGCCGTCGAGCTCGTGGTCGCGGTAGAGATCGTCGACCGGGATCCGCGCGCCGACCGCGGGCAGCTCCATCACCTCGCCGGGGCCACGCTCGGTCACGCGCCAGGTACCGTCGGCGTCGCGGTGGTGGACGGCGACCCGTGGCTCGCGGTGAGAGACGATGACGACGGCGGCCAGCCCGACGATGCGGCGGTAGGTCTCGAGCTTGGGGCCGCGATCGTAGCCCTCGGTCGACGGGCTGGTGACCTCGATCAGGAGCACGGGGTTGGTCGCGGCCAGCGGGTCGTCCGCGGCGCGCGCGACCTTGCCGCAGACCACCGCGCCGTCGGGGTAGGTCGTGACGTCGGCGGCGGCGACACGGACGCGCAGGTCCGAGGTGTACGCGCGGCAGCCCGCCGGGAGCTGGTTGCCGATCAGGCGAAGGATGGCCGCCGCCAGCGCCGCGTGCTCCGGGGTGCCGCCGGCCATGGCGTAGATCTCGCCAGCGATGAACTCGTGGCGCACCGGGCTGTGTTCCTCGAGCGACACGTACTCGGAGTACGGATAGCGGTGGAGCGGCGCCGGGAAGGTCATCGCCGGACCAGCGTAGCACACGCGATCACGCCAGCTCGATCCACACCTCGTCGTCGACCACGGCGACCCGGTACCGGCGCAGCACCAGGTCGGGATCGTGGGTGCAGGCGCCGGTGCGTAGCTCGAAGGTGTAGCCGTGTCCGGGGCAGGTCAGGCAGGCGCCGTCGAGCTCGCCGCCGCCCAGGCGGACGTCCTCGTGCGGGCACACGCCGGCGGTGGCGATGACCTCGCCGTCGAGCACGCCGGCGAGCACCGGCCAGGTCACGCCCTCGACCACGCGCTCGACCAGCGCGCCCTCGGGCAGCTCGTCGCGCCGGCACAGGCGGAAGCGCAGCGCCATCAGCCCTTGCCCCGCTGCCGCGGATCGAGGCGGTCGCGCAGGCCGTCGCCGAGCAGGTTGGCGGCCAGCACCACCCAGGCGATGGCCAGGCCGGGGGCGACGATGTAGTGGCCGTAGCCGGGCTTGAACATGAGGTTGCGGCCCTGATCGAGCATGGCGCCCCAGGTGTGATCGGTCTGGGGGCTGAGGCCGAGGAACGACAGCGAGGCCTCGACCAGGATGACGCCGCCGAAGGCGAACGTCATCTGCACCATGATCGGCGCCATCAGGTTGGGCACGACGTGGCGGCTCATGATGCGGGCGTCGGAGGCGCCGGTGGCGCGCGCGGCCTGGACGTAGTCGCGCTCGCGCAGGGACAGCACCTGGCCGCGGGCGACGCGGGCGTAGCCGACCCAGCCGTTGGCGATGAGCGCGGCCACCACCAGCCCCAGGCCGGGGCGGGCGACGGTGGCGACGATCGCGATGTTGAGCAGGATGCCGGGGAAGGCCATCAGGATGTCGACCACGCGCATGACCAGCTCGTCGACGACGCCGCGGAAGTAGCCGGCCATGACGCCGATCGTGACGCCGAGGATCGCGCAGGTCGTCACCACGATCGCCGACAGCACCAGCGCCGAGCGCGCGCCGTGGAGGAGCTGCGACAGGGCGTCGACCCCGTTCTCGTCGGTGCCGAGCCAGTGCGACCACGACGGCGCCAGGAACTGCGGCGCCTGATCGACGGCGGCGACGCCGACCGGGTACGGCGCCAGCAGCGGCCCGAACAGGCCGAGGAAGACGAACACCGCGAGCATCGCGGCGCCGACCCAGGCCGACATCGACAGCCGCGGCGTCATGCCCGCCGGATCCTCGGGTCGGCCAGGCCGTAGGCGAGGTCGACCAGGATGTTGACCAGGACGTACGACACGGCGATCACCAGCACGCAGCCCTGCACCACCGGGTAGTTGCGCTCGGCGATCGAGTCGAGGAGCAGGAGGCCGATGCCGGGGCGGGCGAACGCCTTCTCGGTGATGATCGCGCCCGACAGCATCGAGCCGAACTGCAGGCCGGCGATGGTGATGACCGGCAGGAGCGCGTTGCGCAGGGCGTGCTTGAAGATGACGGTGCCCTCGGGCAGGCCCTTGGCGCGAGCGGTGCGCAGGAAGTCCTCGCCCAGGACCTCGACCATCGAGCTGCGGGTCATGCGCGCCAGCATCGCCATCAGGTGGGTGCCGACCGCGATCGCCGGCAGGATCATCGCGCTCGGTCCCAGCTCGGTCGGGCCGGGCAGCCACCCCAGCTCGACGAAGAACCACAGGAGCAGCAGGGGGCCGAGCAGCATCATCGGGATGGCGATGCCCGACAGCGAGGTCACCGACGCCAGGGCGTCGACCCAGGTGCCGCGCCGGATCGCGGCCAGGATGCCGAGCGGCAGCGCCAGCACCACCGCCACCGCCATCCCCGACAGCGCCAGGTAGACGGTGTGGGGGTAGACCTCGGCGATGCGCGCCATCACCGTCGGCTTGCCCCGGGGGTCGGGGCACTGGTGGCCGAGGGTGCCGTCGACGATGCTGCCCAGGAAGCGGACGAACTGCTCGGGCATGGGGCGGTCGAGGGCCATGCACTCGGCGAGCTTGGTGCGCTGCTCGGCGGTGGCCTCGCCGCCGGCGAGGTGATCGACCGGATCGCCGGGGATGAGGTGCAGGAACAGGAAGACCAGCACCGACACGCCCAGGATCGAGACCAGCCCGAGCCCCAGGCGGCGGAGGAGGAACGCCCCGATCGGCACCCGCCGAGCCTAGCGCGAAACGATCACGGGCTCGTCGGCGCTTCGGCGCAGAACCGGGGGAGATCGGAACCCAGGCGCTCGCCGGGGGCGGGCACCGGCTCGCCGCCGTGGGCCCGCATCAGCTCGGCGTCGCGGCACTCGTAGCGGTCGCGGCAATCTCCGCCCGAGTCACAGGACTTCATGCAGTAGCGGACCTCGGAGTTGGCCGGCACGCACTGCCCGGTCAGCGCGCAGACCTCGTCGAGCGCGCAGGCGTCGGTGCCGGTGCCGGTCGGCAGGTCCTCGGTGGCCGGATCGCACGGCCGGTTCTCGAACGAGGCCACGAAGAAGCGGACGCACACCGAGCCGTCGGGGCACGAGTCGTGGTCGCAGCCGGCGATCGTGCAGTAGCCGCCGGACGACGACTGGTCGCAGACCCGGCCGGTGGAGAGGCTGGGATCGCAGTCGAGGGTGACCGAGCAGGCGTCGCCGATCTCGCTGCCGCAGCCGGCGCCCAGCGCCAGCGTCAGGCCCAGGCCCAGGGCGGCGAGGGCGGGCGCGCGGAGAGGGAGACGACGGGGGCGGGACATGGCGGGGCGCACTGTAACGGCCGGTTGGACCGGGGACAAGCCGCCGGGGTTGCCCGCGCACGTTCGCGCGCCCTAGAGTGACGGGCCAGATGCGAGCGGTCGTCCAGCGCTGCCGGCGGGCCCAGGTCACGGTCGAGGGTCAGGTGGTCGGGGCTATCGAGCGCGGGCTGGTCGTCCTGCTCGGCGCCGGCAAGGGCGACGGCGACGCCGATCTGGCTTACGTGGTCGACAAGGTCGTCAACCTGCGGATCTTCCCCGACGACGAGGGCAAGATGAACCGCAGCGTGCTCGAGCTCGGCGGCGGCGTGCTGCTGGTGTCGCAGTTCACGCTCTACGGCGACACCCGCAAGGGGCGGCGGCCGGCGTTCGTCGACGCCCTCGAGCCGGGGCCGGCCGAGGCCCTGTACGAGCGGGCGGTGGCGGCGGTGCGGACCGCCGGCGTGACCCAGGTCGCGACCGGCGTGTTCCGGGCCGACATGCAGGTCGAGCTGGTGAACGACGGACCGGTGACGATCCTGGTCGACTCGCGCAAGCAGTTCTGACCACGAGGC
The DNA here is from genome assembly GCA_900696455.1 of uncultured delta proteobacterium. Taxonomy (GTDB): domain Bacteria; phylum Myxococcota_A; class Polyangia; order Haliangiales; family Haliangiaceae; genus UBA2376. Next base: position 19,565 of record CAADGB010000118.1, read on the forward strand.
CGGGGCCCGCGTCCGGTGATGTGGGCCCCGACTTGATGTACCGTCATCCGGATGCCGAGAGTCCGGGGGCTCTACCCCATCGCGCTCCCGACCCTCGCCTCCTGCGCGCTGGCGCTGGCGGCGCCCGCGCCCGCTGCGGCCTCGCCGCTCGAGCTGTTCGGCTTCGGCGGGCGCTCGCCGGGCCTGGCCGGCGCCGGCGTGGCGTCGAGCGAGGGCTACGACGCGGTCTTCCTCAACCCCGGCGGCCTCGGCCTGGCCTCCCGCAAGCGGGCGACCGTCGGCGGCATGTACGGCGACTTCGCGCTGTCCATGGACGGCGCCGACACCGGCACCGAGTCGGCGGGCGGCCTGGTCATCGGCGGCGCCGTGCCCATGCCGCTGGGCGGCGCCGCCCGCGACCGCGTCGGGATCGGGTTCGGCTTCCACATCCCCACCGTCGCCATCAACCGCGCCCGCGCCCCCTATCCGGGCGAGCCGGTGTTCACGCTCCTCGAGAGCCGCTCCCACGTCATCGCGATGCAGTTCGCGGTCGGGGTCAAGCTCGACGAGCGGTGGAGCGTGGGCGCCGGCATCATGGCGCTGGCGGTGCTGCGCGGCGGCATCGACGTCACCACCGACGGCTCGGGCCGCTTCACCACCCAGAGCGAGCAGCGCCTGCAGACCCGGTTCTCGCCGGTGGTCGGCGCGCGCTGGCGCTGGCGCGATGACGTCGATCTCGGCGCGGTCTTCCGCGCGCCGTCGCGCTCCGACTACGACATCCGGGTGACCAACGACCTCGCCGACGTCCTGCCGGTGACCCTGCCCGAGATCCGGATCGCCGGCGCCGCCCAGTACGATCCGCTCACGGTCGCGGTCGAGGCGGCGTGGCGCGCGCGCCCCGGGCTCACCGTCACCGGCCACCTGGCGTGGGCGCGCTGGAGCGCCTTCCCGTACCCCACGCTCAACCCGACCGTGGGCACGCCGCCGCAGGAGGCGCCGGACTTCCACGACACCGCGATCCCGCGCCTCGCCGTCGAGCACACGCGGCGCGCCCTGGGCGGCACGGTCAGCGCGCGCGCCGGCTACGCCTTCCTGTGGTCGCCGGCGGGCGAGCAGACCGGGCGCCAGTCGCTGCTCGACAACCACCGCCACCTGGTCGCCACCGGCCTCGGCCTGGCCTGGCCCGGCCGGCTGGTGCCGCTCCACCTCGACGCCTGGGTCCAGCTCCACGCGCTCGTGCCCCGTCGCCACGCCAAGGACAGCGGTCGCTTCCTGCCCGGCGAGGACGTGCCCTTCGACGTCCTCGACACCGGCGGCCGCGTCGTCGTCGGTGGCCTCACCGTGGGGGTGGACCTGTGACCCGCGCCCGGCTCGCCACCGCCGCGCCCGCCGCGCTCGCCGCCACCGCCGCGCTCGCCGCGCTCGCCGCGCTCGCCGCCACCGCCGCGCCCGCCGCCGCCAACCCCGCCGACCTGTTCGGCTTCGGCGCCCGCGCCCAGGGGATGGGCGGCGCGCTCACCGCCGGCACCGACGACGCCGGCGCCAACTACTACAACCCCGCGCTGCTCGCCGGCGGCGACGCCATCCGCATCGACGTCGGCTACCAGCTCGCGCAGCCGCTGCTCTCGGTCGACGGCCACAGCCAGGGCGTCGACACCTCGCGCGGCCTGGCGCTCGGGCTGGCCGTGCCCGGCCGCCTGGCCGGGGCGCGGCTCGCCATCGGCGCCGGCCTGTTCCTCCCCGACCAGCAGCTCACCCGCACCCGCACCCTGCCCAGCCCGCAGCCGCGCTGGGCCCTCTACGACAACCGGCCGCAGCGGTTGTTCCTCGCCGCCAACCTCGCCTTCGAGCTGCCGGGCGGCGTCTCGGTCGGCGGCGGCATCGCGTACATGTCCGGGATGAAGGGCGTGGTCCAGCTCGAGGGCATCGTCGGCTTCCCCGATCCGGCGTCGAGCCAGCTCGTCCTCGACATGGACGTCGACCTCAAGACGATCCGCTACGCGCAGGCCGGCGTGGCCTGGCAGGCGACGCCGTGGCTGACCCTGGCGGCCAGCTACCGCGGCGGCTTCCGGCTCGTGCTCGACCAGACCTTCCGCCTGAGCGGCGACATCGGCTCGCCGGGGGCGCCGCCGCTGGTCGAGGACGGCTTCCTCCACCTGCGCACCGTCGCCCAGGACCTGTTCCAGCCCATGCAGGTCACCGCCGCCCTGCACGCCCAGCTCACGCCCCGCCTCGCCCTCGGCTTCGACCTGGCCTGGCACCGCTGGAGCGTGTTCGAGAACCCGGCGGCCAACATCGACATCGAGCTCGACATCGGCGACTTCAACGACCTGGTCAACATCCCGCCCCAGGACCCGCTGCCCGCGCCCCACTTCCACGACATCGCCGTGCCGCGCCTCGGCGTCGAGTGGGTGGCGCGGCGCACGCCGCGGCGGGTGTGGCGGGTGCGCGGCGGCTACACCTACGAGCCGTCGCCGGCCCCCGAGCAGTCGGGCGCCACCAACTACATCGACGGCGACAAGCACACGCTGGCCACCGGCGCCGGCGTCGAGCTACCCGGCCTCGGCGGCGTGATCCTGCGCCCGGTGGCGATCGACGTCTCGCTGGTGACGACGTTCCTGCCCGAGCGCAGCCACCGCAAGCTGCTCGCCGCCGACCCGGTGGGCGACTACCGGGCGCGCGGCATGGTGATCGGCGGCGCCCTGTCGTCGCGGTGGAGGTTCTGATGCCCGCACGTCCCCGCGCCTCCCACGCCCGCGCCGCCGCCGCCGTCGCGGTCCTCGCCCTCGCGCCGGCCTGCGGCATCGGCTTCGCCGACGACACCTCGGGCGGCCACGACGACCTGCCCACCTCCGGCGCCGGCCCGTTCGGCCGGCTGCCCGTCGACGAGACCACGCCCGCCGACGAGCCGTGGCTGGCCACCGACCGCACCCTCGACTTCACCGAGCCGGCGCTGGTGGCGCGGGCCGGCGGCGGCTTCGTCTACTTCGTCACCCGCGAGTCGCCGGACCTGCCGGTCGGCGACAGCGAGATCTGGCGCGGCGCGATCCGCGATCCGCGCCAGCTCCCCGACGAGCCCCTGGCCCCGGCGGTGATCGCCGACCAGGTCTGGGAGGAGGGGCACGTCGCCGCGCCGGCGGTGGTCGACGACGGCGCGCGGCTGGTCATGTTCTACGAGGGCGGCCTCACCACGGTCTCGATCGGGCGCGCGGTGTCGAGCGACGGCGGCCGCACCTGGCAGAAGGATCCGGCCCCGGTGCTGGTGGGCGCCCGCGCCCCGGGCGTCGCCTTCGACGGCGCGCTGTGGCTGGCTGCCTTCACCCGCCCCGGCGAGGACGGCATCTGGCTGGCGCGCTCGGGCGACGGGGTGGCGTGGGTGGTCGACGCGGCGCCGACCCTCGTCCCCACCGGGGTCGAGGACTCGTTCGAGCGGGTCGCGGTCGGTTCGCCGTGGCTGGCCTGGGTGGTCGAGTCGACCGGCCGCGGCCACTGGGCCATGTGGTACGCGGGCCTGGAGAAGTTTCCGCTCGAGGGGGATCTGCCGCGCCCCGCCGTCGGATATGTCGCTTCTTTCGATGGGATGGCCTGGGGGCGGTCGGGCGCGCCGCGGCCGGTCCTGGCCGCCCCGGCCGGGGCGCCGGCGGTCCTGGTGAGCGGGCCGCGGGCGACGCTGCTGTTCGACGGGCCGGCCGGCCGGCGGCTGGCGGTGGGCGTCGCCACCCACCCCTGACGGCGTGTTATCGTAGCGCTCGCGCGGGCTTCCACCGCGCGCCGAATGAAGGTCAAGTTCTGGGGCGTCCGCGGCTCCATTCCGGTGCCCGGCAAGACCACCAACCGGTACGGCGGTAACACGTCGTGCGTGGAGATCCGTCCGCGCGGCGGCTGGCCGATCATCATCGACGCCGGCACCGGCATCCGCCGGCTCGGGAAGCACCTGATGGAGGAGCGGTTCGGCGAGGGCCACGGCACCGCCCACGTCCTCATCAGTCACACCCACTGGGACCACATCCAGGGCATGCCCTTCTTCTCGCCGCTGTACCGGCGCGGCAACACCATGCACGTCTACGCCCGCCAGCAGCAGGACACCCACCTGCAGGCGGTGTTCGCGTCGCAGACCGAGGACCCGTACTTCCCGGTGCCGCTGTCGGCGCTCGAGGCCGAGGTCCAGTTCCACGAGCTGGTCGAGGGCGCGCGGTTCACGATCGACCAGACCCAGGTGTCGTGCACGCGACTCAACCACCCGTGGGTGGCGATGGCCTACCGCCTCGACTGCGACGGCGCCGCGGTCGTGTACTGCTCCGACACCGCGCCCTTCACCGACATCCTGCTCGAGCACGAGTTCATCGCCCGGCCGCCGCTGCCGGGGCAGCCGCTGCCACAGGCCATGGCCGACAAGCTGGCGCAGATGCGGGCCAACCTGGTCGCCCTGTGCCGGGGCGCCGATCTGCTCGTCTACGACACCCAGTTCACGATCGACGAGTACCGGCAGCGGCCGCACTGGGGCCACTCGACGCCCGAGGACGCGCTGGTCATCGCCCGCGAGGCCGGGGTCAAGACCCTGTGCCTGTACCACCACGCGCCGATGCGCACCGACGAGGCCCAGGACGCGATCCTGATGGCGACCCGGTGGAGCGCCCGCCAGCACGGTGATCCGTTCGAGGTGGTCGCCGCGTACGAGGGGCTGGAGCTGACCCTGGGGGACGACCAGTGAGGATCCAGTTCTGGGGCGTGCGCGGCTCGATCCCGGCGCCGGGGCCCGAGACCAACCGCTACGGCGGCAACACCTCGTGCGTGTCGGTGCGGACCGCCGCCGACGCGCTGATCATCCTCGACATGGGCACCGGGCTCATGCACCTCGGCAACTCGCTGCTCGCCACCGGGTTCGGCCAGGGCGAGGGCGAGGCGACGATCCTCCTGTCCCACGCCCACTGGGATCACATCCAGGGCCTGGGCTTCTTCGCGCCGGTCTTCATCCCCGGCAACCGCTTCGTCCTGCGCGGCCACGGCAAGTCGAGCTCGATGCTCGAGGGCATCCTCGAGGGGCAGATGAACCCGAACTTCTCGCCGCTCTACACCCTCAGGAACCTGGGCGCGACCTTCGACGTGCGCGCGGTGGTCCCCGGCGAGCCGTTCGAGGCCGCCGGCGTGCGGGTCACCGCCCAGCCCAACCCCCACGGCTCGACCACCGCGCTGGCCTTCCGCCTCGAGGAGGCGGGCCGCGCCGTCGTCTACGCGCCCGACGCCGGCTACCCCGACGCCGGTCCGTCGGCCGAGGTGCTGGCGCTCTACCGCGGCGCCGACGTGCTGGTCCACGACACCACCTACACCCCGGCCGACCAGGCGACCCGGCGCAACCGCGGCTTCTCGTCCTACGAGCAGGCCGCCGCCGCCGCGATCGCCGCCGGCGTGCGCCGCCTGGTCACGTTCCACTACGATCAGGACTACGCCGACGCCGACGTCGACGCCCTGCGCGACGCCTGCCGCGCCTACCTCGACGGCCACGGCGGGGCGGACATCGAGCTGATCGCCGCCGCCGAGGGCATGCAGCTCGACGTCTGAGCCGCGGCACCCGGGCTCGGGTTCGGGCTCGGACTCGGGCTCGGGCTCGGCCTCGGACTCGGGCTCGGATTCGGA
>CAADGB010000119.1 GCA_900696455.1 uncultured delta proteobacterium
CCGCCCAGCGCCGGCGCGACGTCGATGCGGACCCGGTCGACCAGCGCGACCGCCAGCGCCAGCGCCAGCGCCGCGCCCAGGACGCCCACGGTCGCGCCGGCGACCAGCGCCGGGCCGCGCACGAACCAGGCGCCGGCGCCGAGCCAGGCCAGGGCGGCGCGCTCGCCGCGGCCGGCGCCGCTGCCGACGCGGAGGCGGACGGCGGCGGCCACGATCAGGGCGGCGGCGAGGCCGATGATCGCGAACAGGGCCCAGGCCAGACGCTCGAAGCGGGCCAGGGCCTCGCCCAGCGGCGCGGTGTAGTCGCGGGTCACCTCGAGATCCTCGACCGCGCCGGCGGCGCGCAGCTCGGCGAGGAGCGGGCTGGCGCCGATCACGTCGGCGACGCCGGGCGCCAGCGTCACCTCGATCGACAGCGGCAGGGTCGCCGGATCGACGCCCTCGAGCAGCGCGTCGTGGGCGCCCAGCGCCGCGCGCAGGCGATCGGCGGCCTCGGCGGTCGACACCACCACCGCGGCGTCGACGCCGTCGACGTCGGCCAGCGCCGCCGCCACCGCGCCGGCGTGGTCGGCGGTGGCGCTCTCGTCGAGGTAGACCACCATGCTGGCCTGGGCGCGCAGGGCCTGCGACCAGGCGTCGACGTGGCGGGCGGCGAGATCGATGGCGGCCACCCCGCACAGCGCGGCGGCCACCGCCAGGGTGGCCCACAGCGACGCCGCCGGGCGCCGGCCCAGCGCGGCCAGGCCGCGGGTGACGCTGGACCCCAGGGCGCTGATCGTGGCGCTCACGGCGACCCTCACCGGCGGTGCCCGCCCGAGGCCGCGCGGCCGACCGGGAACGGCACCACGTTGTCGTCCGCGGCGGCGACCGCGGGCGCGGCGACCGCGGGCGGGCCGTGGGGCCGCGAGATCTCGGCGATGACCAGGCCGGCGGCGTCGACGTCCTCGGTCGCCAGGGCGTCGAGGTCGACCAGCCGGCGCTCGTGGATCGTGAGCGCGCGCCAGCCGTGGCGGGCGGCGGCGGCGACCAGGTGGGGCTCGCGGGCGAGCACGACGCAGGCGGCGCCGGCCGCGGCCAGCCCGTCGACCGCGGCGGCGAAGCGCTCGGCGCCGTCGGCGTCCTGGTGGCTGGTCGGCTGGTCCGCGATCAGGACGTCCGGATTTCGGACGAACGCGCGGGCCCAGGCCACGCGCTGGCGGGCGGCCATGGGCAGGGCGGCGACCGCCGGCGCGGCCGGCACGTCGACCGCGGCCAGGGCGAGGGCGGCGCGGGTCCGGCGGCGGCGGCGCGGCACCCCGTCGATCTCGAGGGGGAGGGCGACGTTGTCGAGGGCGCTGGCGTCGTCGACCAGCGCCAGCTCCTGCGGCACCACGCCCAGGCGCCGGCGCAGGGCCTCCCGCGACGACGCGCGCAGCCGCGCCAGGTCGCGGCCGTGGACGGCGACGCGGCCCGCGGCCAGGACGTGCCCGGTCAGGAGCCGGGCCAGGGTCGAGGCGCCGGCGCCGGCGGGCGCGCCGATCAGCACCACCTCGCCGGCCGCCACCGCGAGGGCGGCGTCCTCGAACAGCGGCGCGCCGCCGTCGTGCGCGAACGTGACCCCGGCGAGCTCGATCATGGCTCCTCACACCTACTGCGCGCGCGGCGGCGGGGCAAAAATTCGGCGGCGCGTGGCGACCGGCGCCGGGCGGACGTACGATGCGCCATGGTCCCTCGCGCGCGCTGGCGACACGCGTGGCTCGCCGCCGCGCTGGGCCTCGGGGCGTGCCGCGGCACCTCGCCCGATCCGCGCGTCGACGAGCTGGCGGCCGCGCTCGAGGCCGCCGAGGGCCGGCTCGTGACGATCGAGCAGCAGGGGACGACCATCGACGTCAGGCGGGTGGCGCGCGAGCTGGCGGCGCTCGGCCCCGACGCCGGCATCGCCGGGCCCGTCGGGCCCGAGGGACCGCCCGGGCCGCTCGGACCGTCCGGGCCACCGGGGCCGCCGGGGCCGCCGGGCAACGGCCCCGAGGGGCCGCCGGGGCCGCCGGGACCGCCGGGGCCACCCGGGCCGGAGGGCGTACAGGGCATCCAGGGGCTGCAGGGACCGCAGGGGCTGCAGGGGCCGCAGGGACCGCAGGGGCCCAAGGGGCCGGCCGGGCCGCCGGGCGCGTACGCCGGCAAGAACGATCTGTCGCGGCGCGAGGCCCGGGTCTCGGTCGGCCCCGGCCTGGTAGCGTCGTCGGTGGCGAGCTGCGAGCGCGCGCGCGATCTCGTCATCACCGGCGGCTGCTACGCCGATCCGATGTGGATGGCCGAGCTGGTGGCGGCGCGCCCGGTCCACCTCGCCAACCCGGCGGCGGCGGGCGGCTGGCGCTGCGACTACCGCAACACCAGCCCGCAGCAGGCGATCGAGGTCGTGGCCGAGGTCTACTGCGTCGCGCCGCGCGAGTAGCCGTGCGAAGAGCTCGGCTCGCGGCTCAGTCGCAGACGATGCCGTTGGGTCCGTTGACCGGACGGCCGACGTCGAGCGCCGCCGTGGTCTCCTCGCTGCCGTCCTTGTAGACGCGGACGCCGGCGGCGCCGAACGTGAGATCGCCGACGACGACGTGGCCGCCGGGGCAGGCGGCGACGCTGCCGACGAGCTGGGTCGAGGCGCTGACCGCCGCGCCCAGGGCCCCGGTCGCCAGGTCGACGCTGCGGAGCTGGCCGAAGTCGTTCGAGAAGTCGGGCTGGAGCGCGAAGGCGGCCAGCCACAGCCGGTCGCCCTCGGGCGCGACGTCGGCGGCGGCGACGTAGCCGGCGAGCGCGGCGTTGGTCACGGCGCAGCCGCTGGCCGCCGGCGTGGCGCCGACCGAGACCCGCTCCAGGCAGCCGCTGGTGTAGCTGGTCAGGCTGGGCACGGTGGGGATGAGCAGGTCGCCGCCGAACATGCTGCTCTCGGGCGTGCGGACGAAGCGACCGAACGGGTTGGCGTTCGCCAGGTCGAAGCTGGTGGCGACGGTGTCGGTGGTGGCGTCGATCACGACGATCTTGCCCGGGCCGCGCGGCACGAAGCCGGGATCGAAGAGGTCGCAGGCCACGAACACCCGGTCGCCGACGGCGTGGGCCGAGATGCAGTTGGGCGCGCCGTCGGGGTCGACGTCGAGATCGATCGTGATCATCGCCCGGGTCCGGCGATCGATGACGCGCAGGCCACCCTGGGCGTCGAACACCGGCACGTAGAGCTTGTCGCCGACGACGGCGACGTCCTGGGGGTTGGAGCCGGCGCCGGTGCCGAACTGGTCGACGAAGGTGAGCGGCGACCGGCGCACGATCGTGACGTTGTTGCCGCTGGCGCGGTTGACGATGAACAGCTCGTCGCCGATGCGCCGGATCCACGGCTCGCCGCCGGCGACGCCGGCCAGGGCGTTGGCGGTGACGGCGCGGCTGGCGACGTCGACGGTCGAGAACACGCCGGTGACGTTGTAGTCGCCGGTGACGACGATCGCCGTGGGCCGGGCCGGGGCCGGCCCGTCGTGCGAGGGCGGAGCGTCGATCGACGTCCGGGCGGCGACCGTGGGCAGGAGGTGCTCGTCCTCGCCGCACGCGGCGGCGGCGAGCGCGAGGCCGGCGAGCCCGCCGTGGGCGAGCGCGCGCGCGAGCTGGGGACGACGGGACCTGGGGGACCTGGGGGACCTGGGGGACACGGGGACTCCTCGGGGTTCAGCGCGACCAGTCGAGACGGAGATAGAAGGCGCGCCCGGGCAGGGGGTAGCCGGCGACGTCGGCGACGGCGCGCGGCACCCGGGCGAGATCGGGGCGCGGCGCTGGATCGAGCGTGACGTGCTCGATCCGGTTGTCGCGCAGGTTCTTGACCTCGACCGCGAGCGCCAGGCCGGGGACGACCTCGAGCTTGACGCCGGCGCCCACGAGCCAGCGCGCCGGCACCTCGACCAGGTTGGCGTCGTCGAGGAAGCTGCCCGAGGTGAAGGAGGCGTCGGCGAAGACGACGGCGAGGCGATCGCGGACGCGGCCGGCGAGGTCGGCGCGGCCGTAGAGCGCGTGCAGCGGCCGCCCCGGCAGGCGCTTGCCGTCGAGCGACGGCTGCGGATCTTCGGCGCGGGTGTCGGTGAGGGTGTAGGCACCGGCGACGGTGAGCGCGCGCGCCAGGCGGCCGCTGGCCACCAGCTCGACGCCGCGCAGGCGGGCGCCCGGCAGGTTGACCGGCCGGGCCACGAAGCCGCCGGTGGTGATGAAGACGATGGCGTCGCGGGGTCGGGCCCAGAAGCCGGCGGCCTCGACGTAGCCGCGGTCGACGGGGCCGAGGCGGCGGGCCGGCGCCCACACCAGCCCGGCGTCGCCGACCCAGCCGCGCTCGCTGCGCAGGTCGGGGCTGCCCAGGATGAAGCCGCGATCGCCGAACAGCTCGAGCGCCGTCGGCACCCGGCCGTAGCGACCGCCGCCGAGCTTGAGGGCGAGATCGGCGGTGACCAGCGCCCGCGTCCCCAGGCGCGGGCTGATCAGGACCTCGGTGCGCGCCGGCAGCTCGACCGGCGCGCCGCCGCCGGTGCCGTCGGCGAGCGGGTCGGTGTAGAGGAGCTCGACGCGCAGCGCCGGCTCGACGGCGAGCCGGCCGCCGAGAGCGCCGACGTCGTCGGCCACGGCGAGCGCCAGCCCGCCGCGGGCGCCGCGGCTGCGCATCGCGGCGGCGGCCCCGACCTCGCGGTCGGTGAAGACGTCGCCGCGGACCTCGAGCGCCGCCGCGCCGCGGTGACGGCCGCGGGCCAGCGCGAGCGCGGCCTGGGCGCCGCCGGCGGCGGTCAGGTAGCGGCGGTCCTGCGCCGCCAGGCCGATCTCGTCGGCGGGGTCGCGGAAGGCCTGGGCCTCGACCGCGGCGTGGGCGCCGACGCGCACCGACAGGCCGGCGACCGCGGCTGGCTCGTCGAGGGTGAGGGCGCCGTCGGCGAGGGCCGCGGCGCCCTCGAGCCGTGCCTGCATCGCCTGATCCCAGGCCGGGCCGGGCAGGCCCTGGCGCTTGCCCAGCAGGCGCCCGCCCAGCTCCCAGCGGCGATCGCCGGCGCGACCGGCCGCGCGCAGGCTACCGTCGACGGCGTCGTAGCCGTTGTTGGTGCGGGTGGCGAGGCGGTCGTCGGCGGCGGTCAGGCTGGTGCCGCCGTCGTCGAAGTAGGTGAAGTCGCCGGCGGCGCCGGCGTAGCCGACGGAGACGGCGAGGGCGCGGCCGCCATCGACGGTGGCGTCGCCGTCGCCCAGGCGCAGGCGCGCGCTGCGGGCGCCGAACGAGCCGGCGCCCAGCGTCACGTTCCAGCGCTCGCCGCGCGGTCCGCGGCCGACCCGGGTCACCAGGTTGAGCGCGCCGCCGACGCCGGCGCCGCCGAGCGCGACCGGCACGCCGCCGCGGTAGAGCTCGATCTCGCCGAAGCCGTCGAGCTCGAAGCGCCCCAGGTCGACCGTGGTGGTGCCGAGCCGCGACAGCGCCACGCCGTCGACCAGCACCTGGGTGTGGCCGGGGGCGGCGCCGCGCACCGCCAGCGACGAGAAGCTGCCGAGGCCGCCCAGCGCCCGCGCGTCGGCGCCGGCCCCTGCCCCCACCGCCTCGGCCAGACCGCGGCTCTCCCCCGCCCGCTCGTCGACGTGGAGGATGGTGAGGAACGACGAGCTGGCCAGGGCCCGCCGCCGATCGCGAGCGCTGGGGTCGGCGCCGACCAGATCGGCGACGCCGCCGCGCGGGGCGTCGCCGTCGAGGACGATCACCTCGGCGACCGGAGGAGTCGGAGCCGACGTCGGGCTCGGGCTGGGGCTGGGGCTCGGGCTGGGGCTCGGGCTCGGGCTCGGATTCGGATTCGGGCTCGGATTCGGATTCGGGCTCGGATTCGGATTCGGATTCGGGCTCGGGCTCGGACTCGGATTCGGATTCGGACTCGGACTCGGATTCGGATTCGGGCTCGGACTCGGGGCTGCATGACCCGCTCGCCCTGAGCGAAGCCCCGAAGGGGCGGAGGCGAAGGAGCTCGGGCTCGTACGCGGGCTCGGGCTCGGAGCCTGGCTCCCGGGCGCCGCCCACGCGTCACCGCCGAGCGCCAGCGCGCACGCCGCGGCCCAGGCCAGGGCCCGGACCCAGGATCGCTCCACCGACCGGTGTTCCATATGTCACCCCACGTGACGCGGGATGACGGAACGACTCGACGAGCCGCCTCGCACCCCGAAGGTCATCTCGATGGGCCGGTCTCCTGGCTCCCGAATCGTCCTACTGACGGCGCCTTCCCGGTCACCCGGTGGCATCTGCCGCGTTCGTCCTCGGTCACAGTAGCGGGGGCTGCGCCGGTCTCGCACCGGCTTCCCGATCACCCATCGGCTGGCTCGCGTCGTGTCTCGGTGGTGGCTCCTTTCGCCCTCGATGTAGGCCGCGATGCCACGCCCTGTCAACCGCGAACCGCTTGACCATCGTTCACGCCGGGCGTGACCATGAGCGCATGAGGGATCGTCTCCGCGTCGGGCTCGTGCTGCTCCTGGCCGCGGCGTGCACCGGCGAGATCGGCGACGTCGATCCATCCGATCCCGATGGCGGCGGCGGCGACGGCGGTGGCAGCGGCGGCGACGGCGGCGGCGGCACCGACGCGCCGCCCGTGGTCGGCGAGCCGCCCGGCCTGGTCGGCACCACCGACGCCCACAACGCCGTGCGCGCGACGGTGGGCGTGCCGCCCCTGACCTGGGATCCGGCGCTGGCCGAGGTCGCGCGGGCGTGGGTGATCCAGTGCGTCGACCAGGCCGTCCCCATCGGCCTCGTCGATCACAACCCCGGCCGCTCCGACAACTACCCCGGCTACGTCGGCGAGAACATCTACGGCTCGGGCGGCCAGGCCAGCGGCACCGCGGCGGTCCAGCTCTGGGCGGCGGAGGAGTCGAGCTACGACTACGCCAGCACCTCGTGCAGCGGGGTGTGCGGTCACTACACGCAGATCGTGTGGCGCACCACCACCAAGGTCGGCTGCGCCCTGCACACCTGCCCCGGCCTCCAGTACGGCTCGACGGTGGTGTGCAACTACTCGCCCGGCGGCAACACCGGCGGGCGGCCCTACTGATGCGGGCGGCGCTGGGCGCGGCGATCGCGCTCGCGGCCTGCGGCGGCGGCGGCGGCACGCTGCCCCCCGACGCCGCCACCTGCGGCGAGTGCACGCCCAACCCCGACGCCGGCGCCTACACCTGGCGGCTGGTCGAGCGCCCGGCCACCGCGCTCTATCGCTACGAGGACGTGAGCCCGCTCGCCGAGGGGCGCTCGACCCGGATCGCGGTCGAGCACGGCGGCCTGACCTGCGACCTGTGGGCGATGCCGCGGGTCGAGGTCGAGGCCACGACCCGCACGGTCACGATCACGCCCCGCGCCTTCGAGCGCGCCCCGGCATGCACCCTGACCGCCAGCCAGACCCGCATCGTCACCGTCGCCCTCGCCGCCGGCACCTGGACCGTCGGCGGCGGCGCCGCCACGGCGCTCACGCTCACCGTCGGTCCCGCCCCGGCGCGCGCGTGCGGAGAGTCGCCGTGCACCCTCGACTGCGACTGCGACACCGCCGCCGGCGAGCGCTGCCTGGGCGCCATGGGCCTGGGCGGCAACTTCACCGCGTGCATGCGGCCGTGCGAGCACAACCGCGACTGCGGCGACGGCCTGTGCGTCGATCAGGCCGACGGCCACTTCCGCATCTGCGACGTGACCGCCGAGTGCGGCGACGACCTGCCCTGCCCGCCGGGCTACGCCTGCGTCGACGCCCGCTGCGCCCCCACGTTCGTCCTCTCCCAGTCCACCCGCGCGACGTGCGCCAGCGACCAGGACTGCTCGGGCGGCCTGCGCTGCGTCGAGGCCACCGCCGGCAGCGGCGAGCCGCGCTGCGAGGTCGCGTGCCGCACCGGCGGCGCCTGGTGTCAGGGCGCCCACGTCTGCGGCCCCGCCGCCGACGATCTCAGCGGCCTCGCCCGCTCCGACTCCGTCTGCGGCTGGCTCGGCGAGTAGGCGCCGCCGCCTACAGCTTCATGAGCTGGCGCATGGTCTCGATGACCTGGCGCAGGCGCATGGGCTTGTCGATGAAGATGTCGGCGCCGGCGCCGAGCGCGGCGTCGCGGGCCCCCGGGCCGCCGGCCGAGACCGCGATGATGGGCAAGGTGGTCAGGCCCAGGGTGGTGCGGACCGTGTCGATCACGTGGGCGCCGTCGATGACCGGCAGGTAGACGTCGATGATGAGGGCGTCGAACGGCTCGCTGCCGAGCAGGTCGAGGGCGTCCCGACCGTTGCTGGCGGTGCGGACGATGAACGCGACGTCGCCCGAGCGCTTGCTCGACCCGGTCAGGCCGTCGCCGAGGAAGGCGGCGACGTGGGGGTTGTCCTCGACCACCAGCACCCGCACCAGCCGCGACACCGTGCGCGGGTCCCGGCTGCGGATGCGCTCGATGACCTCGGCCAGGCGCTCGCGGCCGAGGCCGTCCCTGAACTCGAGGCCGACGCCGGGCTCGTCACCGCCGCGCACCCAGCGCACGACGGCGTCGATGGCGACCGGCTCGAGCAGACCGGGGAACGACAGGGCGAGGCGGACGATCGAGTCGGGCTCGAGCTCTCGCCGGGTGGCGATGAAGGTGCCGCCGGTCGAGAGGTTGTCGGTGTAGTCGGTGAGCAGCTCGTCGGCGCCCTCGTACTCGACGAGCAACGTCACGCCGGCGCGGTGGTGACGGCGCTTCTCGTGCGGCAACGGCTCCGCCGTCGCCTTCGGATCATCGGAGGCAGACACGTCCAGCTTCCTCGAAAAAATTGTCCCCCGGTGCCGCGCGCGGCGCAACTCCCGCGCCAGCCCGGTGGGTCGACCTCGGGTTAGGCGCGGGGTAGCGACAGCGTGAAGGTCGCCCCCGCGCCCGGGGTCGAGGCGACCTCGATCGCGCCGCCGTGGTCCTTGATGATCTGGTGGGTCAGCGCGAGCCCGAGGCCGGTGCCGCCGTCCTTGGTCGAGACGAACGGATCGAACAGGCGGTCGCGTAGCTCGGGGGCGATGCCGGGCCCGTCATCCTGGACCTCGACCGTCACCACCTCGTCGCGGGCGCCGGTCCGCACCCACACCTGCCCGCCGCCCTGTCCGCTCACCGCCTCGGCCGCGTTGCGCACCAGGTTGAGCAGGGCCTGACGGATCTGCCCCTCGTCGCACCGGGCGGCCGGGACGTCGGTGGCGTGCTCGACGTGGATCGCGACCTTGCGCGCCGCCAGATCCTCGCGGACGAAGCGGACCAGATCGTCGACCAGGGTGACGAGCGAGCCCGCGGCCAGGCGCGGCTTGGGCAGGCGCGCGAACGACAGGTACTCCTCGGTGATCGCGGTCAGGCGGTCGACCTCGCGGGTGATGGCGCGGCAGATGTCGCGGGCCTCGCCCGGCGCGGCCGCCAGCTCCTCCTCGAGCAGCTCGGTGTTGAGCGCGATCGACGACAGCGGGTTGCGGACCTCGTGGGTGATCATCGCCGCCATCTTGCCCACCGCGGCCAGGCGCTCGGAGCGGACCAGCTCGCGCTCGCGCTCCTCGACGGCGCGGCCCATGGCGTTGAACTCGCGGGCGAGGTCGGCGACCTCCGCCGGCCCCCGCTCGTCGATCCGGCTCCCGTACTCGCCGGCGGCGATCCGGCGCGACGCGCTGCGCAGGCGGCCGAGCGGGCGCAGCGACATCGTGACCCACGCCGTCACCAGGAGCCCGACCAGCACCGCCACCAGCCCCATGATGCCGGTGTACAGGCGCAGCCGCGAGGCGTTGTACTCGAGGTTCTCGGCGATGCGCTCGGTGCGGACCCGGAGCTGATCGGCCAGCTCGCCCATCGACTGGAACAGCCGGTGCTCGGCCTCCAGCAGCCGCTCCTTGGCGGCGAGGCCGGCCTGCAGCCGGGTCGGCTCCACCGCCGGCGGCGCGGTGGCCAGCGAGCGCTCGATGGGCGGCGCCGCCAGGAGCGCGTCGTAGGTGACGCCGAGGCCGTCGATCGTGCGCCCCATGGCGTCGACCCGGTCGAGGTAGCGGCGGACCGCGGCGCCGTGGCCACGCGGCAGGTCGCGCATGCCGTCGAGGGTCGTGGTCAGGCGCACGATGAGGTCGCCGCGGGCGTTGCGCAGGCGATGCAGCCGGCGCGACACCATGGTCGGCGTGCCCTCGCCCGCCATCTCGTCGCGCAGGTAGGCGAACAGCATCTGCTGCTGGCCGGCGAGATCCTTGGAGACGATCGTGAGCTTCAGGTAGCGGGTGCGGATGACCTCGATCTCCGAGCGGAGGTCATTCATGTAGGCCACGATCCAGATCATCGTGGCCCCGAACACCAGGATCAGCACGGCGAACCCGGCGAGGATCCGGGCCGACAGCGTGCGAAGGAAGGCCGGGCGCACCGTGAGGCGGAAGGTACCAGCGGCCGCTCGGTCCGACCAACCGTGCGGTTGAGCGCAGATCACGCTTGGCCGCGCCGCGTCGCGTGTATACTCCGCGCACCGGGGGAGTCATGAAGCAAGTACTCGGAATCCTCGTCGCGTTCGCCATCCTCCTGATGGCGAGCCCGGCCGCGGCGCGCAAGCCGTCCATCGCCATCCTCGGCCTCGAGGTCATCGACGACGGCACCACGCTCGACGCCAAGACCACCCAGTTCGCCGAGGCCCTGACCGAGGCCCTGCGGCAGCGGGCGCGCGCCGGCACCGGGCCGTTCGCGCTCGCCCCCGGCAGCGACAAGAACCTCATCGAGATGAAGCTCCTCTCCAACTGCGAGAGCGAGGCCAACGCCTGCATGGCCGCCATCGGCGCCGAGCTCGCCGCCGACCGCCTGCTCTACGGCAAGGTCGAGAAGCGCGCCAACGGCTACCAGGTGTCGCTCAAGCTCCTGAACGTCGAGACCCGGGCGGCCGAGCGCAGCACCACCGAGGTCATCCCGTTCGGCGAGGCCTCGGGCACCGCCCTCTCGACCTGGGGCAAGAAGCTCTACACCAAGATCACCGGCACCTCGAACCAGGGCACCCTCATCGTCAAGGCCAACGTCGAGCGCGGCACCGTCTACCTCGACGGCAACGCCCGCGGCAACCTGGTCGGCGGCACCGCCCGCATCGCCGGCCTCGACGCCGGCGACTACCGCCTCATGATCGAGGCCGAGTGCTACCTCCGCCACGAGGGCAAGGTCACCGTCGAGGGCGGCAAGGACACCACCGAGCGGGTCGATCTCGAGAAGAACGCGCTGGGCGCCTGCGCCGGGACCGGCGGCGGTAGCGGCGGTGGCGGCGGCGGCGGCGGCATCGGCATCGGGCCCGGCGGGGGCGGGGGCGGCGGCGGCGGCGACGACAAGCGGATCATCACCGGCGACATCTCCGACGATTCCCGCCCGGGCGGCGGCGCCCGCGCCCTGTTCTGGACCAGCACCGCCGTCACCGCGGCCGGCGCCGGGCTCTGGGCCTACGGCTACTTCGGCCTCATCAAGCCCAACGAGGGCGGGCCCGGCAACGTCGGCGACAGCTCCAAGTGCCACGACCCGACGCCCGAGGACAGCGAGCTGCAGCCGTGCAAGGACGGGCTCTTCGGCAAGAAGCTGACCCAGGCCGGCGTGCCCCTGACCCTGATCGGCGCCGCGGCCGCCGGCTACTTCTTCTACAAGGGCTACATCCAGCCCAAGAAGCCGGGCGCCGAGCGCCGGCTGTCGTCGCGCCGCAAGCCCAGCGTGCTGGTCGCGCCCACGGTCTCCGCCCGCGAGATCGGCGGCGTCCTGCACATCGAGTTCTGATCCGAGGCGCGGCCGCGGCGATCCGAGGCCGCGTGCGGGTCAGCCCGCCGTCGGCACCACGCGCACGATCACCGACTTCGAGGTCGGCGTGTTCGAGCGCGCGGCCACGCTGTCCAGGGGCACCAGCGGGTTGGCCTCGGGGAAGTACGTCGCGCAGTCGCCCGGAGGCAGGTCGTAGGGCACGACGATGAAGCGGCTCACCCGCCGCTCCTCGCCGCGCCACTCGCTGATCAGGTCGACGACCTGGCGCTCGACCAGGCCCAGCGCCACCAGGTCGGCGCTGCTCATCAGCACCACCCGCCGCTCGCCGTGGATGCCGCGGTAGCGGTCGTCCAGCCCGTAGACCGTGGTGTTGTACTGGTCGTGGCTGCGGATCGTCATCATGCGCAGCCGGCCCGGCGGTAGCCGCAGGTCGGGGGCCGGGTTGACCACCAGGCGGGCGCGGCCGCCGGCGCCGCCGAAGTCGCGCTCGCGGGCGGGGTTGCGGAGGACGAAGCCGCCGGGGACGCGGACCCGCGCCGCGTAGTCGGTGAAGCCGGGCACGACGTCGGCGATCAGCGCGCGGACGCGATCGTAGTCGCCGACCAGCTCGGCCCACGGCAGCACCGGGCCCAGGAGCGCCGCGCCCAGGCCGGCGACGATCGCCGGCTCGCTCCGCAGGTGCGCGCTGGCCGGCACCAGCACGCCCCGCGAGCGGTGGACGACGCTCATCGAGTCCTCGACGGTCACGAACTGCGGGCCGCCGGCCTGGACGTCGACCTCGCTGCGCCCGAGGCACGGCAGGAGCAGCGCGGTGCGGCCGGGGTGGAGGTGGGTGCGGTTGAGCTTGGTCGTCACCGCGGCGGTGAAGGCGGCGCCGTCGAGGGCGCGGGCGGTGGCGGCGGTGTCGGGGGTCGCCGCCAGCAGGTTGCCGCCCAGCGTCACCAGCGCGGCGACGCCACCGGCGCGGAGCGCGCGCAGGGTGTCGACGGTGTCGAGGCCGGGACCGCGGGGGGCGACGAACCCGGCGGCCCCGAAGCGGGCGTCGAGGGCGTCGAGGAAGGCCGGTCGCGGCTTGATCGAGATGCCCATCGTGCGGTCGCCCTGCACGTTGGAGTGTCCGCGTACCGGACATAGCCCGGCGCCGGGGCGGCCGACGTTGCCGCGCAGGAGCATGAGGTTGGTCAGCTCCTGGATCATGGGCACGGCGTGGGCGTGCTGGGTCAGCCCCATCGCCCAGCACGCGATCACGCGCTCGGCGGCGACGTAGCACCCGGCCAGGGCCCGCATCGCCGCCCGCGCCACGCCGGCGCCGACCTCGAGCTCGGCCCAGTCCAGCGCCGCCAGGTGGGCGCGGTAGGCGACGAGGCCGTCGACGTGGGCGTCGAGGAAGGCGTGGTCGAGCACCTCGCCGGGGCGGGCGGCCTCGGCCTCGAGCACCGCCTTGGCCACGCCCTGCAGCAGCGCCTGGTCGCCGCCGATGCGCACCGCGACGTGCTCGCGGGCCAGGGCGACGCCGCCGCGCAGCACGTCGAGCGGCTTCTGCGGGTGGGCGAAGCGGACCAGCCCGGGCTCGCGCAGCGGGTTGATGGCCACGATGACCGCGCCCCGCGCCGCCGCCTCGCGCAGCGTGCTCAGCATGCGGGGGTGGTTGGTGCCCGGGTTCTGGCCCAGCACGAGGATGAGGTCGGCCTGGGCGAAGTCGTCGAGCTGGACCGTGCCCTTGCTCACGCCCAGGGTCTCCGACAGCGCGACGCCGCTCGACTCGTGGCAGAGGTTGGCGCAGTCGGGGAAGTGCGGGCTGCCGAACCAGCGCCCGACGAGCTGGTAGAGGAACGCCGCCTCGTTCGAGGTCCGGCCCGAGGTGTAGAACGCGGTGGCGGCGGGGCCGACGGCGCGCAGCTCGGCCGCCGCCAGCGCGAACGCCTCGTCCCAGGCGATGGGCCGGTAGTGATCGTCGCCGGGGCGACGCACCATCGGCTCGGTGACGCGGCCGAGCTGGCCGAGCTCGAAGTCGGACAGCGCGCGTAGCGCCTCGATCGAGCGGGCCGCGAACAGCTCGGGCGTGGCCCGGGCCAGCGTCGCCTCCTCGGCCATGGCCTTGACGCCGTTCTCGCAGAACTCCATGCGCGAGCGGTGCTCGCCCTCGGGCCAGGCGCAGCCCGGACAGTCGAAGCCCTCGACCTGGTTGATCGCCAGCAGCGCCTTGGTGCCGCGGGCGAAGCCGGTGTCGCGGCGCAGGAAGCGCGCGGTCGAGGCGATCGCGCCCAGCCCGCCGGCGCCGCGCGCGACCTCGGTCAGGTGGAGGTCGGCCAGCTCGACCGCGCCGGGCGCGGGGCCATCGGCGCCGTCGGCGGGCTGACGCGGAGGGGCGGCGGACATCGCCCGCACCCTACCACCGGCCGGCGCGGGCGCGCGACGTCAGCGGAAGTGCAGCGCGTGGTCCTCTCGATCGAGGCTGAAGCGGCGATCGAGGCGCGTCGCCCACACCGCCTCGACCAGGCAGGCGGCGACCGGCAGGCTCGCGCCGACGTCGACCACGACGTCGGCGACCTCGTCGCGGGTGGTCTCGACCTCGAGGCGGACCTGCCAGCCCGCGGCCGGGCGGTGGCGGTCGACGCAGGCGCGGGCCGCCGGCGCGACCACGGCCATCAGATCGGGGCGGACGCGCAGCGACCCACCGCCGCCGCCGAAGCCCGCGCCGGCCTGGCCGAAGCCGCCGACGCCGCGCAGCTCGAGCGGGATGCCGATGGTCGACGGCCGGACGCCGGGCTCGATCGCCAGGTACGAGGTGACCGGCGACACCGCCCGGCCCAGGAGCGCCACCTTCATCTGCTCGGCCTCCGACAGCGGGCCGTGGTGATCCTCGGAGAACACCCAGCCGGCGGTGGCGCGGGTGAAGCCGGCGTCGACGGTGACCACCCGCCGGAAGGCGTCGCCCCAGATCTTGCCGGCGATGATCACCCGGTCGGGGGCGCGGGGCAGGTCGACCATCTCGCGCAGGCCCACGCCCTCGCGCAGGCTGGCCGCGCCCCCGCCGTCGAGGACATCGCCGCTGCCCGGGCGGGCGACGGCGAGGCCGGTGATCGTGACCTGATCGAGCTGCATCGGCCGCACCAGGCCGAGCGCGGTGCGCACCAGCTCCTTGTCGGCGCGCGCCGGCAGCCCGGTGACGCGCGCCAGGACGCCGCGGCGCGCCGCCGCCACCGCCGCCAGCGGCGCGGCGTCGTCGCGGACCAGGGCGACGGTCTCGTCGCCGTCGAGCTCGGGCACGACCACGTGGACGATGGCGTCGCGCGGCAGCGCGCCCAGGGCGGCGGTGACGGCGGCGGGGGCGAGCCGGCGGCGCACCAGCTCGTCGCTGGTGAGGACCACGCGCACGCCGTCCTTGCCGGCCTTGACCCCGGCCAGGGCCTCGGCCGCCAGCGCCGCGCCCAGCTCGAGCGCGCTGCCGTTGCCGGGGGCGAGCTGGCCGGCGGCGCGCGCGGCGTCGAGCCGCCCCGCCACCTCGCCGGCCGGGATCAGCGCGCCGAACAGCCGGGTCGCGGCCCGGCGGTAGAGCACGACCTCGGCGCGGGCGTCGGGGACGTGGGCCAGGTAGGCGCGGACGATCGCGAGCTGGGCGTCGATGCCGGCCGGGCCGATCGAGTGCGACGCGTCGACGACGAAGACCACCCGGGCCTGGGCCGGCAGCGGGCGGAGCTGAGGCGCGAGGTCGAGCTCGAGGCGCGCGAAGGCGTGGCGTTCCGAGGCGACGACCTTGCCCAGGCGCGCGGCGAGGACGTCGATGGCGGGCGGCGCGACCTCGATCATCGCCAGGCCGGCCTCGTTCGCGCTCTCGGGCGCGTCGGGAATGAAGCGGGGCAGATCGGCGGCGGCGACGATGAGCGCGCCCGGGCCGCTGCCGAGGCGCAGCGACCAGCCGTCGATGGTGCCGCCGTCGAGGGCGGCGTGATCGGAGACCACCAGCCGCCAGGCGCCGGCCGCCGGCGTGCCCGCCGGCAGCTCGACGGCGAACGCGCCGCGCACGTCGTTGTCGCCGCCACCGCCGCCCTGGAAGACCTCGACCCGCGCGCCCCGCGGCGTCACCAGATCGACCCGCAGGTCGCTGCGGTAGGTGTGGCGGATGTCGAGCGTGACCGTGGCCGCGGTGACCGGCCGCCGCGCCGCCGCGGTGTCGGGCACGATCAGGTCGCTGGCGACGTAGCCGATGGCGTGCGGGTGACGACGGCGGTGGTGGCGTCGCCCCAGCGCGGCGTGACCGTGACCACCGGCGTCGCGAGCGGCAGGCCGCCGCGCGGGATCACGCCGTCGCCGTCGGCGTCGGCGATATCGGCGTCGGCCTCGGCCGCGCCGCCGGCGTTGGGGGCGCGCGACGCCAGGCGCGGGTAGGACAGGAAGACGCGTCCGCCCTGGTAGCGCGTGGGCACGGTCAGCGTGTACTCGACGGTCGACGCCTGCCCGGGCAGGACCGGGAACACCTGCAGGTACAGCTTGTCGGCCCACAGCCACTGCAGGAGCGCCGGGTCCTTGGGCGCGAACGCGCCGCGGCCGGTGAGCTCCTGGTAGAGCTTCGCCGCCCGCTCCCGCTCCATCAGCTCGCCGTCGTACCAGCGATCGCGGGCGCGGATGCGGAGACCGGTGGCGGCGGCGCCGAACGGGAGCTCGATGGCGAGCCCGGCCTCGTCGGCGACGTCGCCGGGGTTGGCGAAGACCCGCCGCACCCGGTAGGTGGCCACCCCCTTGTCGATCGTGATGTCCACCGCGTGCGAGACCTCGCGCAGCGGCTGGCCGAGCGCGCTGCGCAGCTCGTCGGCCGCGGCGGGCGCGGCCGGCGCGAGGCTGGCGGCGGTGAGGACGAGTCCGGCCAGGATCGCGCGATCCGTCATGCCGGTCCGACACCGGCCGCGGCGATCGGGTGCGGGAATCTGCGCCCGGGGCGCAGGCGCCGGGAGCCAGGGGGGCCGCGGGTGTTCCGTGGGACCGTGGGCCCTGGGCCCTTCGACTCCGCGCCTCCGGCGCTCCGCTCAGGGCGAACGGATCGGGGAGGCCCCGGCATGCGGACCCGAGACCGAGGCCGAATCCGAGGCCGAATCCGAGGCCGAATCCGAGACCGAATCCGAATCCGAGACCGAATCCGAATCCGAGACCGAATCCGTATCCGAGACCAGGCCCCTTCGACTCCGCGCCTCCGGCGCTCCGCTCCTAACGAACGGCGCCGGCAAGCGCCCGACATCACTCGCGCGACGGCCGCGGCTTGTCGGCCTTCGACACGCCCTCGCTCACGCTCGGGCGGCTCAGGCCGACCGGAGAGATGGGCTCGCCGTTCGTTTCCCGCGATCTCCGACCGCGGTCGGTGAAGAGCTCAGGGCGAACGGGTCGGGGTGGCCCGGCATCCGAGGCCGAATCCGAACCCGAATCCGAACCCGAATCCGAGGCCGAGGCGAGACCGAACCCGAGACCGAGACCGAGACCGAGTCCGAACCCGAATCCGAGGCCGAGGCCGAGACCGAACCCGAGACCGAACCCGAGACCGAGACCGAGACCGAGACCGAACCCGAGACCGAACCCGAATCCGAATCCGAGGCCGAACCCGAATCCGAATCCGAGGCGAGGCCGAGCCGAGCCCGGGGCCTGTCGCGACCCGGGTCAGCGCTTGCGGACGCGGATCTTCCCGCTCCCGCCCCGTCCGCCCTTGCCGCCGCGCGCGCCCGGCTTGCGCATGGCCAGGCCCAGGCCGATCGCCGTCACGTCGACCTTGCCCAGCGCCGCCAGATCGCCCTGGCGCGTCGTCGAGATCGTCGGGTACTCGCCGCGCGACGCGACGATGAGGCCGGCGCCCTCGAGGCCGCGCAGCAGGTCGAGTACGTCCTTCTGGGCCCAGCCGCGCAGGCAGCCGCGCTCCGGCAGGTCGTCCCAGCGCCGATCCTCCTCGACGTCGTCGACCGCCAGCGCCGCCACCCGGGTGCGGCCGAAGCGCCCGTGCAGCGAGCCCACCAGCAGGAGCAGGCGCTCGATGCCGCGGCGGGTGGCGGCGTCGAGCTCGGCGTCGCCGCCGTGGGCGACCGCGTCGCACACGTCGCACGCGCCGCAGCGGCGACCGCGATCGCTCCACTCCTCGTCGCCGAAGTACTCGAGCACCATCTGGCGGCGACAGCGCGACGACCAGGCGTAGTCGATCATCGCCCGCAGCTTGCTGCGCTCGACCTCGGCCCGCCGCGCCAGGGCCGCGACGTCGAGCGGCGGGTAGGTCCCCGGCTCCGGCCGCGTCGCCTCCCACGCCTCGGCCTCGCGGCGCAGCAGGCCGTGGCGCTCGAGCAGGCGCAGCGCCGACGACACCGTCGAGGCGTGGGGCTCGCCCGGCAGGCGCGCGCCCAGCTTGTCGTCGCCGGCGGTCCCCAGCTCCGGCTGCTCGCGCAGGAGCTTCCACAGCCCGCGGAGCTGCTCGGCGCTCGGGTACGAGGCGTCGATGAGGAACTCCTGCAGCCGGACGTCGCCGGCGCCGAACAGGAGCACGCAACGGGTGGCCTTGCCGTCGCGGCCGCCGCGCCCGCACTCCTGGTAGTAGGCCTCGGGGCTGCGCGGCACGTCGGCGTGCACGACCACGCGGATGTCGCTCTTGTCGACGCCCATGCCGAAGGCGTTGGTGGCGACGATGGCGTCGAGCTTGCCGGCCATGAACACGTCCTGCGCCTCCTCCCGCTGCCGGTCGTCGAGGCCGGCGTGGTAGACACGGACGCGCATGCCGGCGCGCGTGAGCGTGTCGGCGTACTTCTCGGCGTTCTTGCGGGTCGCGGCGTAGACCAGGGCGACGCCGCCGTCGCGGGTGCGGGCGAGCTGGATCAGGCGCTGCGACTTCTCCTCGATGCCCCGCACCTTCTCCACCGCGTAGAACAGGTTGGGGCGGTCGAAGCCGCGGACGTGCACCCGCGGCGCCTGCATCGCGAGCTGCTCGGCGATGTCGGCGCGGACCTCGGGGGTGGCGGTGGCGGTGAACGCGGCCAGCCGCGGCGGCCGCAGGTCCCGCACCATCTCGCCGATGCGCCGGTAGTCGGGGCGGAAGTCGTGGCCCCACTCGCTGATGCAGTGGGCCTCGTCGATGGCCACCAGCGCCAGCCGGTCGCCCAGCGCGCGCAGGGCGTCGACGAAGCGCGGGCTGCGGAAGCGCTCCGGCGCGACGTAGACCAGCGTGAAGAGGCCGGCCCGCATGCCGTCGAGGATGTCGCGCTGCTGCTCGGCGGAGGCGGCGCTGGTCAGGGCCGCCGCCGGCACCCCGCGCGCGGTCAGGGCGTCGACCTGATCCTTCATGAGCGCGATGAGCGGCGACACCACCAGCGTGACCCCGCCGCGCTGGCCCAGGATCACCGCCGGGAGCTGGTAGCACAGGGACTTGCCGGCGCCGGTGGGCATCACCGACACCACGGGGTGACCGTCGAGGACCTCGGCGATGACCGCGGCCTGCCCGGGGCGGAGCTGCGCGAAGCCGAAGACCTCGGCCAGCGTGCGCTCGAGCACGCCGCGCGGCTCGTCGCCGGCGGTCGCCGGCAGCTTCACCGGCACCTCCACCCCGTTGGCTGCGATCACGTCGGCACCAGCCTCCTCCCCTAGCACCCCGGTCTGATCGCCGCCGCCGCTCACGGCAGGTGGACCCGCCATCGCCCGTTGACCCGCCGCAGGGCGAGCCGGGCCTTGCCGGTGGGGCCGGAGATCTCGCCCACGGCGTCGTCGCCGCGGACCTCGACGGTGCGGATCTCCGCCGGCGGCGGCACGTCCTGCGACGAGCCGATGCTCACCAGGTCGAGCGCGGTGTAGCGCGTGCTCGAGCCCACCAGCTCGGTGGCCTGGCGCGCCTTCTCCTCGAGCCGGGCCTGAGTGTCGGGCGACAGGAGCTGCCACACCGCCTTGCGGTCGCCGGCGCGAGCCGCGGCCACCAGGCTGCGCACCGTGGCCTCGGGCCCGGGCGCGCTGACGCTGCAGCCGCGCCCCGCCACCGCGGCCGCCAGGGCCATGGCCGCGACCGCGCTGGCGGCGGCGGCCAGCGCGCGGCGGCGCGAGGTCAGCGCGAGCGCCACAGCCCCAGCTTCTGCCGGACCTCGGCCAGCGTGCGCTGGGCGATCGCGCGCGCCTTCTCGGCGCCGGCGGCGAGGATCTCGTCGACGCGCCCGGGGTGGGCGAGCAGCTCGGCGCGGCGCTCGCGGTAGCCGGCGAAGTGGTCGACCATGCGCTCGGCGAGCCGGCCCTTGCAGTCGACGCAACCGATGCCGGCGGTGGTGCAGCCCTGCCGCACCCACGCCTGGTCGTCGGCGGTCGAGAAGATCTTGTGGAACGAGAACACGTTGCAGACGTCGGGATCGCCGGGATCCTCGCGCGTCACCCGCTTCTCGTCGGTGACCATGCGGCCCAGGAGCTTGCGCAGCGGCCGGTCCTCGATCGAGGTCAGCGGGATGTGGTTGCCGAGCGACTTGGACATCTTGGCCTTGCCGTCGAGGCCGAGCACCTTGGGCGTCGCCGTCAGCTTGGCCTCGCACTCGGGGAAGACCTTGCCCCAGCGGTGGTTGAAGCTGCGCGCGACGCGGCGCGCGAGCTCGAGGTGCTGGACCTGATCGGCGCCGACCGGCACCAGCTCCGCCTTGTAGAGGAGGATGTCGGCGGCCTGCGGCACCGGGTAGAAGAAGAGCCCGGCGTTGACGTTGTCGGGCTGGCTCGCCGACTTGTCCTTGAACTGGGTCATGCGCTCGAGGTCGCCGTGGCCGGTGACCGCGCCGAAGATCCACGCCAGCTCGGTGTGCTCGGGCACCGCCGACTGCACGAACAGGATCGCCTTCTCCGGATCGACGCCCAAGGCCAGGATGTCGAGCGCCATCTCGCGCACCCGCGCCGACATCTGCTTCACCTCGTAGTCCTGGGTGATGGCGTGATAGTCGACGACGCAGTAGATGCAGCGGTACTGGTCTTGCATCTGGACCCAGTTGTGAATCGCCCCGACGTAGTTGCCCACGTGGAGCGCCCCCGACGGCTGGATGCCCGAGAAGACCGTTTTCATGCGGGTTTCTGTGTACTTGTGGTCGGATCGACCGTCAACTAGACTTTGAATCCTTCACGGGGCTGCACGTCGAAACGACTGGAATAACGGAGGAACTCAAGATGAGGATGCGCCGCTTGCTTCAATGCCTCGGATTCGCGGGCCTGGCCTTCGCCGCTCAGGCCTGTGTCGTCCGCGACGCACAGCCCGTGAACGCCGGGTACGGGTACTCGTCGACGAGCTCGTCCTACGTCCAGGGCGGCATCTACGTGGGCGAGCCCTCGCCCTACTACGTCAGCAGCATGCCTCCGCAGCCGCTGTACGAGGCGATGACCCCGTCGCCCGGCTACGGCTACGTCTGGATCGACGGCTACTGGCACTGGAGCGGCTACGAGTGGCAGTGGATCGGTGGCCGCTGGGTGCAGCAGCAGGGCGGCTACTACTACGTGCAGCCGTACTACGACTACGGCGTCGACGGCCGCTACGTGTACACGCCCGGCTACTGGACGCGGCCGGATCGCCTGCCGCCGCGCGGCCAGGTCCGGGATCACCGCGACGGCCGGCCGCCGGTCGTCGTGCGCCCGCCGCCCGTGATCAACCAGCCGCCGGCGCACCCGACCCGTCCGCCGCCCGTGGTGCAGCCGCAGCCGCCGCGCCCGCAGCCGCCGGCGCCGCCCGTGGTGCAGCCGCCGCCGCGCCACCAGCCGCCGCCGCCCGTGGTCGCCCCG
>CAADGB010000120.1 GCA_900696455.1 uncultured delta proteobacterium
GCGCCCGCGCCCGGCCGCGCCCGGGGGCCCGGCGCGCCGCCGCCCCACCGCGGCGTGGCGCTCGGCCTGTGGGCCGGCACCACCGCCGCCACCGCCCGCGCTCGCCTCGACGAGCTGGTCGCGCTCGGCGCCACCGACGTCGCCCTGGTGGTGGCGTGGGGGCAGCGCGACGTCCACGCCGATCGCGTCGCCCGCGGCCCGATCACGGTCGCCGACGAGGTGCTGGTCGCCGCCCTCGCCCACGCCGCCGCCACCGGCCTGCGCACGACCCTGTTCCCCATCCTGGTCCTCGACGTCACCGGCCCCGGCCAGTGGCGGGGCACGCTGGCGCCGCGCGACGTCGATCGCTGGTGGACCTCGTACGAGGCCTTCATCGTCGCCCACGCCCGCCTGGCCGCGACCCACGGCGCCCAGGCGCTGGTGATCGGCTCCGAGCTGGGCTCGACCCAGGCCTGGCGCGAGCGCTGGTACCACCTCATCTCGCGGGTGGAGCGGATCTACGACGGCGCCCTCGTCTACAGCGCCAACTGGGATCACTTCGAGCACGTCTCGTTCGCCGCCCGCCTCGACGCCCTCGGCGTCACCGGCTACTTCGAGCTGACCCGCGATCGCGACGCCAGCGTCGACGAGCTGGCGCGGGCGTGGGCGCGACCGCGCGCCGCCTTGCTCGCCGCCGCCCGGGCGCGCGGCCTGCCGCTGTGGCTCACCGAGGTCGGCTACCCGTCGCTCGACGGCGCCGCCACCGCGCCCTGGGACTACACCCGCGCCGCCCCGGTCGACCTCGAGGAGCAACGCCGCGCCTTCGCCGCCCTGGCCCGGGCGTGGAGCGACCAGCCGCTCACCGGGCTGTTCGTCTGGGAGTGGTCGGGCGACGGCGGCCCCGCCGACGGCGGCTACTCGCCGCGCGGCAAGCCGGCGGCCTGCGAGCTCGCCGCCTGGTTCGCCGCCGCCCCCTGAGCCGCGGCGCCGCCGAGGCGAGCTCGCGCGACGCGGGCGCCGCGGCGCAACCGAGGCGAGCTCGCGCGACGCGGGCGCCGCGGGCGCGCGCGGTCTCAGTGGACGAAGTCGCCGATGCGGTGGAAGCGCACGGTCTCGGGCTTGCCCCACGACAGCCAGATGAAGACCGCCTTGCCCTTGATGTGCGACAGCGGCACCGGCCCCCACGTCCGCGAGTCGGTGGAGTTGGAGCGGTTGTCGCCCATCATGAAGACGTGGCCGGGTGGCACCACGTAGTGCAGCCGCGGCCCGCACGGGTCCGAGGTCGGCGGCGTCCGCACCAGCGCACCGCGGGCGGCGGCCCGCTCGGCCGGGGTCTGCTTGCTGCCGGCCGGACACTGCGGGAGCTGGTCGTCGGCCGCGGCCGCCACGATCGGGAAGTCGACCCGCATGCTGGCGAGCCCGTCGTACGTGTACCGACCCTCCCGGCGGCGCACGTCCTCCGCCGGCCGGCCGGCCTCGTGGTGGGTCGAGTAGGTGTAGCCGCCGACCGTCTCCCGGTAGTGGCTGCAGTCATCCTCGCTCCACACCCGCGAGGCCTCGTCCTGGTTCCAGTAGTGGCAGCGCGCGCTCACCAGCTCCTCGCGCACCGCCTGGCCGTTGACGTAGAGGCGGTCGCAGCGGACCTCGACGGTGTCGCCGCCGACCGCGACGATGCGCTTGATGAAGTCCTTCTCCGGCGTGCACGGGTTCTTGAAGACGATGACCTCGCCGCGCTCCGGCGCCCGCACCTCGAGCAGCGTGGCGTCGGAGAACGGCACCCGCACCCCGTACAGGAGCTTGTTGACGAAGATGAAGTCGCCGATCTGCATCGTCGGGATCATCGACGCCGACGGGATCTTGAAGGCCTCGACCACGAACGCGCGCAGGAGCAGCGCGATCAGGATGGCGAAGCCGATCGACTCGACGTACTCGCGCAGCGGCGAGCGCCGGACCTCCGCCGACAGCTTGTCGACGAGGGCGTCGAGCCCGACCAGCTCGCGGCGCACCGCCGCCGCGTCCCCGGCCGCCACCGCCCGCTCCACCGCCTCGCTCCGCGCCTTGAGGGCGCGGGCGTCGCCGGCCGCCATCTTGCCGCCGCGCAGGGCGCGGGCCTCGCGCAGGAGCGCCCGCGCCTCCTTGACCACGCGCCGGTCCCAGCGCGCCGCCGACGACACCGCCGACAGGGTCGCCATCCCCACCATCAGTCGACCTTGAGCACCGTCAGGAAGGCCTCCTGCGGCAGCTCGACCGAGCCCACCGCCTTCATGCGCTTCTTGCCTTCCTTCTGCTTGTCGAGGAGCTTGCGCTTGCGGCTGATGTCGCCGCCGTAGCACTTGGCGGTGACGTCCTTGCGCATCGCCTTGACCGTGACCCGCGAGATGATGCGGCTGCCGATCGCCGCCTGGATCGCGACGTCGAACATCTGGCGGGGCACGACCTCCTTCATCTTGGTGCACAGCTCGACGCCGCGGTGGTAGGCGTTGTCGCGGTGGGCGACGATCGACAGGGCGTCGACCCGCTCGCCGTTGACCAGGACGTCGATGCGGACCAGGTCGGCGTCACGGTAGCCCGCGGGCTCGTAGTCGAGGGAGGCGTAGCCGCGGCTCATGGTCTTGAGCCGATCGTAGAAGCCGAACACGCCCTCCGCCAGGGGGATCACGTACACGACCCGCACCCGCCCCCCCGGATCGTAGTGCAGCCCCTGCTGGGTGCCTCGTCGCTCCTCGCACAGCTGCATGATCGGGCCGATGTACTCCTGGGGCAGGTGCACGGTGGCGGTGATCACCGGCTCCTCGATCGACTCGAACTTGCCCTGATCGGGGATGCGGGCCGGGTTGTCGACGACGACGACCTCGTCCCCCGGCAGGTGCACCCGGTACTGCACGCTGGGCGCGGTGGTGATGAGGTTCAGGTCGAACTCGCGCTCGAGCCGCTCCTGGATGATCTCCATGTGCAGGAGCCCGAGGAAGCCGCAGCGGAAGCCGAAGCCGAGCGCCGCCGACGACTCGGGCTCGAAGGTGACCGCGGCGTCGTTGAGCACCAGCTTGCCCAGGGCGTCCTTGAGGTCCTGGTAGTCGGCGGCGTCGACCGGGTACATGCCGGCGAAGACCATCGGCTTGACCGCCTTGAACCCGGGCAGGGGCGCGGCGCACGGGTGGTCGGCGTCGGTGATGGTGTCGCCGACGCGGGCGTGGGCGATGTCCTTGATCGACGCCGCCAGGATGCCGACCTCGCCGGCCTCGAGCGCGGTGACCTCGACCGGGTGCGGCCGGCGCACCGCCAGCATCGTGCAGTCGTACGTGACGTCGGTGGCCCAGAAGTGCAGCTTGGTGCCCTTCTTGATCGAGCCCTGGAAGACCCGGACCAGCACGACCACGCCGCGGAACGAGTCGTACCAGGAGTCGAAGATGAGGGCCTGGAGCGGCGCCTCGCGGTCGCCCCGGGGCGGCGGGATCCGCTTGACCACGGCCTCGAGCATCTCGGGCACGCCGAGGCCGGTCTTGGCCGAGACCAGGCAGGCGTCGTCGGCCGGCAGCCCGATCGTGTCCTCGATCTGCTGCTTGATCTCGTCGGGCCGCGCCACCGGCAGGTCGATCTTGTTGAGGACCGGGATGATCTCGAGGTTGTTGTCGAGGGCGACGTAGACGTTGGCCAGGGTCTGGGCCTCGACCCCCTGCGCGGCGTCGACCACGAGCAGCGCGCCCTCGCATGCCGCCAGGCTGCGCGAGACCTCGTAGTGGAAGTCGACGTGGCCCGGGGTGTCGATCAGGTTGAGCTGGTACTCGAGGCCGTCGGCGGCCTGGTAGCGCAGCCGCACCGCCTGGGCCTTGATCGTGATGCCGCGCTCGCGCTCCAGGTCCATGTTGTCGAGGAACTGGTGCTCGCGCTCGCGCTCGCTCAGCGCCCCGCAGTGCTCGAGGATGCGATCGGCCAGCGTGGTCTTGCCGTGGTCGATGTGGGCGATGATCGAGAAGTTGCGGATGCGATCGGCGGGGAATGACATCGTCGGGGCCGGGGGGCCCGGCACCTTACGTTGCGCCAGGTCACGGGTCAACCGCGGCCGGCTTGCGCCCGGTGGTGGCGGCGCGTACGCTCGACCCATGCGGATCCGCTCGGGTTTCCTCGGTGGCGTGGCGATGACCGGCCTGGTCGCCGTCGCCGGCCTCGGGGGCTGCAACAAGAACAAGAAGGCCGACACCACCACCAAGGACGAGGGCGACACCTCGTCGAGCGTGGACAAGGTCGACCCCACCCTGTGCGAGACCAGCGGCAAGAACGTCCTCACCTACGACCTCAACCGCGACGGCCGTCCCGACGTGTGGAAGATGTACAAGGTCGAGGATCAGGGCGGCACCAAGGTCGAGATCCTCACCTGCAAGCAGGTCGACTTCGATCACGACGGCCGCAAGGACTGGGTCGTCGGCTACACCCCGCGCGGCACCCCGGCCTTCGAGAAGGCGGACTTCGACTACGACGGCCGCTTCGACATGTCGGCGATCTACGATCCCAAGACCG
Organism: uncultured delta proteobacterium; assembly: GCA_900696455.1. GTDB lineage: Bacteria > Myxococcota_A > Polyangia > Haliangiales > Haliangiaceae > UBA2376. Next base: position 4,495 of record CAADGB010000120.1, read on the forward strand.
GCAAGCGCATCGAGGTCGAGCGCGACAGCGACTTCGACGGCAAGTACGACATCAAGGAGATCTACGACCGCTACGAGGTCCTGACCTCGGTGCGGCGCGATCGCAACGGCGACGGCGAGCCCGACTACTGGGAGCAGTACAAGGACGGCGCCCTGGTCGCGATCCTCTACGACGACGACTACGACAAGAAGGTCGACCGCCGCGAGGAGGTCCCGGGCATCCGGCCGAAGTTCGTCGCGCCCGAGCCCGAGGTCGGGCCGGCCGAGGCCGATCTCGGCGCCCCGCCCGCCGGCGGCACCGCGCCCGCCGGCGGCACCCCGCCCGCCGGCGGCACCAAGCCCAAGTGACGGTCGATCGCGTCGCCAAGCCCTGGGGCCACGAGCTCATCTGGGCCCGCACCGAGCGCTACGTCGGCAAGGTGCTGCACATCCGCGCCGGCGAGGCGCTGTCCCTGCAGTACCACCAGGTCAAGGACGAGACCATCATGGTGCTGCGCGGCCGCATGCGCTTCGAGCACTTCGCCGAGGGCGAGCCGGCCACCGCCGTCGAGCTCTCCCCCATGCAGCCGGTCCACATCCGCCCCGGCGTCCGCCACCGCATGACGGCGCTCGAGGACACCGACGTGCTCGAGGTCTCGACCCCGGAGCTCGACGACGTGGTCCGCCTCGACGATCGCTACGGCCGCGCCGGCGCCTGAGCCGAGCGCAGCGAGGCGGCTCTGGTCCGGATGAGATCGGACGAGGCCGTCAGCGGGCGAGGTCGATCGATCGAAGGAGAGCCTGGCATCGATTCGATGACAGGCTCTGAGGCGAGCGAAGCGAGCCGAGTTCCTCTGACTCAGGTCGGCACCGGTGTCCTCGCCGGGACCGACCGATCGACCAGAGCGTGTGACTCTCTCACACGCCCTGAGCCGCGCCCCCGCGGCCGCGCCGACGCCCGAACGGCCACGCCGACGCCCGATCAGTACGGGTGGTGGTGGCCGTGCTTGCCCGGCAGGTGCGGGTGCGGGTGCGGGTGGTGGTGGTGGCCGCCACCGTCGTGGGGATGCGCGCCGTGGGCGTGCTCGTGCGGCCGGTGCCGGGGCGGCGGCGGATCATCGGGCTTGACCGGCCGCGGCTCGGTCTTCCAGGTCCGCTGCTTCGCGGGCGGCGCCTTCTTCGGCGGGCACGCGGCGAGCGCGAGCACGATCGACAGGCCGGCCAGCGCCGCGACCACGACCCGCGCCGGCGCGAGCATCCGGCGACCGGCAGGCGGCGACGGGGGTGACGGGGGCGAGGGCGGGCTGGGCATCTCGGCGGCTCTAGCGCTTGCGCGGTGGGGTCCCCGGCTTGGACGACTGGGCCATCTTGCGCTTCAACGCCTCCAGCTCGTCGTCGACCGACGCCGAGGACTGCCGGCTGGCCTGGGCGGCCTGCCGGCGGAGCTGCTCGAGCGGGTCCGCCCCGCCTCCCGGCGCGCTCCGCGGCGCCCCCGACGGCGGCCGCGACGTGCCCCCCGGCGCCGCCCCGCCGCCCGCCGGCGGCGCGCTGCCCGCGCCCGGGCGCACCCCGGCGGCGCGCGCGGCGCGGGTCGCGCGATCGAGGTCGGCCAGCTCCTGGTCGAGGCTGGCCAGCTCCTGCAGCAGCCGGTGCATCGCCGCGCGCTCGCGCTCGGCCTGCTGGCGATGGGCGGCGGCGCCCGCCGGATCGGCGGCGGCCAGGCGCTCGGCGTCGTCGGCCGCCTTGCGCGCGGCGTCGACCTCGCGCACGAGCTGCTGCTTGCGGGCCTGGGCCTCGCGGGCGAGCGCGGCCAGATCGTCGGCCTCGGGCACCGGCCCGGCGGCGACCGGCTCGCCGCCCAGATCCTCGAGGTCGCCGGCGGCCGCGCTCTGCCGGGTGGCGGCGGCGGTGGCGGCGGCGGCGTCGCGGATGCGGGCGTGGGTCTCGGCGCGCGCCGCCGCCCGCCGCTCCTCGATCACGGCCCGCCGCTCGGTCGCCACCACCCAGGCCACGTCGACGACGTGATCGGCGCCGTCGGCGGCCGGCGGCGGCGGCGGCGTGCGCAGGAGGGCCTCGAGCCCCGACGACACCAGGAGGATGCCGCGCGCCGCCACCCCGCGGCCGCGCGCCTCGAGCGCCGCCGCCGTGCGCGCGCCGCCGGGGATCTCGTCGTCGACCAGGGCGAGGAGCCGCGCGCCGACGAGCATCGTCCGCGCCACCGTGCGCGGCCGCGGCCGCGCCACCACCGCCTCGGCGGCGCGCCAGTAGCGGCCAGCGTCGGCGCTGTGGCCGAACAGCTTGGCGCGCAGGCCGAGCGCCGGCACCGAGCGCCGGACCGCGGCCGCGGCGTCGGCGTCGCCGGCGGCGTCGAACAGGTAGGTCACCCGCTCCGACAGCTCGGCCAGCGAGAGCTGCATCACGAGCTGCCCGGTGAGCTCGGCGCCCAGCCCGGCGACCTCGACCACCACCGCCCGCTCGCCGGCGCCGAAGCGCGCGCGCAGGGCCGCGCGATCCTCGGTCGCGGCGTCGGCCCACGCCCGCTCGCCGACCGGCCCCACCACCAGCACCCGGTCCTCCTCGACCCCGGCGTCGCCGAGGGCGACCGCGGTCTCGACGTCGATCGCGCAGTAGCGATCGGCGTCGGCCTGCCCCCACGGCGCGCCCGGCTCGAGGTCGGTGACCACCGCCACCACCGGCGCCGGGTTGGCGGCCTGCTCGCGGGCCAGGGACAGGACCTGGGCGGCGAAGGGATCGAACGCGATCGTGACGTCGGGCGGGTTGCCGTCGATCTCCTTGCGCAGCCGCCGCTCGGCGGTCTCGCCGTAGAGCGCGCGCCGCATGCGATCGGACAGCCCGCCACCACCGGCGCCGGCCTGTCCGACGTCGATGGCGCGCACCCGCATGCCGGCGGCCTCGCACGCCGCCAGCACCGGCACCACCGCGCTCGGCTCGGCGCTGGCGCTGGTCACCACCAGGACGTGGGGCTCGCTCACCCGCGACCTCCCGCGGCCAGGCGCTCGGCGTTGACCAGGTTGGGCGGGCGGCGTCCGGCCAGGACGTCGCGCACGGCGGTGATGCAGAGCTCGGCCATGCGGGTGCGAGCGGTAGTGGTAGCGGATCCCAGGTGCGGCGCCAAGACCGCGCGCGGCGCGGCGAGGAGCCGCGCCGACACCCGGGGCTCGTCGTCGAAGACGTCGAGGCCGGCGCCGCCGAGGTGGCCGCGCTCGAGGGCGTCGCACAGGGCGACCTCGTCGACGATCGGCCCGCGCGCGGTGGTGACCAGGATCGCGCCCGGCCGCATCGCCGCCAGGGCGCGGGCGTCGAGGAGGCCGCGGGTGGCAGGGGTGAGCGGGCAGTGCACGGTCACGACGTCGCTCGTCGCCAGCAGCTCGTCGAGCTCGACGGCGCGGGCGGCGCTGCCGGGGGCGGCGGCGCCGCGGTGGTAGACGACGGGCATGGCGAAGCCGGCGGCGCGCCGCGCCACCGCCCGGCCGATGCGGCCCAGGCCGATCACGCCGAGCGTGCGCCCGGCGACGTCGGCGCCGAGCAGGAGGTCGGGCGCCCAGCCCCGCCACTGCCCGGCGCGGACCAGGCGCTCGCCCTCGCCGAGGCGGCGGGCGGCGGCCAGGAGGAGCGCGAAGGTGAAGTCGGCGGTCGCCTCGACCAGCACGTCGGGGGTGTTGGCCACCGCGACCCCGCGGGCGCTGGCGGCGTCGAGATCGATGTTGTCGTGGCCGACGGCGTAGTTGGCCACCACCTTCAGCCGGGGCGCCGCCGCCAGGGCCTCGGCGTCGACGCGGTCGGAGAGGAGGCAGACCAGGGCGTCGGCGGACGCCAGCGCACCCAGCCAGCGCGCGCGCGGCCACGGCGCCTCGCCTGCGGCCGGGCCGAGCCACTCGTGCCCCGGCACCAGCCGGGCCGGATCGCCGGGCAGGTGGGTGGTGGCGAGGACGCGGGCCACCGCGCGAGCCTACCACCCCGCGTGCTACCGTCCGGTCCGACGTGCGCAACCACCTGTTCCTGGGGATCGCGGTCACGCTCGCCGCGGCGGTCGGTCCCGCCACCGCCGAGCGCCCCGCGCCCGTGCCCCCACCGGGGCCCCGGCCCGCGCCGCCGCCCACGCCCGGCCTGGTCCCCTTGCCGGCGCCGCTGCCGCCGGTCGAGCCGGCGCCGGGCGCCGCACCGGGTGCCGCCGCCGCGCTGCCGGGCGCCGCGATCACCGACGACGGCCTCGGACGCTCGGGCACGATCTTCGGCTTCGACGCGGCCAACCTGGTGACGTTCACCTTCGACGACGGGCCCCACGAGCCCACCACCACCAAGGTGCTGGCCGCCCTCGCCGCCCACGACGTCCCCGCCACCTTCTTCGTCGTCGGCAAGCGCCTCGCCGGCAGGTCGAGCGAGCGCCGCCGCCAGCTCCTGGTCGAGATCGATCGCGCCGGCCACGCCATCGGCAACCACTCGTGGAGCCACCCCGCCCTGCCCGCGCTCTCCGAGAAGGCGCGCGAGCGCGAGATCGACGCCACCCAGCAGATCGTCGAGGAGATCCTCGGCCGGCCGCCGACGACCCTGCGCCCGCCGTTCGGCGCCACCTCGCCCAAGGTCGCCGCCCTCCTCGCCCGCCGCGGCCTCACCGAGGTCATCTGGAGCATCGACACCAAGGACTACCTGACCCCGGACGCCGCCCGCCTGCGCAAGGCGGTGGTCGCCCGCATCGCCGCTCGCGGCGGTGGCATCGTGCTCTTCCACGACACCAAGAAGGCCACCGCCACCGCCCTGCCCGGCATCCTCGCCGACCTCGAGGCCCTCAACTGCGCCCGCCTGGGCCGCGGCGAGGAGCCGATCCTGCCGGTGTCCCTGCACTACTTCGTCCGCGACGGCGCCGCCCCTCGCCCGGTGCCACCCGAGGTCGCCGCCCGGACCGCCCGCTACCGCGCCGCGCTGGTCGAGCGCTGTACCCAGCGTGGGCCGGCACCCGGCGAAGACGGCCGTTGACAACCACACCCACACACACTAGCTTCCGCGCCCGCCACGCAGGGGGGCGCTCATGGAAACGCACACGAAATCCGATGGTTCGGCGACGGGGCCGGACGAGGTCACGCGGCAGGCGTGGTATCCTCAGGGGGTGACGGGTCAGGAGCAGCCCGGGGGCGGGCTCGACCATCTGGCCGAGCTGGACGGCGATCTGTTCGGCGAGGGCGAGGACGAGCGCACGATCGCCATCCCCGCGGTCTACGATCTGCGACCGCGGTTCACCGGACGCCGTCCGGCGCTGGACCGCCTGGTCGAGCGCTTCCGCGCCACCCTCGCCGATCGCACCCCCAGCTACGTCGCGATCGTCGCCGAGCCGGGCATGGGCAAGAGCCGGCTCGTCAGCGAGCTCGCCCGCGCATGCCGCGAGGCCGCCACCGACGTCCGCGTCCTGGTCGGCGCCGCCGAGGACGGGGGCGGCGCCTACGCCGCCGTCGCCCGCCTGTTCCAGCAGCGCTTCGGCGTCGTCCCCGGCGCGCCGCTGCAGGACAGCCGCGAGCGGGTCATCGCCGGCGTCGCCGACGTGCTGCCGCCGGCCAAGGTCACCGAGGTCGCGCACCTCATCGCCCACCTCATGCGCGTCGGCTTCGACGACAGCCCGGTGGTCGGCCCGCTGGTCGAGTCGCCGCGCCAGCTCGAGACCCGCACCTTCCTCGCGGTCAAGCGCTTCCTCGCCGCCGACGCCGAGCAGCAGCCGCTGGTGCTGGTGCTCGAGGATCTCGAGCTGGCCAGCCCCGAGACCATCAACCTGGTCCAGTACCTCGCCGCCGGCCTGCGCGGCGCCCGGGTGATGCTGGTCCTGACCGCCCAGGCCAGCCTGTTCGCGCGCCACCCCAGCATCCTCGAGGGCGACGTCACCCCCGAGCGGATCGAGCTGGGCGCGCTGTCGCCGGTCGACGCCGACGCGCTCCTGCGCGAGCTGCTCCTCCCGCTGGGCACGATCCCGCCGCGGCTCCTGGCCCACGGCCGCTCGCTCGGCGGCTCGCCGCGCGCCATCCACGAGCTGGTGCGCCTGCTCCTCGAGAGTGACTGCATCGTGCGCGGCCCGGGCGCCACCTGGCGGCTCGACGAGGAGCGCCTGGCGCGCACCGACCTGCCGCGCACCTACGAGCAGCTCGTGGCGGCGCGGCTGGGCGTGATGGATCCGGTCGATCGCCGCGTGCTGGAGATGGCGGCGGTCATCGGCGAGGTGTGCTGGATGGACGCGGTGCTCGCGGTCGAGCGCGCGCTCCACCTCGAGGGCGGCGAGCCCGACGGCCCGACCCTGTCCCAGATCGCGGCCTCCGGCGATCACTCGCGGGTCTCGGTCAACGCCTCGCTGACCAAGCTCATCGAGCGCGAGTGGCTGGTCGAGGTCGAGCCGCCGCAGATGCAGGGCGAGCGCGAGCTGCGCTTCGCCTACCCCATCCTGTGGTCGCTGGTCGGCAACGGCATCGAGCCCGAGCTGCGCCGCCGCTACCACCGCCTGGCCGCGCAGTGGCTCGAGCTCCGCCCCGAGGGCCGCGGCCCCGCCGCCCAGGAGGAGGTGGCGCGCCACCTCGAGCTCGCCGGCGACACCCGCGAGGCCGCCGGTCGCTACCGCCGCGCCGCCGAGGCGGCGCGCGCCGGCTTCCACAACGAGCGCGCGATCCGCCTCTACGACCGGGCCCTGGCCTGCGTCGGTGACACCGATCGCGCGGCCCGCATCCACCTCTGGCACGACCTGGGCTCGGTCTACGAGCTGATCGGCGACTTCGAGGCCGCCCTCGGCGCCTTCGAGCGCATGCTGCGGCTGTCGTGGGTGGCGGCCTCCAAGGCCAAGGCCGCGGTCGCCTTCAACAAGATGGGCCGGGTGTGGCGGCGCAAGGGCGACCTCAAGCTGTCGCTCGAGTACCTGGAGCGCGGCGCCGAGCTGTTCCGCGCCGCCGGCGACGCCCGCGGCATCGCCGGCTCGCTCGACGACATCGGCAAGGCGCTGCACCTGCTCGGCCGCTGCGACGAGGCCTACGCCAAGATCACCGAGGCCCTGGCCCGCCGCGGCCAGGGCGGTGACAAGCGCTCGATCGCCGCCTCGCTGTCGAACCTCGGCAACGTGCAGCAGGACCGCGGCCAGTACGACGCCGCGTACAACTGCCACGCCGAGGCCCTCGAGCTGCGGCGCGCCGCCGGCGATCGCTGGGGCGCGGTGGTCTCGCAGATCAACCTCGGCATGCTCGCCTACGAGCTCGGCGACCACGCCGAGGCCCGCCGCACCTGGCTGGCCGCGCTGGCCGGGGCCGAGGACATCGGCGCCCTGCCCTACTCGGCGATCGCGCTGACCCACCTCGGCGAGCTGGCGGTCGAGGAGGGCAAGCTCGAGGAGGCGCGCAGCCGGCTCGAGGACGCGCTCGAGATCATCGAGGATCTCGAGGCCCGCCAGCTCGAGAGCGAGTGCTGCCGCAACCTGGCGCTGCTCGAGCTCGCGGTCGGCAACGTGAGCGTGGCTCGCGAGCTGGCCGAGCGCGCGCTGGGCGCCGCCACCGCCGCCGGGCTCAAGGAGAAGGAGGGCCTGGCGCTCCTCGCCCTGGGCCAGGTGCTGTCGGGGAGCCTCTACGACGCCGATCGCACCGTGGTCACCACCGCCCCCGACGAGCCGCCGGCCGAGGGCTACTTCCGGCGTGGCGTCGAGGTGCTGCGCGGCATCGGCAACGACGCCCAGGTGGCGCGCGGCCTCGAGCTGTACGGCCGCTTCAAGATCGAGAACGGCGCCGCCGCCGCCGGGACCGACCTCCTGCGCGAGGCGCTGGCCATCTACGCCCGCCTCGGGCTCCGGCGCGGCGAGCAGGTCGAGGCCCAGCTCCGCACCGTGTGAGGGGCCGCCGGTCGAGTCGCAGGCCGCGAACCACCGGTCGAGTCGCTGGCCGCCGGCTGCCGGTCGAGTCGCAGGCCGCCGGCTGCCGGTCAGGCGCCGGTCAGTCGCCGCGGTACGTGAAGCGCAGCTCGTAGTCGCAGAGGTGGAAGATGTCCCCCTCGTCGATGCGCTTGTTGTCGATGCGCATGCCCTTGTAGTCGATGCCGTTGGTCGACCCGAGGTCCTTGATGTAGAAGGTGCCGTTGCGACGGATGACGGCGGCGTGCTTGCGCGAGATGTTGCCGTCCTTGATCGCCAGGTCGCTGGTCTTGGAGCCGCGGCCGATGATGAACTGGTCCTTGGTCACCGGGTAGCGCTGCCCGTTGAACATGAGGAACAGGGTCGCCGAGCCTCCGACCGCGGCCGGCGGCGGCGCGGCGGGCGGCGCGTAGCCGGGGGTCGCGGCCGGTCGCCCCATCGCCGCGGCCGCCATGGGCGCGCCGCCGAGGTGACTGGCCGGGGTCGGCGGCGCCGGCCGGCGCGGCGCGGCGGGCGCCGTCGGCGGCTGGCTGGGCGGCGGTGGCGAGGTGGTGGGCGCCGGGCGGCGCGCGCCCATGGGCGGCGGCTGGGTCGCGCCCGACGACGACGACGGCATCGACGCCGACGCGCCCTGGCCGGCGGCCGGGTAGTTCTTCGAGCGCGCGTAGTAGCGCATCGACTCGTTGATGAGGTAGTCGATGGAGCAATCGAAGTCGTTGGCCATCTGCTCGAACGTCTCCCAGAGGACGTCTCGGCAGTAGAAGTGGCGCATCGTCTTCTTGCTCTGGTCCATCCCGGCGTTACCTCTGGCTGCCTGTCGGAAGCGACGCCACCGCCCGGCGGTGGGGCCCGCGGTGGGGATCGAAAGGGATCGAAGGGCCCGGGGTCAGCCCGGGTGGTCTCCTCTGTCGCAGCATACTACTTGTGGAACGGAAACGCTGCCACCCACCCTGGAAAACTCCACGGGTCGGGCGGGGCTCGCGGTGGCGGCGCGCCAGGTCAGCGCAGGGACTTGGCGATCTCGGCCGCCCGCTGGCCGAGGGTCGGCTCGGCCTTGCGGTCGGCCTTCGGCACCTGGGTCTGATCGCCCCAGTAGCCGACCAGCCGCGCCTTGTCCTTGGCCAGGGCGGCCACGCGATCGGCGTCGTCCTTCGCGGACAGCGCGCCCAGGGACTCGACCGCGATCCATCGCGCCACCCAGCTCCTCGAGCTCAGGAGGCCGCGCGACGCCTCGATCAGCCCGTCGCGCTGCCCCAGGCTGCCGAAGCTCTGCCACGTCGAGCCGCCGATCATCTCGACGTCGTAGGAGCCGGTGGTGGGGATGGCCTCGGCCACCTGCGCCAGCGCGCTCGCGCCCCCGCAGCGCAGGGCGTTGTTGACCCCCACCCAGAGGAAGCGCGGATCGCGGTGGGGGTGGCCGATCATGCTCACCAGCGGCGGCAGACAGTGCGGCATGCCGGCGGCGCGGATGAGGGCGACGGCGTCGTTGGCGATCTGCGTCGGGTTGCCATCATCCCGGGCGATCTCGGCCAGGCGGGCGACGTGGGGCTGGAGCGCCGCCGGCTCGGCCGGGGGATGGAGGCCACCCGGATCGACGTACCCGCGGTAGAGCGCGGCCATCGCCCGGTCGGGCAGCGTGCGATCGCCGCGATCCATGGCGAAGATGTCGAGCACCAGCTTCACCGCGTCCGGCGAGCCCGAGACCGCGAGGCCCAGGAGGAGCTGATCGCCGATCTTGCGGCGGCGGCCGGCCTGGTCGGGGGTGGCGATGATGCGGTTGGCCTCGGCGATGAGGCGCTCGCCGGCGCGCGGCCCCAGGGTGCGGAGGATCTGGGCGCCGGTGTGGCGGCCGGCCTCGGCGCGGCCCTCGTAGTACCCGCCGGTGAGCCAGTCGGTGAGGTAGCCGTCGATGAGCTCGCGGGTCGCGGGGTCGGCCCACCGCCGGAGATCGTAGAGCGTGTCCTTGGCGAGCTGCTGGTTCTGGGTCGGCGCCGCCATCTCGCCCTCGATCCGCGCCATGGCCCACAGCCGGGGCGCCAGCCTGGCCAGCACCTTGTCGCGCCGCTCGGGGCTCATGGTCTCGAGGGTCGACCGCACGTAGGCGTCCTCGAGCTTGCGCAGGAGCACCTCGGCGGCGTGGGCCGACAGGTCCGGATCGAGGCTGGCGTCGGTGAACGCCTCCTTGAGCTTGGCCAGGCCCTTCTTGCTGGTCTCCCACTTGGCGATGCTCTCGTGGCTGGTCTTCTCGCAGCCGGCGAGCGGACCCGCGGCCCCGAGCGCCACGGCGAGCGCGATCACGATCCTGAGCTTCGGCACGGCGGCGGTGATCATACGTCACCGCGCCCGCGCCCGTAAGGCGCGCAGGTGCTACGTTCGTCGCCCGTGCGCAGGTCGATCGTGATCGCCCTGGCGGCCGCGCTGCCGCTGCCCGCGTCGCCGGTCGCCGCGTCACCCGGCGACGCGCCGTGGGACGGCGCCGTGTTCGCGGGCCCGACCGCGCCCCACCCCGCCAACGTCGCCGCCAACCCGGCGGCGCTGCTCCTGACCCCCCCCGGCACCCACTTCTTCGTCGGTGGCGTCGGCCGGCTCGAGCAGCTCGTGGTCGAGCGCCGGACCGTGGACGAGAGCGGCGCCACCGGACCGGGACCGACCGCGCGCGGCACCACGACCGGCGCCGGCGGCCACGTCGGCGCGCTGCGGGCCTGGCCCGGCGGCGTGATCGCGTTCCTCGCCACCTTGCCGCCGCCGGTGGAGACCCTGGCCGGCGAGGACGCGCTCGCCTACCACACCCGCGGCAGCCGCAGCCGCGCCTTCGACCTGGCGACGGTCGCCGCCGGCTACCGGGTGACCAGCCGCATCTCCCTCGGCCTGGCCGGCAGCTACGGCACCCGCTCGACGGTCCTGCGCTTCGCCCGCGACACCGCGCTCGAGGCCGGCCGCGACCCCGACCGCGGCACCGCCAGCGACTGCGGTGGCGCCCGCTGCGGGCTCGAGCACCCGGCGGCGTCCGAGCTGTGGACGATCGACGTCGGCTCCGATCCGACCAGCCTCGACAACCTCAGCCTGTCGGGCGGCGTGCTGGTGCGGCTGCCGGGCGAGGTCCTGTTCGGCCTCACCTACCAGCGGCCGTGGCGCCTGGGCCGGATCGAGCGCACGGGCACGGCGCGGGTGGTGGCGGCGCCGCGCGACGGCGGCGCCGTCCTCACCGGCGAGACCACCGTCTACGATCGCGTCCCCGAGATCGTCCGGCTCGGCGCGCGCTCGCGTCCGCTCGAGCGGTGGGACCTGGTGGGGGAGCTGCGCTGGCGCCGCCTCGGCACCGCCACCCGCGACGACGTCCGCACCTACGGCGGCGACCTCGCCGCCGGCGGCGTCCCCGACCTCTACCCGCGCCCCCGCGGCCTGCGCGACGCGGTGGCGCTCGAGGTCGGCCTCGAGCAGGTCGAGCTGGGGCAGGTGACGCGGCTCGGCGCCCGGCTCGGCGTCGACACCGGCGCGGTCGGCGCCGAGCGCATGTCGGCGCGGGCGCCGTGGGGGCGCCACCTGTCGGCGAACGTGGGCCTGCAGGTGCGGCTGGCCGCGCGCTGGGTGTTCCAGCTCGGCTACGGCGTCGAGTACCAGGGCGACGTCGTCGTGTCCCCGGGCGCCTTCGATCCGATCGATCGCCTCGACTGCGAGGACGGCGGCCACGACCTCGAGCTGCCGGCATGCGCGACCGTGCGCGCCGGCTACGGCGCGCCGACCGCCGCCGGCACCTACGGCCGGATCACCCACGCCGGCCGCCTGACCCTGCGCCTGGAGCTGCCGTGACCCCGGTCGTGGTCTACGGCGCCAGCGGGGTCCTCGGCGCCCTGGTCGCCGCCGAGGTCGCGGCGCGCGGGGCGCCGCTGGTGCTGGCCGGCCGCGACCGGCGGCGCCTGGAGGCGGCGCGCGCGCGTCTGCCGGCGCGGCGC
>CAADGB010000121.1 GCA_900696455.1 uncultured delta proteobacterium
TGTTGGGGTTGGCGGTGAGCGTGACGCTGGTGCCGTGGGCGTAGGTCTCGCTGCCGTCGGTCGGGGCGTTGATGCCCGCCGGCACGGACGTCACGGTACCGGTGCCGGTGCCGCTGACGGTGACGGTCAGGGTCTTGTCGGTGCGCTTGAAGTTCGCGCTGACGGTGCGGTCCTGGGTCATGGTGACGCTGCAGGTCGCGCCCGTGCACGCGCCGCCCCAGGCCACGAACTCGGAGTCGGCGCCGGCGGTGTGGCTGAGGCTGACCGACTGGCCGTGGCTGAACGTGGCGTTCTGCGTGGCGCAGGCGGTGCCGCAGTTGATCCCGCCGGGGTTCGACGCGACCGTGCCGACGCCGGCGCCGGCCTTGTCGACCGTCAGGGTGTACGTGCGGAGCGTGAACGTGGCGGTCACGCTCCGCGCCTGGTCCATGGTCACGTCGCACGTGGCCTGCGCGCCGGTGCAGGCGCCGCTCCACCCGGTGAAGGTCGAGGTCGTGGTGTTGGCGGCCGCGGTCAGCGTCACCACCGTGCCGTGGGCGTAGGCCTCCGAGGCGTCGCCGGGCGCCATGATGCCGGGCGGCGACGAGACCACGGTGCCGGCGCCGCTGCCGCCGAGGCTCACGGTCAAGGTCTTGTCGCCCTCGAACGCGGCCGACACGCTGCGGGCCTGGGTCATGGTGACGCCGCAGGCGCCAGTGCCGCTGCAGCCGGCGCCGCTCCAGCCCAGGAAGGTGACGCCGGGCATGGTGGCGGCGGTCAGCGTCACCGCCTGGTCGTAGTCGAACTGCGCCGAGCACGTGCTGCCGCACGCGACGCCGGCCGGGCTCGAGGTGACCGTGCCCAGGCTGGTCGAGGTGCCGGTCTTGGTCACGCCCAGCGTGAACTGCTGGAGCGTGAAGGTGGCGGTCACGGTCCGGGCGCCGTCGACGAGCACGTCGCACGGCCCGACGCCGGCGCAGCCGCCGACTCCGGACCACCCGGTGAAGTTCGACCCGGTCGCCGCCGTCGCCGCCAGCGTCACTGTCGTCCCGTAGGGGTAGGCCTCCGCCGGGTCGGCGGGGGCGTTGATGCCGGCCGGCGTCGACGACACCGTGCCGCTGCCGTTGCCGCCGCCTACCGAGACCGAGATCGTGTGCTGCCGGATCGTGAAGGTCGCGGTCACGCTCTGCGCCTGGTTCATGGGCACGGTGCAGGTCGCCTGCGCGCCGCTGCAGCCGCCGCCGCTCCAGCCGGCGAACGTCGCCGCCGCCGCGATCGGGACCGACGCCGTCAGCGTCACCAGGCTGCCGTAGGGATAGGCCTGGCTGCACGACGCCCCGCAGTCGACCCCGCCGGGTGACGAGGTCACCCGGCCGTACGCGGCGCCGGTGCCGGCGCGGGTCACCTGCAGCGTGCGATCGGCCTCGAAGGTGGCGGTGACGGTGGTGGCGGCCGTGACGGTCACCACGCAGGTGTCGGTGCCGCTGCAGCCGCCGCCGCTCCAGCCGGTGAAGGTCGAGCCGGTCGCCGCCGCCGCCGCCAGGGTGAGGGTGGCGCCGAAGGTGACGGTCTCCGTGCAGTCAGCGCCGCAGGCGATGCCCGCCGGGGTCGAGGTGATGGTGCCGGCCCCGGTACCGGCGCGGTTCACGGTCAGGGTGTGGGTGGTCAGCGCGAACGTGGCCTGGACGCTGCGAGCTGCGGTCATGCTCACGTCGCACGCGCCGGTACCGCTGCAGCCGCCGCCGCTCCAGCCGGTGAAGGTCGAGCCGGTGGTGGGGGTGGCGGTCAGGCGGACCGTGCTGCCGTGGGTGTAGGCCTCGGCGCAGTCGCCGGGGCAACTGATCCCGCCCGGCGCGGAGGTCACGGTGCCGGCGCCGTTGCCGCTGGTCGAGACCGTGAGCACGCGATCGGCCTGGAAGGTGGCGGTGACCGTGGTCGCCGCGGTCACGCTGACCACGCATGCGGCGGTGCCGCTGCAGCCGCCGCCGCTCCAGCCGGTGAAGGTCGAGCCGGCGTCGGGGGTGGCGGTCAGGGTGACCGAGGTGGCGTAGCCGTAGCTCTCGGCGCAGTCGGTGCCGCAGGTGATGCCGGCCGGGCTCGACTCGATCGTGCCGCTACCGTCGCCGGCCAGGGCCGCGGTCAGGGTGTACGACACCCGCGTGAAGGTGGCGGTCACGCCGGTCGCGGCGGCGACCGTGACCGCGCACGTGGGCTGGGTGCCCGAGCACGCGCCGCCCCAGCCGGTGAAGGTGGCGGCGCCGGCGGTGGCGCTCGCGGTCAGGTTCACCATCGTGCCCACGCCGAAGTTCTCCGAGCAGTCGTTGCCGCAGTCGATGCCGGCCGGGCTCGAGACCACGCGGCCGTAGGGGGCGCCGCTGCCCAGCCGGGTCACGGTCAGGGCCGCGTCGAGGGTGAAGGTCGCGGTCACGGTGCGGGCGGCGTCGATGGTCACCGCGCACGGGCCGGTGCCGGCGCAGCCGCCGCCGCTCCAGCCGGCGAAGGTGCTGCCGCTGCCGGCGGTGGCGGTCAGGGTGACGCTGGTACCGAACAGGTAGGTGTGGTCGCAGTCGCCGGTGGCGGCGTCGCAGGTGATGCCCGAGGGCGCCGACGTCACCAGCCCGGCGGCGGCCGCGTTGCCCTCGCGCACGACCGACAGCGTGTAGCTCTCGAGGGTGAAGGTGGCGGTGACGCTGGTGTCACCGCCGATCGTGACCACGCAGGTGCCGACGCCGCTGCAACCGCCGCCGCTCCAGCCGGCGAAGGTGGCGCCGCTGGCCGCGGTCGGCGTGAGCGTCACGCTCTGGCCGAACTGGAAGCCGGCGCTGCAGGTCGAGCCGCAGGAGATCCCGGCCGGGCTCGAGGTCACGGTGCCGAGGCTGGCGCCGTTGCCGGCCTTGCTGACCGACAGCGCGTACTGGCCGAGCGCGAAGGTCGCGGTCACGCTCTGCGCGCCGGTCAGGGTCACGACGCACGGGCCGGCGCCGGTGCAAGCCCCCGACCAGCCGGTGAAGGTGGCGCCCGGCATGGCCGAGGCCGACAGCGTGACCATCGTGCCGGCGGCGTAGAGCTCGTCGCAGTCGGCGCCGCAGGTGATGCCCGCGGGAGCCGCGGTCACCGTGCCGAGGCCGGCGCCGTTGCCGGCCTTGACCACGGTCAGCGGGTAGCGGTTGATCGTGAAGGTCGCGCCGACGCTGCGCGCGCCGGTCATCGTGACGACGCACGCGCTGGTGCCCGGGCAGGTCGCCTCCGACCAGCCGGTGAAGGTCGAGGACGCATCGGGGGTGGCGGTCAGCGTGACCTGGGTGCCGTGATCGTAGAGCTCCTCGCAGTCGCCGCCGCAGGTGATGCCGGCCGGATTGGAGGTGACGACGCCGTCGCCGGTGCTGCCGGCCTTGGACGTCGTGAGCGTGTAGCGGCGCAGCGAGAACGTGGCGGTGACCGCGACCACGGCGTTGACCTGGACGGTGCAGGTCCCGGTGCCGGTGCAGGCGCCGCTCCAGCCGGCGAAGGTCGAGTCGGCGGCGGCGGCGGCGGTGAGCGTGACCATCGTGCCCGCCGGGTAGACCTGATCGCAGTCGGCCCCGCAGGTGATGCCGGCCGGGGACGAGGTCACCGTGCCGTTGCCGTTGCCGTTCTTCGCGACCGTCACCGTGTAGTTGAGCGCGAACGCGGCGTCGATGACCTCGTCCTGGGTGACCGTGAAGGTGCAGGCGCCGGTGCCGGTGCAGGCGACGTCGTTCCAGCCGGCGAACACCGACGGCGGCGTCGGCGACGCGGTCAGGGTGAGGGTCGTGCCGTAGTCGACGACCGTCTCGCACGTGCCGGGGCACGCCAGCCCGCCCACGTTCGAGGTGACCGCGCCGAGGCCGTTGCCGCCCGGGATGATCGTGACGGTGTGCCGCGACACGTCGAAGGTGGCCTGGACCGTGGTGTCGCTGTCGAGGGTGAAGGAGCAGCTCGGCGCGGCGTCGCTGCACACGCCGGCCCAGCCCGCGAACACCGCGCCGGTGCCCGGGATCTCGGTCAGCGTGACGAGCGTGCCGGGCGGGAACGACGCCGAGCAGGTCGTGCCGCAGTCGATCATCGCGCCGCCGACCGCGTTGGAGGTCACGGTGCCGGTGGCGCTGCCGCTGCGCAGGATCGTGAGCGTCACCATCGGCATGCCGTCGGTGGGGGCGTCGGTCGCGGCATCGGAGCCGCCGTCGCCGGGCGGCGCGTCGAGGCCGCTGTCGATGAAGGGATCGTCGGGGACCTCCCACTGACAGGCGGGGAGCGCGAGGGCCGCCGCGGCGAGGGCGAGGGTGGCGCGGAGGGCGAGACGGTGCCAGGGGGCGGGGGTGCCTGCCGTATTCATGCCCCGCGTTATCGAGAGCCCCCCACGCGTGTTGCGTGAAATTTGCAAGCTGGCAAGATGACGGGGGAAAGTCGTCGGTCGCGGCGGGCACGCAACCCGGACGCCGCGGCGACGATACGGCGAGCATCATGCGATCGAACCGCTCCTCTCTCGTGAGCCCGGCGCTCCTGGCGGCCCCCGCGCGCTCCGCCGGCCCCGCCGTCGTCGCCCTCGCCCTCGCCCTCGCCGTCCTCGCCCTCGCCGCCTGCAAGTTCCCCTACCCGGAGGAGCTGCCGGTCGACGCGCTCGACGCGGCGCCAGTCGACGCGCCCGACGCCGCGGTCGACGCCGCGCCGGTGGACGCGCCGCCCACCGGCATCGGCGCGTTCGCGGCGGCCGGCACGCTGGTGGCCGGGCGCATGGACGCGGCGGCGGTGCGCGCCGGCGACCGGCTCTACGTCGTCGGCGGCGTGGTGTGCGCGGGGTGCGCGGCGGTCGGCGCCGACGGCGGCGGGGTGACCGCGAGCGTCGAGGTGGCGACGGTGAGCGCGGCGGGGCCGGGCGCGTTCGCGCTGGCCAGCCCCCTCGGGCGGGCGCGCGCCGGCGCCGCCGCCTTCCGCGTCACCCGCGGCGGCAACGACTGGCTGTACGTCGTCGGCGGCTACCGCGACGACGGCGGCGTCACGTTCCCGCTCGAGGTCGAGCGCGCCGCCATCGCCGGCGACGGCACGATCGGCGCGTTCGCCGACGTCGGCGGGATCGCGCTCGACGAGGGCCGCGCCCACGCCCGGGCGCTGGTCACCGCCGACCACGTCTACCTGATCGGCGGCTGGGCCGGCGGCAGCTCGTACCGCGCCACCGTCACCGCCGCGACCATCGACGGCAACGGCGACCTCGGCGCGTTCGCGCCGGTGTCGGGCGTCCAGCTCTCGTCGGCGCGCGCCCGGGTCACCCTGGTCAGCGACGGCGCGCTCACGCTGGTCGCCGGCGGCCACGCCGCGGGCGCGCCGGTCACCGCGGTCGAGCGGGCGACGCTCAGCGGCGGCACGCTCACCGGCTTCACCGCGGTGCCGACCCTGGCCACGGCGAGGGCCGGCGCCATCGGCTTCGCCCTCGGCGGCCGGGCGTGGCTGGCCGGCGGCGGCGCCCCGATCGCCGGCACCGCCACCGACTCCATCGAGACCGCCCAGCTCTCGCCGGCCGGGCCCTTCGTGCTCAACTCGCGCCGCCTCGATCAGGCCCGGGTGCTCGCCGCCGGCGCGCTCCTGCCCGCGCACGTCTGCGTCGTCGGCGGCAGCGCCACCGCGCAGCGCGCCGGCATCCTCGACAGCGTCGCCTGCGCGCCGCTGCAGTAGGCCGTGGGCGCGGGGCGGCGCCCCGGTGTGCCCGGTCGGGCGCTGGGCTACCATCGGGCGCATGTTCGCCGCCACGCGTGTCGCCGTCCTCGCCGTCGCCGCGGCCGTCGCCTGCGGCGGCGCGCCACCCCGGGCCGCCGCTCCCGACGAGGGCGAGTGCGAGCCCGGGCGCTGCCTCGAGCACGTCTCGGAGGTGGTGCTGTCGCGGCGGGCCGAGGCGCGCGCCTGCTACGACGAGGCCGTGGCCCGCGACCCGGCCCTGGCCGGGGGGCGCCTCATCATGAACTTCGAGATCGATCCGGACGGCGTGGTGGTCGACGCCTCGCAGGCCAGCCAGGACGGCCAGCTCGAGGACGCCGCGCTGGCGTCGTGCGTGAGCCTGGTCATCCTCGGCCTGCGCTTCGCCCCGAGCGCGCGTGGCAAGTCGACCCGCGCCTTCCACCGCTACGAGTTCGACGTGGAGTGACGGCGGCCGGCGGCGGCGCCCGGCGCGGGCGCGCCGCGGTCAGCGCGGCAGCGCGGCGAAGAGCGCGGCGGCGTAGTCGATCACCGCGCGCACCGAGGCGGCGCGGGCGCGCTCGGGGGTAGCGACGGCGTGGATGGGCGGGCCGGCGCAGGCGTGGCGCGGCAGGAGCTCGACGAGCTGGCCGTCGCGCAGGGCGGCGGCGGCCATGAAGTCGAGGACCTGGGCCACGCCGACGCCGGCGAGGGCCGCGTCGAGCAGGCGCTCGCCCTGATCGACCACCAGGTTGCCGCCGGGTGACAGCGGCGCCGGCCGGCCGTCGGCCCCCGCGAACCACCACGGCGGCGGTCGCCCGCCCGGGCCGACGAAGCGCACGCAGTTGAGGCGGCTCAGCTCGGCCGGCGAGGCCGGGGCGCCGTGGCGGGCGACGAAGCCGGGCGTCGCCACCGTGGTCCAGCGCGGGCGCAGGAGCACGCGCGACCGCAGCCGCGACGGCGCGCGCGCCCCCACCCGCAGCGCGACGTCGACATCCTCGGCGAGCAGCCCGGTGACGCGATCGGTGAACAGCAGGCGGACGCGCAGCTCGGGGTGGCGACCGAGGAGCGCCGGCAGGCCGCGCACCAGGGTCGGGCCGAGGATGAACGAGGTCGTGATCCGGACCTCGCCCCGGGGCTGGTCGCGGGCGCCGGCGAGGCGGGCGCGGCCGGCGGCGACGCTGGCCACCGCCTCGCGACAGCGGTCGAGGAAGGCCTTGCCCTCGGGGGTGAGGGCGACCGCGCGCGAGGTCCGGCTGAGCAGCTTGGCGCCCACCCGCTCCTCGAGCGCCGCCACCGCCGTCGACACCGCCGCCGTCGACAGCCCGAGCTGCTCGGCGGCGCGGCGGAAGCTGAGGGCCTCGGCGACGTGGACGAAGGGCACGACGCCGGCGAAGAGGTCGGGCGGGAAGATCGTCAACCGGAGGTTGATGATACGTCATCCCGGAGGCCATTGTTCACCCGGGCCGGCTAGCCTACCGTGGGCTCAAAGGAGCAGGTCACCATGAAGCTCGCAGTCCTCGGCACCGGCATGGTCGGACAGACCCTCGCCGCCAAGCTCGACGCCCTCGGCCACGACGTCCGCCTCGGCACCCGCGATCCGGCGGCGACCCTGGCCCGCACCGAGCCCGGCGCCTTCGGCAACCCCTCGCCGGCGGCGTGGGCCGCGGCCCACCCCCGGATCGGCGTGGTCACGCTCGCCGACGCCGCCGCCCACGGTGAGGTCGTGGTCAACGCGCTGTCGGGGGCCGCCACCCTGGCCGGCCTCGAGCAGGCGGGCGCCGACCACCTCGCCGGCAAGGTGCTGATCGACGTCTCGAACCCCCTCGACTTCTCGCGCGGGATGCCGCCGTCGCTGTCGGTGTGCAACACCGACTCGCTGGGCGAGCAGGTCCAGCGCCGGTTCCCGGCGGCGCGGGTGGTCAAGACCCTCAACACCGTCAACGCCAACCTGATGGTCGACCCCGGCGCGCTGGCCGGCGGCGACCACACGATGTTCGTGTGCGGCGACGACGCCGACGCTCGCCGCCAGGTCGCGGGCTGGCTGCGCGAGTGGTTCGGCTGGCGGGACGTCGTCGAGCTCGGCGACCTCACGGCCGCCCGCGGGCCCGAGATGTTCCTGCCGCTGTGGCTCCGCACCTGGGGCGCGCTCGGCACCGCCAGCTTCTCGTTCAAGGTGGTGCGCTGACCGCGCCGAGCGTCGCCTCGGGTCGCCCGCCGGGCGATGCCCGCGACGCGGGTCAGCGCAGGGCCGGCGCCGCGCGCTCGACGGCGGCGCCGGCGAGGTAGAGGGCGAGCGCCGCCACCAGCGAGGTGACGAAGGGGTAGGGCAAGGCCAGGGCGAGGTTGGCCAGGGCGTAGGTGCCGACGCCGCCGACGAGGGCCGCGGTGGCGGCGAGCCGGCCGCCGAGGCGTTCCCCGTACAGCGCGAACACCACCAGCCACAGCACGCCCGAGGTGCCGATCGACGACGCGGTCTCGACCAGGGCGTAGACCGAGTCGGCGGCCAGGGCCAGGCCGCAGGCGGCGACGCCGAAGCCGACCACGGCGAGGCGGGCGATGCGCAGGCGGGTGCGCTCGCTGGCGCCAGGCAGGAGCGGCAGGATGACGTTGTGCCCGAGCAGGGCGCCGGCGGCGAGCAGCGCGCTGTCCACCGTCGACAGGATCGCCGACACCAGGGCGCCGGCGAACACGACGTAGAGCACCTCGGGCAGGTGGGCGCGGGCCATGAGCGCGAGCACCTGCTCGCCGTCGCTGCCGGCGGGGAGCTGGTGGAGGGCGGCCAGGCCGATGACCGGCGGGATGATGCCGATCGCCAGGTAGAGGCCGGCGGCGGAGAACACGGCGCGGCGGGCGGTGCGCTCGTCGCGCGACGCCAGCACCCGGGCCACCAGCTCCTGCGCCACCACCGAGCCGAAGATGGGCACGGCCCAGCCCTCGAGGGTGGCGAGCGGCGAGCGCTCGGCCGAGAACAGCGCGAGCTGGTCGGGCGTGATCGCGCCCAGGCCGGGGCCGCCCGCGGTCGCGACCATGACGCCGAGGAGCACGACGCTGACGATCAGCACGCCGCCCTGCACCAGGTCGGTGACGGCGTCGGCGAGGAGGCCGCCGCTCGCGGTGTAGATGATGACGACCGCGCCGGCGAAGACGATCATGGCGTCGACCGGGATCGACGAGGTCGAGCCGAGCACCAGGCCGAAGGCGCGGATCTGCGCCGCCGCCCACAGCACCGAGCTCGGCACGAGCACGAGCGCGGCCAGCCGCTCGACGCCGGGGCCCCAGCGCTGGCGAAAGAGGTCGGCCAGGGTGGTCAGCCTGCGGCGGTAGAGCGGCACCGCGAAGGCGGCGCCGAGCAGCAGCAGGCACAGCGTGTAGCCGAAGGGGTCGGCGGTGGTGTGGGCCAGGCCGCCCTCGTAGGCGCGGGCCGACGCGCCGACGCAGGTCTCGGCGCCGAACCAGGTGGCGAAGACCGTGAGCGTGCCCATCCCCAGCCCCAGGCTGCGCCCGGCGAGCAGGTAGTCGTCCTCGGAGCGGATCGAGCGGGCGACGGCGAACGCGACGCCGAGCTGGAGCACCACGTAGCCGAGGATGGCGGCGGTCGTGACGTTCACGCGGCCCGGTCATCGCACGGGCGGCCGGGCGCCGGTAGAGCCGCGGCGGCGTCGCGGCGCGGGTAGCACCGGGGCGGTGGGTGGCACTGGCGCGGTGGGTGGCACCGGCGCGGTGGGTGGCACCGGCGCGGTGGGTGGCACCTGGGCGGTGGGTGGCACCGGGACGGTGGGTGGCACCGGGACGGTGGGCACCGGGACGGTGGGTGGCACCGGGGCGGTGGGTGGCACCGGGGCGGTGGGTGGCACCGGCGCGGTGGGTGGCACCGGCGCGGTGGGTGGCACCGGCGCGGTGGGTGGCACCGGGGCGGTGGGTGGCACCGGCGCGGTGGGTGGCACCGGCGCGGTGGGTGGCACCGGCGCGGTGGGTGGCACCGGGGCGGTGGGTGGCACCGGGGCGTTCGGGTTCGGAGTCGGGCTCGGGTTCGGGTTCGGAGTCGGGCTCGGGTTCGGGTTCGGACTCGGACTCGGATTCGGGCGCGGACTCGGGGTCGGACGCGGGGGCGGATCCGGGCTCCGGCCGGCGGGGAGGGGGTGGCCGGAATCCGGACGCTCCCGGACACTCCGGACGCTGGCGTCCGGATTTCGGACGCGGCTGACGTGGTTTCGCGGGGTTGGGTGTGGCACGGGGGATGCTGTAGGTGAGGGTGCGCAGGCGTGCGTGCCGCTTTTTTTCGCCAGGGCACGCAACAGGCCCGCGGCCGCAACGAGAAGCCACTCCGTCAAGCAAAGGATGGCCATGCCCCGACACGATGACCCCCTGACCCTCGACCGGACCGACGTGCGCTCGCTCGCACCCGTGGTCGCGCTGCGCAACCGCTCGACCGGCAAGGAGATCACGATCGGTGACCGACGGCTGGTGGTCGGCAAGAGCGCGAGCTGCGACGTGGTCCTCGATGATCCCTGCGTGTCGCGGGTGCACTGCGTGCTCGAGCCGCGCGACGGCGCGCTCTTCGTGCGCGACAAGCGCAGCCGCAACGGCACGTACGTCAATGACCGCCGGGTGGACTGCGGCGAGCTCGCGCCCGGCGCCGAGCTCGGCCTCGGCTCGACGCGCCTGCTCGCACTCGGGCCGCGGTCCGGGGAGGCGCGCGGCGGCTTCGCCCGGCTCGTGGGTCGCGATCCGGCCTTCCTCGCGGCCATCGATCAGGCGCAGCGCATCGCCCTCACCGACGTCAGCGTCCTGATCGTCGGCGAGACCGGCACCGGCAAGGAGCTGGTGGCGCAGGCCATCCACGAGGCCTCGCCGCGGGCGCGCCGGCCGTTCGTCGCGGTCAACTGCGGCGCCTTCCCCCAGGAGCTCATCGGCTCCGAGCTGTTCGGCCACGAGCGCGGCGCGTTCACCGGCGCCGCCAGCGAGCGCGATGGCGTCTTCGTGCAGGCCGATCGCGGGACCCTGTTCCTCGACGAGCTGGGCGAGCTGCCCCTGTCCCAGCAGCCCCACCTGCTGCGGGCGCTCGAGACCCGGCGGGTCCGCCGCGTCGGCGGCGCGGTCGAGCGCGGCTTCGACGTCCGGCTGATCTGCGCCACCAACCGCGTGAACGGGCTCGGCTCGGAGCGCGGGGCCCTGCGGGTCGACCTCTATCACCGCGTCGCCACCGTGCTCATCCCGCTGCCACCGCTGCGCGCGCGCCTGAGCGATCTCGAGCTCCTGACCGACGACCTCCTCGAGGATCTCGCTGTCGAGCACGGCCCGCGCGGGCTGTCGACCGCCGCGCGTCGCGCCCTGCGCGATCATCGCTGGCCCGGGAACGTGCGCGAGCTCCGGCAGACGCTCACCCGCGGGGTCGCCCTGTCGGCCGACGTCATCGAGCCCTGGCATCTGTTCCCGGCGCCGCCGCGTAGCCCGACCCCGGTGGAGACGCCGACGCTGACCGCCCTGGCCGACCACCCGCTCCGCGGGCTCCTGCTCGACGCCTCGCCGCTGGTCCCCCGCTACGACAGCATGGTGCGCGACGCCATGACCGACGCCCTCGCGCGCTACGGCAGCGTGCGGGCGGCCGCCGACGCGCTCGGGATCCCCCGCTCCACGTTCTCGGACCGCGCCCGGCGCCTGGGGCTCCCGATCCCGAAGCCCTGCCCTCCCCGCCGCCGCGAAGGGGCCACTTGACCCGAGCGCACGACTGACCCGGCTCCTCGGCTTGCCACTCGTGGCACGGCGTGGGGTCGGCTGTCCTGGTCGGCGCTCCCAACCCCCCAGAACCCCGTCCATGACCAGCGACCCCGCCGCGGCAAGACCTGGCACACAGGCTGCTGAAGGTGGGGTCGGGAGGCCAACGATGATCCGCACCACCGTCCGCACCGCGCGCTGCTCCGTCCTGCTCCTCGCCCTCGCCGCCACACCCGCGCTCGCGGAGCCGAGCGGAGCCGAGGCCGCGCCCCCGCCGCCGAGCCCCCAGCCGGCGGGGGTCGACGCCTTCGGGTTGCCGACCGAGGTGAGCTTCGCGCCGCGCGCGGTCGCTCCCGTGGCGCCGCGCGCCGAGAAGGCCACGCGGCCCGGCAAGGGCAAGCGCCGCGCGCTGGTGCCGGCGTCGGCGGAGCCGGTGGTCGACGCGCCGATCGAGCCGGCGGCGGACAGCCGCGGCGTCGAGTTCGTGCTCGGTCGCGCCGACCGCGGCAGCTCGTACGCGCCGCGGGCGGACGGCGAGATCAAGATGGTGGAGACGACGGTGACCCCGGCGATGGTGAGCGCGGTGGTGCGCGCCAACACCGCCGCCGTCGACTACTGCATGACGCGGATGCCGCGCGCCGCCCGCCAGGGCACGGTCGGCCTGGTCATGACCATCGAGCCCGGCGGCGCGGTGTCGGCGGCGCGGGTCAACGGCGCGCCGCGCGCGCCGGCGTTCACGACCTGCCTCGCCGCCGCCGCCCGCACCTGGAAGTTCCCGGTGGCCGAGGGCGCGGTCGAGGTCGAGTACCCGATCGTCCTCAACGCCCGCTGACGCCGCGCCCTCGCGTCCGAGGTCGGCGCCGGCGCGGACGCCGGGGCCGAGCCGCGACGCGGTCGTCTCGGCGTCGCCCCGGCTCAGGCGCCGCGGACCTGGGCGGCGCGGTTGCGCAGCACGTACTGCAGGATGCCGCCGTGGGCGAGGTACTCCACCTCCTGCGGGGTGTCGACGCGGGCGATGACCGTGAACGTCTTGCCGTCGGCGCGCACGGTCAGGCGCTTGCGCGGGGCCAGGCCGCCGGCGATGCCGTCGATCTCGAAGACCTCGTCGCCGGTGAGGCCGAGCGTCGCCGCGTCCTGGCCGGGCTCGAACTCGGCGGGCAGGACGCCCATGCCGATGAGGTTCGAGCGGTGGATGCGCTCGAAGCTCCTCGCGATGACCGCCTTCACCCCGAGGAGGAAGGTGCCCTTGGCCGCCCAGTCGCGCGAGCTGCCGGTGCCGTACTCCTCGCCGGCCAGCACCACCAGCGGGACGCCGTCGGCGGCGTAGCGCATCGCCGCGTCGTAGATCGACATCTGCGCGTTGTCGGGCAGGTGGCGGGTGACGCCGCCCTCGACCCCCGGCACCATGAGGTTCTTGAGGCGGATGTTGGCGAAGGTGCCGCGGACCATGACCTCGTGGTTGCCGCGGCGCGCGCCGTACTGGTTGTACTCGTGCGCCGGCACGCCGTTGGCCGACAGGTAGGCGGCGGCCGGGCTGCCCTTGGCGATGTTGCCGGCGGGCGAGATGTGATCGGTCGTGACCGAGTCGCCGAGGATGGCGAGGGCGCGCGCGCCGCGCAGGTCGGTGAGCGGCGTCGGCTCCGGCCGCAGGTCGTCGAAGAACGACGGCTTGCGGATGTAGGTCGAGGCGTCGTCCCACACGAACGTGTTGCCGGTGGGCACCGGCAGCGCCTGCCACTCGGGCCCGCCGTCGGTGACCTGGCCGTAGCGCTCGACGAACTGCTCGCGGGTGACCGCGCGCAGGGCGGTCGCGACCTCGTCGGGCGACGGCCACACGTCCTTCAAGAAGACCGGCTGGCCGTCGCGATCGGTGCCGAGCGGCTCGCTGCCGAGGTCGATGTTCATCGTGCCGGCCAGGGCGTAGGCCACCACCAGCGGCGGCGAGGCCAGGTAGTTGGCCTTGACCACCGGGTTGACCCGGCCCTCGAAGTTGCGGTTGCCCGACAGCACCGAGGTCACCACCAGATCGCCGTCCTTGATGGCGCGCGCGATGTCGTCGTGGACCGGCCCCGAGTTGCCGATGCAGGTCGTGCAGCCGTAGCCGACCAGGTGGAAGCCCAGCGCCTCGAGGTCGCCCATCACGCCGGCGGCCTGGAAGTACTCGGTCACCACCTGCGAGCCGGGGGCGAGGCTGGTCTTGACCCACGGCTTGACGGTCAGGCCGCGCGCCACCGCCTTCCTCGCCACCAGGCCGGCGGCCAGCATCACCGCCGGGTTCGAGGTGTTGGTGCAGCTCGTGATCGCCGCGATCACGACCGCGCCGTGGCCGAGGGTGAACGTGCCGCGGTCGGTGGTGGCGGTCATCGCGGTCGACGCCGCGCCCGGCACCGGCGCCGCGCTGCCGCCGTCGTCGACCCACGCCGCCTGGGCGGCGCCGTCGCCGGCGCGCTCGCCGAGCATGCCGCACAGGGTCTTGCGCCACGCCCGCCGCGCCGTCGCCAGCGGCACCCGGTCCTGCGGCCGCTTGGGCCCGGCGAGCGACGGCACCACCGTGCCCAGGTCGAGCCCGAGGGTGTCGGTGAAGCGCAGCTTCGCCGCCGGATCGCGCCACAGGTGGTTCTCCTTGGCGTAGCGCTCGACGGCGGCGACCCGGTGCTCGTCGCGCCCGGTGAAGCGCAGGTAGTCGACGGTCTCCTGATCGATCGGGAAGAAGCCCATCGTCGCGCCGTACTCGGGCGCCATGTTGGCGATCGTGGCCCGATCGGGCAGCGACAGCGCGGCGACGCCGTCGCCGTAGAACTCGACGAACTTGTTGACCACGCCCTTCTTGCGCAGCATCTCGGTGACGGTGAGCACCAGGTCGGTGGCGGTGGTGCCGGCCGGCAGCCGGCCGCGCAGCTCGAAGCCCACCACCTCGGGGATGAGCATCGCCATCGGCTGGCCGAGCATGACCGCCTCGGCCTCGATGCCGCCGACGCCCCAGCCCATCACGCCCAGGCCGTTGACCATCGTCGTGTGCGAGTCGGTGCCGACCAGCGAGTCGGGGAACAGCTCGGTGCGGCCGTCGACCTCGGCGCTCCACACCACGCCGGCCAGGTACTCGATGTTGACCTGGTGGACGATGCCGGTGCCGGGCGGCACGACCCGCATGTCGTCGAACGCCTGCTGGCCCCAGCGCAGGAACAGGTAGCGCTCGCGGTTGCGCCCGTACTCGAGCTCGACGTTCTTGCCGAACGCGACCGGCGAGCCGTAGACGTCGACCTGGACCGAGTGATCGATGACGAGGTCGACCGGCTTGAGCGGGTTGATGAGCGTGGGGTCGAGCCCCAGGCCGGCGAAGGCGTCGCGCATCGCCGCCAGGTCGCACACCGCGGGCACGCCGGTGAAGTCCTGCATGAGGACGCGGGCCGGCCGGAGCTGGATCTCGTGCGTGGCGCCGGCGGCGGGATCCCAGGCCGCGACCGCGACGATGTCGTCCCGGCTGACGGTCTTGCCGTCCTCGTGGCGGAGCAGGTTCTCGAGCAGGATGCGCAGCGAGTAGGGCAGGGTGGTGACGTCGCCGACGCCGGCCTTGATCAGGGCGTCGAGGCGGTAGATGCGGTAGGTCGTGGTGCCGACCTGGAGGTCGGCGGCGGCGCCGAAGCTGTCGAGCGCGGTCATGGGGATGGTGCTCCTCGGTACGGTGGGCGAAACGGCGCGCGGACCATACTACGAAGCCAGGAGATCCGCGGGCCTGACGGGGGTAGCCTGCCGCTGCCGGTGCCATCGGTCCAATGGATTGTCTGGATGAGAGCCATCGATCCCATCGATGGTGGCCGAGGCCGACCAGGGCGGCGGTGGTCGGGGCGGTGGTCGCGCGCGCCGCGCCCGGCGGGGGCGGCCGCTCGATAGACCGGCGGCGCCGGCCGCGCGTGAGAAGGAGGCATGGCCCGACTCGTCGCGCGTCTCGCGTCTCGCCCCCTGCGCTCGCCGTCGTCCGCACCGCCCTCCCCGCCGTCCCCCGCGCGGCGCCTCGTGCCGCGCTCCCTCGCGCCGCGGCCGGCCGCGGGCTCGCTCGCCGCGCTGCTCCTGTGCGCCGCCTGCGCCACGCCCACCGGCCCCGACGCGCCGGTGGCGCCGGCCGGCGGCACCGCCAGCACCACGTTCGCCGGGACCGGCGCGCCGGCGCTGGTGTCGGCGTCGACCGGGGCCACGCTCCTCGCCGAGCCCGGCGACGCTCCACCCATCTCGCTCACCGCCAGCGACGGCACCGGCCTCATCCTGACCCGGCTCGAGGCCCGGGCGGTGGTCGAGGGCCCGCTCGCCTACACCGAGCTCCACCTGCGCTTCCAGAACCCGCTCGATCGCACCCTCGAGGGGCGCTTCGCCATCACCCTGCCCGACGGCGCGGCGCTGTCGCGGTTCGCGATGCGGCAGGACCGGGGCTGGATGGAGGCCGAGGTCGTCGAGCGCATGGCGGCGCGGCGCGCCTACGAGGACTTCCTCCACCGCCGCCAGGATCCGGCGCTGCTCGAGAACGAGGCCGGCAACGAGTTCTCGGCCCGCGTCTTCCCCATCGCCGCCCGCGGCGAGAAGGACCTCATCGTCTCGTTCTCCCACGAGGTCCACGGCACCTACACCCTGCCGCTGCGCGGCCTGCCGGCCATCGGCGAGGTCGCCACCCGCGTCCTCGTCGCGCGTCCCGATCGCGCGGCGCCGGCGTTCGACGAGCACACCCTGACCCAGACCGCGTGGAAGCCCGATCGCGACGTCACCATCGGCCTCGGCGCCGCGCCGCGGGCGATCCGCGCCGGCGAGCTGGTGGCGGCGCTGGTCGATCCCCTCGCCGACGCGGCGCCGGCGGCGATGCCCGGCGTGACCATCCTGTTCGACACCAGCGCCTCGCGGGCGCCGGGCTTCGCCGGCCAGGTCGAGAACCTGATGGCGACCGTCGGCGAGCTGGCCCGCGTCCACGGCGGCGCGCTGCCGGTGACGATCGATGCCTTCGACCAGGGCGTCGAGGAGATCTACCGCGGCCCCGCCCGCGACGCGGCGATCGCGCGTGACCGCCTGCTGGCGCGCCGCGCCCTGGGCGCGTCGGATCCGGCCGCGGCGCTGCGCTGGGCGGCTGCCCACCGCCCGGCCCGCCGCGTGGTCGTGGTCGGCGACGCCGTCGCCACCGTCGGCGACGAGGCCGCGGTGACCCAGGCGCTGGCCGCGCTCCGCGGCGCGGTCGATCGCCTCGACGTCGTCCTCGTCGGCGGCATCCGCGATCGCGCGGCCGCCGCCCGCCTGGCCCGCGGCACCTTCGCCCAGGACGGCGCGGTGCTCGACGGCACGCGCGGGCCGGCCGAGGTCGCGCGCCGCCTCGGGCTCGCCACGCGCTCGGGCCTCGCGGTCGAGGTCCCCGGCGCCCGCTGGGTGTGGCCGCAGGTGCTCGACGGCGTCCAGCCCGGCGACGCCACCGTGGTGATCGCCGCCCTCGAGCCGGCCGCCGCCCGCGCCGGCGCCCGCGTGACCATCACCGCCGGCGGCGCCGCGACCACGTTCGCGCCGGCCAGCGTGCCGCGGCCGCTCCTGGCCCGCGCCGCCGCCGGCGCCGAGATCGCGCGGCTCCAGGCCGAGCGCGCGCGTGCCGCCGACGCGGCCAGGAAGGCCGCGCTCGCCGAGCAGATCGTCGCGCTGTCGACCCGCCACCGCGTGCTGTCGGAGCTCACCGCGTTGCTCGTCCTCGAGAGCGAGGCCGACTACGTGCGCTTCAAGATCCCGCGCACGGCGCTCACCGACATCCTGGTGGTGGGCAAGGACGGCCTCGCGCTCGAGCACCGCGGCGACGCCGTGCTCCTCGCCGCCGGCGACCGGCCGGACGCGCCCACGCGCGCTCGCCCCGATCAGGGGGACGGCAAGGAGAAGGCCAAGAAGGACCAGGCACGCGGCGACCGTCTCGGCCTGGCGGGCGACGACGGCGCGGCCGGCGGCGACGCGAGCGGCGCCGACCACGACGACGAGGCCGACGGGCTCGAGGAGGCGACGGCCAGCCGCGCGCCACGCCCGACCACCGCGCGCCAGGAGGCCCGCGACGAGCGTCCGGCCCCGCCGCGCGCGTCCGGCGGCCACGGCGTGGCCTCGGGCGCCGGCGCGCCAGGTGCGCGCCGACCGGCGCCGTCGCCGCCACCGCCCGCCGAGATCGGGCGCGACGAGACCGAGCGCGAGGCCCCGGAGCCGGCGAAGCAGCCGGCGACCCCGGCGCTCGAGGGCGAGCTGGCCACGATCATGGCGCGGGTCGCCGCCGGTCAGCACGACGACGCGCTGGCCCGGGCGCTGGCGTGGCGCGATCGCGACGCCGGCGACGTGCTGGCCCTGGTCGCCCTGGGCGAGGTGCTGGAGGCCCGGGGCCAGCCGGCGCTGGCCGCCCGCGCCTACGGCTCGATCATCGACCTGTTCCCGTCGCGCGCCGACCTGCGCCGCTTCGCCGGCGAGCGCCTCGAGCGCACCGCCGCCCACGGCCGCGCCCTCGCCGTCGACACCTACCGCCAGGCGGTGGAGAGCCGCCCCGATCACCTCACCGGCCACCGCCTCCTGGCCTGGGCGCTGGTGCGCGCCGGCGACCTGGCGGGCGCGTTCGCGGCGCTCGAGCGCGGCCTGAGCCAGCGCTACCCCGACGGTCGCTTCCGCGGCGGCGAGCGCATCCTGCGCGAGGATCTCGGCATCGTCGCCGCGGCGTGGCTGGCCCGCGCCCCCGGCGAGCGGGCGGCGATCGAGGCCCGCACCGCCCGCGCCGGCGCCCGGGTGGCGCGTGACGCGTCCTTGCGCTTCATCCTCTACTGGGAGACCGACGCCAACGACGTCGACTTCCACATCCGCGACGGCAAGGGCGGCCACGCCTACTACCAGCAGAAGGCGCTGCCGTCCGGCGGCGAGCTCTACGAGGACGTCACCACCGGCTACGGCCCCGAGAACTTCACCATCCCCGGCGGCGGCGCGGCCGGCCCCTACGCCCTGCAGATCCACTACTACTCGCGCGGCCCCATGGGCTACGGCATGGGCATGCTCGAGATCCTCCGCCACGACGGCAAGGGCGGGCTCGCCTTCGAGCACCGGCCCTACATCGTCATGGTCGACGGCGCATACGTCGACCTCGGCACCGTCGACGGCAAGACCGCGATGATCGGCGCCGGCGGCGGGGCGACGATCGCCCGCTAGTCAGCGCCCGCCCGTAGCGCCCGCCCGTCAGCGCCCGCCCGTCAGTTCCAGCCCGACCAGTA
Source organism: uncultured delta proteobacterium (assembly GCA_900696455.1). Taxonomy (GTDB): domain Bacteria; phylum Myxococcota_A; class Polyangia; order Haliangiales; family Haliangiaceae; genus UBA2376. The sequence continues at coordinate 18,627 of CAADGB010000121.1, forward strand.
GAAGATGATGGCGTTGTACTTGAAGTCGCGGTGCGCCGACTCGAGCGCGGCCGGGATGGTGGTGCGGTCGCGGGCGCCGTTGGCGGTGCCCGGCCACGGGTCCACCATGATCAGCTCCTCGTCGCGCCGGGGATCGAGGCGGTCGACGGTGACGCCGACGGCGTGGCCGATCTCCTCGCGCTCGAGCGGGTGGAGCTTCTGGTAGTTGGTCGGCAGGAGCGCGCCCCGGTAGCCGACGCCGGCCTTGACCCAGTCGAGGACCGTCGCGGTGGGCTCGGCGACGCGGCGGGCGTTGAGGCGATAGCCCAGCTCCTGCAGGTCGCTCACCCGCCCCCCGAACCAGCGCTGGACGGCGTCGATGCTGCCGCCCATGACCGGGTGGTTGGAGAGATCGAAGAACACGTACTCCTGGATGCCCGGCGCGTAGGCGCCGGCCCGGTACGCGATGCGGCGCATCAGGAACGCCGCCGCCGCGCCCGCGCACGCGGTCGACGTGTGGAACACGGGGATCGTGACGTGCGCGTCCTCGGGCCGCTGGAGGACCACGTCGTCATCGGCGGGGCGAGGCTCGGCCATCGGGCGCTGCGAGGTTACACGAAGCGTCGCGGGTGAGTCCGCGGCGGGCGTGGAAACCGCGCACCCCAGGATACGGGAGTAGCGCGGACATCCTTCCCGGTGACGGGCCGGCCCGGACCGTGGCCCCGGGTGGACCGGCCGTTGCCGGACGCAACCGTCGGATGCCGCCCGCTGCCGCCGGCACCGGCCTGTCGCAGCCGGGGATCGCGCCCGCCATGGATTGACACCGTGTCAGAGAATGAATAGTCTGACACTCTGTCAGGGACGCCCGATGGCCCGCACCGTCGACACCCAGCGCCGCACCGAGCTCGCCCGACAGGCGCTCGAGGTCATGCGCGCGCGTGGCATCGGCCGGACCACGATGAGCGAGCTGGCGCAGGCGCTCGGCGTGAAGCGGCCGACCCTCTACTTCTACTTCCGCGACCTGACCGGGCTCCTCCACGCCGCGCTCGCCGACGTCTACCGCGACTACTTCGCCCACGTGCAGGCTCGCGTCCGCGACGTCGAGCACCCGGTCGAGGCCCTGGGCGAGCTGGCGCGGGCCACGGTCGAGTTCAACCGCGGGCGGCGCGATCTGGTCGTGCTCCTCTTCCAGCTCTGGGCCGCCGGCGACGCCGATCCGCTCGAGCTCCTCGACCGGGCCCGCGCCGTCGGCGACCCCATGCGCGTCGAGCTGGTGAGCCGCCTGCGCGCCGGCATCGAGCGTAAGGTGGTCGCGCGCTGCGATCCCGAGCGCGTCGTCGACCTCGTGCTCACCGTCCTCGACGGGACGCTGGTGCAGGAGGTGACCCGCGGCGCGTCGGGAGCCCCCGTCGTCGACGAGCTGTGGGACCGCGTCCTCGCCCCGCTGGTCCTCGAGCGCCCGCCGCCGAAGCGCCGCGCCCGCGCGTGAGGCACGAGCCCGAACCCGAACCCGAATCCGAATCCGAACCCGAGCCCGAAGCCGAACCCGAGCCCGAAGCCGAACCCGAGCCCGAAGCCGAACCCGAGCCCGAAGCCGAACCCGAGCCCGAAGCCGAACCCGAGCCCGAAGCCGAACCCGAGCCCGAA
>CAADGB010000122.1 GCA_900696455.1 uncultured delta proteobacterium
CCCGCGCCGCCGGCGGTGCCCGGTCAGCGCGGCGGCGCGACTTCGCCCTGGCGCGTCACCCTCGACGCCCGCGCCCCCGGCGAGCTGGCGCCGGCGCCGCCCGGCCCCGACCGCACCGCCGACATCGCCGCGCTCGCGCGGGTGGTCGCCGCCGACGTCGTCGATCACCTCGGGGTCACCGCCACCACCCTGGCCGCCGCCCGCGCCGCCACCCACGGCGACTGCACGACCCACGCCCTGCGCTTCGCCGCCCTCGCCGCCGAGCGCGGCATCCCGGTCCGCGTGGTCACCGGCCTGCGCCGTGACGGCGACGCGCTCGTCCGCCACCGCTGGAACCTGGCCTGGACCGGCGCCCGCTGGCTGGCCGTCGACCCGACCTGGGGCGAGGCCCCGGCGGCGCCGGTGCTGGTCGGGCTCGCCGTCCACGGCGCGCGCGCCGCCGACCTCGCCGCCGCCGACGCCACCGCCTTCGAGGGCCTGGGCGGCCGCGCCCGGCTCGAGTAGCCGGACCGGCCCCGTGCTAGAAGGAGCCGTGGATCCCGAACGCCTGCGCCAGCTCCTCGACGCCGTCGCCCGCGGCGACCTGCGCGCCGACGAGGCCGCCCGCCAGATCGCGGCCGCCACCGGCGGCGCCGCGCCCATCCCCGACGCCGTCCTCGACCTGGCGCGCGAGGCCCGCACCGGCGTCCCCGAGGTGGTGCTGGGCGAATGGAAGACCGCCGACCAGGTGGCCGCGATCCTGCGCGGCCTGGCCAGCGGCGGCCGGGGCGCCCTCGCCACCCGCATCGACGCCGCCAAGGCGGACGCGGTGCGGGCCCTGGTGCCCGAGGCCGAGCACCTGGCGGCGGCCCGCGCCCTGGTCATCCGGCCGCCGGCGCCGCGGCCGGCGGTCGGCGTCGTCGCCATCGTGTGCGCCGGCACCAGCGACCTGCCGGTGGGCGAGGAGGCGGCGGTGACCGCCGAGTTCCTGGGGGCGGCGGTCCGCCGCGTCACCGACGTCGGCGTGGCCGGCCTCCACCGCCTGCTCGGCCGGCTGTCCGAGATCCGGACCGCCGACGCGATCGTGGTCATCGCCGGCATGGAGGGGGCGCTGCCGTCGGTGGTGGCCGGCCTGTGCGACCGGCCGCTGGTGGCGGTGCCGACCAGCGTCGGCTACGGCGTCGGCGCCGGCGGGCTGGTGGCGATGGCCACGATGCTGTCGTCGTGCGCGCCCGGGGTGACGGTCGTGAACATCGACAACGGCTTCGGGGCGGCGGTGGCGGCGGTGCGCGCGGCCCGGCCGCGGAGCGCGGCGTGAGCGGCGGCGACCGCGACCGCGCCGCCGCGGCCGATCCGCGCGGCCTCCACCTCCACCTCGACTGCGCCAGCGGCATCGCCGGCGACATGACCCTGGGCGCGCTCCTCGATCTGGGCGTGCCCGAGGCCGTGATCGGCGACGCCCTCGACGCCATCGGCGTCGGGCGCCGGCGCCTGAGCGTGCGCCGGATCGTCAAGCGCGGCCTGGCCGCGGTCGACGTCCAGGTCGACACCCGGGTGCCGCTGGCCAGCGGCGCGCTGGCGGCGGTGTTCGGGCGGACCGCGCACGCCCACGCCCACGCCCACGCCCACGCCCACGGCCACGGCCACGGCCCCGCGCATGCGCACGGCCCCGGCGATCACGCGCACCACCACTGGGCGCAGATCCGCGCTCGCCTGGTCGGCGCCGGCCTGCCCGCGGCGGTCCTGGCCCGTGCCCTCGACATGTTCGAGCGCGTCGCCCGCGCCGAGGCCCGGCTCCACGGCACCACCGTCGACGACGTCGCCTTCCACGAGGTGGGCGCCATCGACTCGATCGTCGACATCGTCGGCACCGCGGCGGCGCTGGCGTGGCTCGACCCGGTCGCGGTCACCTGCGCCGAGGTGGCGGTGGGGCAGGGGACGCTCACCTGCGCCCACGGCGTCCTGCCGGTGCCGGCGCCGGCGGCGCTCGAGATCCTGCGCGAGGCCGGCGGCGTGATCAGCGGCGGCGGCCTGGCCCGCGAGCTGACCACGCCCACCGGCGCCGCGATCCTGGCCCACGCCGTCGGCCGCTGGGGGGCGCCCCCGACCGGGACCCCGGTGGCGGTGGGGCGGGGCGCCGGCGACTTCGACCTCCCCGATCGCGCCAACGTGCTGCGGGTCACCGCCCTCGCCCCGCGCCCGGCGGCCGCCGACGCGGTGTGGCGGGTCGAGGCCAACATCGACGACATGAGCCCGGAGCTGGCCGGCCACGTCCTCGAGCGCGCGCTGGCCGCCGGCGCGGTCGACGCCTGGTGGACGCCCATCACCATGAAGAAGGGCCGCCCGGCGCTCCTGTTCGGCGCGCTGTGCCCGGCCGCCGCCCGCGACGCGCTGGTCGCCGTGCTCCTGCGCGAGACCACGACCATCGGCGTGCGCTTCGATCCGATCGAGCGCACGGTCCTCGCCCGCGACACCGTCACGGTCGAGACCGCCCACGGCCCCATCCCGGTCAAGGTCGCCCGCGGCCCCGACGGCCGGGTGTGGAACGCCGCCCCCGAGCACGACGCCTGCGTCGCCGCCGCCACCCGCACCGGCGAGCCGCTCAAGGAGATCTACGCCGCCGCCGTCGCCGCCTGGCGCGCCCGCCCGGCCTGACCCGAGGCGACGCCGAGGCGCTCGGCGCCCGGATCGCCGCGAGAGCGTTGCCCGATCGCCCCGCCGGGGTGAGGCAGTCGCGGTATCCTGGCCCCGGTGCCGCCAGGCAGCTCCATCGCGGTCGTGGGAGGGACCCCGGCCGAGCGCGACCGGGTCGTGGCCGCGCTCGCGGCCCACGAGCTGCCGGCGTCCGGCCACGACCGCCTCCAGCTCGACGACGCGCCCAGCCTGCCGGCCCTGGTGGTGGTGGTGGGCGCCGACGCCGCGGAGCTGGTGGCGGCGGCGCGCGCGGCCCCGCCCCTGGCCGACGTGCCGGTGCTCGCCGTCACCGACGACCCCGATCGGGCGCTGTCGATGGGCGCCACCGACGTCGCGCCGCTCGACATCCGCGACATGGCGCTGGCCCGCCGCGCCCGCAACCTGGTCAGCCTCGGCCGGCTGCGCGGGCCGTGGACGCCGGGCTCGCTCGGCCCGGTCCTCATCCGGGTCAACGACATCCTGGCGGTGCAGGGCGACGACGTCGACGCGCTGGTCGAGGTGCTCGAGCTCACCCGCGACTCGCTGGCGTTCGACCGCGCCTCGCTGGTCGCCCACGTCGACGGCTCGCCCAACGCCTTCGTCATCGCGGCCACCGACGACCCGGCGCGCTCGCAGTTCACGCTGGCCATCGCTGACTACCCCGAGCTCGCCGAGGCCATCCGCACCGGGGAGCCGGTGATGCTCGACGACGCCACCACCCATCCCCTGACCGCGGCGGTGGCCGACAAGCTGCGGGCGCGGGGCGTGCGCGGGGTCGCGGTGTTCCCGGTGGCGTGGCGCGGCCGGCCGCTGGGTGCGATCATCCTGCGCAAGAACACCAGCGGCGCCCGCCACGTCGTCGGCCGCGGCGCCGAGTTCGTGCGGCTCATCGCCTCGCTCACCGCCGCCCACCTCCGCCACGGCGCGGTGCTCGAGAGCCTGCGCGATCAGACCCACCGCATCTCGCGCACCCGCTACGAGGCCGAGCGTCGCCTGCGCGGCATCGAGTCGCTCAAGGAGCACTTCGAGGCCGCCGCCGACGGCGTCGTCATCGTCGACGACGCCGGCGCGATCCTGTTCGTCAACCGCGCCGCCGAGCAGGTCACCGGCTTCGCCCGCAGCAACCTCACCGGGCGGCCGCTGGCCGAGCTGGTGGCGCGCAGCTCGACCGCGACCCTGGCCGGCGTGGTCGAGCAGGTGCTGGGCGGCGGCAACGTCGAGCCCTTCGACCTCGAGCTGGCCACGACCGCCAGCGAGCTGCGGACGGTCTCGGTGTCGACCTCGACCGTGCTCGCCGACACCGGCGCGGTCATCCTCACCTTCCGCGACGTCACCGACCAGCGCGCGCTCGAGCACGAGCTGCGCGCGACCAAGGAGTTCCTGGAGCGCCTCATCGACTCCACGGTCGACGCCATCGTCGCCGCCGACATGCGCGGCAGCGTGATCCTGTTCAACCAGGGCGCCGAGCGCCTGTTCGGCTACCGCGCCGACGAGGTCATCGGCAAGGTGCCGGTGTGGCAGCTCTACGACGACGGCGTGCCGCGCCAGATCATGCGCATGCTGCGCTCGACCTCCCACGGCGGCGTCGGCCACCTCGAGCAGACCCGGCGCGAGGTCAAGGCCAAGGACGGCGCCCTGGTGCCGGTGAACATGACCGCCTCGATCATCTACGAGAACGGCCGCGAGGGCGCCACCGTCGGCATCTTCAGCGACCTCCGCGACCGCATCCGCATCGAGCAGCGCCTGCTCCAGGCCCAGGAGAAGCTGCAGCTCACCGAGAAGCAGGCGCTGGTCGCCGAGCTGGCCGGCGCCGCCGCCCACGAGCTCAACCAGCCGCTGACCTCGGTGCTGGGCTACGCCCAGCTCATCCAGCGCCAGAGCCCGGTCGACGCTCCCCACCTGCGGGCGGTCGGCATCATCCGCGAGCAGGCCGAGCGCATGGCCGACATCGTCAAGAAGATCGGCCGCATCACCAAGTACGAGACCATGCCCTACGTCGGCGGCGCCTCCATCCTCGATCTCGACCGCTCGACCGCGGGCGAGCTGCCCTCGGTCGGCGAGACCTCGTCGACCTCGAGCAGCGGCTCGGGCGACGACAGCCTCGAGGGCAGCCGCACCCGCGAGTTCTCGGCCATCCGCCCCGACCCCGAGCTGGCCGCCCTGCTCGACCTCGGCGAGCTGGACGACGATCCGGCCGCCTCCGACGAGGTCCCGCCGCCGACCACCGGCGACGGGCCGACCCGGGTGGTCAAGGGGCCGCCGCGATGAGCCCGGCCGCGCCGCCCCTGCCCGAGCTCGGCGACGTCGCCGCCGCGATGCTCGATCTCGGCCGCGAGCTCCACCTGGAGCTGTCGGAGGCCGAGCTCGCCGATCGCTTCCTCACCACCCTGGCCGGGCTGTTCCCGCACCGTCGGATCGCCCTGCGCGTCCTCGATCCGCGCACCCGCGAGCCGGCCCGGGTCTACGCCCTGGGCGGCGAGCTCCGCCCCGGCCTCGAGTCGGACCGGGTGACGATCAAGGAGTCGGCGGTCGAGAAGACCCGGCTCAAGACCGCGGTCGCGGCCTCGGCCCGGCTGCGCCTGGGTACCCGCTGGGACTCGCCGTTCTCCCACGTCGCCGCCGGCTACACCGTGCCCCTGGTGGCCTCGGGCGAGCTCTACGGCGTGCTCGATCTCGGCTACGCCCTGGGCCACGATCTGTCGGCGGTCGACGAGCCGCTGGTGCTGCCGGTGGCCAACCAGCTCGCGCTGGCCCTGCGCAACCAGCGGCTGTGGCGCGACGCCCAGGGCCTGCGCGACTTCCAGACCCGGCTCATCGGGCACGCCAACGCCCTCATCATCGGCATCGACCGGAGCTGGCGGGTGACGGTGTGCAACCGCGCGCTGCTCGAGCTGACCGGCTGCCGCCGCGACGAGGTCGTGGGCCAGGACCTGCGCGACCTCCTGCCCGACGACCAGCGGCCGCGCCTCACGCCGATCATCGCCGCCGCCATGCGCGGTCACACCCAGGACGCGGTCGAGGCGATGATCGCGGCGCGCCCGCGCGGCCGGGTGCGCACGGTGTGGAGCCTCGCCGCGATCGGCGCCGATCACGGCGGCGGCGACCGGCCGACGGCGGAGGCGGTGGTGGCGATCGGCCAGGACCAGACCCGGCTGCGCGAGCTGCAGGATCAGGTCATCCAGGCCGAGCGCCTGGCCACCCTCGGGCAGCTCGCCGCCGGCGTCGTCCACGAGCTCAACAACCCGCTGACGTCGATCTCGGTCTACGCCGAGTACCTCCTGCGCAAGGCCGAGCGCGCCGGCACCGACGCCGGCGACGTCGAGAAGCTGTCCCGCATCGGCCAGAGCGCGCAGCGCATCCTGCGCTTCGCCCGCGAGCTGGTGCAGTACGCCAAGCCGGTCGGCTACGAGATCGACGTCGTCGACCTCAACGCGGTGGTCCGCCAGTCGCTGGGCTTCTGCGAGCACCTCTTCGATCGCGGCGGGATCGAGGTCAGCCTCGAGCTCGACCCGGCGCTGCCGCCGGTGCCCGCGATCCCCGGCCAGCTCGAGCAGGTGCTCATCAACCTGCTCACCAACGCCGCCCACGCCGTCGAGGGCGGCGGCGCGGTCGCGGTCCGCACCGGCGCCGGCCCCGGCCAGACCGTGCAGGTGACGGTCGACGACTCCGGCCCCGGCATCGCGGCCGAGGATCGCGAGCGCATCTTCGAGCCGTTCTTCACCACCAAGGTCGACGGCAAGGGCACCGGCCTCGGCCTCCCCATCGTCAAGAACATCGTCGAGCAGCACCGCGGCTCGATCGGGGTCGACCGCGCCCCCGCGGGCGGCGCCCGCTTCGTCGTCACCCTGCCGCGGCAGCCGGCGTGAGCGCCTGGCGCCGGCGGCCACCCGGCCCGCGCCCCAGGCCGCCCGTGGCCCCAGGTGATCACGAGCGATCTCCCCTACCTAGATATTCACGTCAATAAGTTGGCCTCCTGGATCCACGCTGGTAGCGTGGTCTTCCGATGAAGCCTGACGTGATGCTGTCGAAGCTCGAGGACGCCGCGACCCAGCTCGGGGTCCGGGTCTCGTACGAGCTGCTCGCCGCGTCGGTGGGCCACGGCGGCCTGTGCCGGGTCAAGGGCGAGTACCGGGTGATCGTCGACAAGCGCGCCAGCACCGAGGAGCGGGTCACCACGCTCGCCGGCGCGCTGGCCCGCCTCGACGCCGCGGCCCTCGCGGCCCTCGCCCCCGCGCTGCGCGCGCTCATCGACCAGCAGTCGCCGCGTCCCACGCCCGCCGCGCCCGCCCCCCAGCCGGTCCGCCGCGCGTCCTGACCGCGCGTCCGGGTCGACCGCGCGTCCGGCCTGACCAGGCGGCGACCAGGCGGTGACCAGGCGGTGACCCGGCGGCGCCGCGCGCGCCTGCCCGGGTCGTCCCGCTCACAGCTTGGCCAGGAGCTCCTTCTTCTTGGCCTCGAACTCGGCGTCGGTGAGCACGCCCGCGGCCTTGAGCTCGCCGAGCTGCTTGAGCATGGACATGATCTGGTCCTTGCTCTCGGTCGGGGCCGCGCCGCCGCCGCCGGGCCGCATGCCCTGGTTCATCTGGTTCATCATCTGGCCGGCCATGGCGAAGCCCATGCCGATGCCGGCGCCGTCGAGCGCCCCGCCGGCGCCGCCGCCCTTCTTCATGCCCTCGGCCGCGCCCAGCATCATCTCGGCCTGCGCCATCTGCTGGTAGCCGCCGGCCATGTTGACGTAGGCGGCGCGCTCGACCAGCTTGTCGAGGCGCTCCTTGTCGGCGGGGTCCATCGAGATCGTGAAGTCGCCGAAGCGGATGACCTCGACGCCGTAGCTCTCGATGTGCTTGCGCAGCGCGCCGACGGTGAAGGTCTCGATCTCCTCGGTGTAGGCGCCCGAGGACACCTTCATCACCGGCCAGTTCTCCTTCACGATCAGCTCGGCGATGTGGTCCTTGATCGTCTTCTGGACCTGGCTCTTGAACCAGCCGATGAAGGCGTCGTTGGTGGTCGTGCGCTGACCGACCAGGCCGATGAGGAACTTCATCGGATCGAAGACCTTGGCCGAGAAGTCGCCGTGGACCATGAGCCGCACCCGCAGGCCGGTCTGGGGGTCGGGCACGTCGCCGACCGAGGTCCCGAACTTGATCGACGCGTGCTCGCGGGTGTTGACGAAGAACACCTCGGAGATGAAGACGTTGCCGCCGGTGAACTTGTCGACGAGCTGACCCAGGAACGGGATGTTGTTGCCGTCGAGGGTGTGGCGTCCCGCCGACAGTTGCCCGACGTACTGCCCGTTCTTGAAGAACATGGCGATCTCGTCCTGGTCGACCGTGAGCTGCGCCTTCCAGGGGATGGTCTGATCGGGGTGCTTGTAGACCCAGTGGTCCTTCGCCGCGTCGGGACGGGCGATGGCCATCTCTTTGACGCCACCCTTGACGAAATCGAGAATGCCCATGTCTTGCTCCTTGCGTGGAGCGTGGAACCTAGCACACGGCGGGCGCGGGCGTGGCCGGCCCGGAGGTTCTGCTTGCCCCGCCGGCGGGCGGAGGGTGTAGGGTCGGGAACGGGGAGCCACCCGCCCGAGCCGGGCCCAGCCGACAGCGAGGTCACGATGCGCCGTCCCATCCTCTTGATCCTGTCCTGCCTGTTCGCAGCCGCCGCGGCCTGCGGTCCGTCCCTGCGCGGGGACGACGACGGCGACGACGACGGCACCGGCGACGGCGGCAACACCGGCTGCACCGGCGACTGCGGCTACCTGACCGGCCGGGTGTGGGCGCCGGGCAACGCCCCGGGCATGGTGCCGGCCGGCCACGAGATCCCCATCTTCGGCGCCCTGGTCTACCTGACGCTCAACCGCCCGGCCCCGATCCCGCAGCAGGTGTACTGCGAGAGCTGCCTCAACCGGCCGGGCGCGGTGGCCTCGGATCACGACGGCAGCTTCAGCCTGGGGCCGATCCGCCCCGGCGCCTACTGGCTGGTCATCGAGAAGGGCCAGTTCCGGCTCGAGCAGCAGATCACGATCGAGGTCGGCGAGCGGGCGCTGCCCCAGGCCATGACCACGCTGCCGTCGGAGCTCGACCCGCAGGGCGGCAAGACCATCCCCCGCATCGCGATGGTGGTCGGCAGCTACGACTCGCTCGAGGACATCCTGGGCAAGATGGGCCTGGGCACCGTCGACGGCACCGGCAGCATGGCCAGCACGATGGGCAAGATCGACGTCTACACCAACGGTGGCACCGTGCCCGCGGACTCGACCGCGATGGGCACCCTGGCCCAGCTCGTCGCCGACCTCAACCGGCTGAAGGGCTACCACATCATCTTCATCCCCTGCGCCTCGAGCGGCAACGCCTCGGCGCTGCAGAACCAGACCAACCTGCGCAACCTCCGCCAGTACGTCGAGGCCGGCGGCAAGCTCTACGTCACCGACTGGTCGGGCGAGTGGATGGACAACGTCTTCCCGGCCCAGATCACGCTCGGCGACCCCGGCGCCGACACCCCGGCCTCGGCCTACAACGCCGCCACCGACACCTGGAACACCGGCCAGTTCGGCGACGCCGACGGCAGCTTCTACAACTCGCCCGACGGTGAAGCGCTCAACCAGGACCTGCGGGCGTGGCTCGACGGCCAGACCGGCCCGCGCGGCGAGAGCGGCGGCGACGTCGGCCCGTTCAACGCCACCTCGTTCACGGTCTACGACAACTGGAACTGGATCAGCCAGCTCACGCCGGTGGTGGTGGGCCAGAACGCCGAGGGCATGGACATCGTCGACACCCCCGAGGCCTGGGTGGTGGGCTCGGGCTCGTCGGGCGGCGGCTCGTCCAAGCGGCCGCTGACGGTCACGTTCAACCCGCCGGGCTGCGGCCGCGTGCTGTTCTCGACCTACCACACCACACCCACCGTCCACGCCGGCCTGATCCCGCAGGAGCGCGTCTTGCTCTACCTGATCATGGAGATCGGGCTCTGCAACTCGAACCCGCCCATCGGCTGATCGCGGGCCCCGGCGATCGGCGGTAGGCCACGCATGGGCAACGCGCGGCTCGTCGCCGGCCTCCTCGCGCTCAACCTGGCCCTGTGCGCCGGCGGCCACGCCCTGGCCCCGGCGCGCGAGGTCCGGCCCCGCGCCGCGGTCACGATCGGCCTGGTCTTCGACGTCGGCGGCCGCGACGACCGCTCGGTCAACGACGCGGCGTGGCGCGGCCTGGAGTGGGCGCGCCGCGACTGGGGCGTCGAGGTCCTGACCATCGAGCCGTCGGACGGCGCCGATCGCGAGGCCGCGCTGCGCCAGCTCGCCGCCCGCAAGGTCGACCTGGTGATCGGGGTCGGCTTCATCTTCTCGGCCGACCTGGAGAAGCTGGCCCGACGCTTCCCCGACGTCGCCTTCGCCGGCGTCGACTACGCGCCGAGCGAGGGCGTGACGATCCCGCCCAACCTGGCGGGGCTGCGCTTCCGCGAGCACGAGGGCAGCTTCGTCGTCGGCGCCATCGCCGGCCTCACCACCCGCTCGCAGGTGGTCGGCTTCGTCGGCGGCATGAAGATCCCGCTCATCCGCAAGTTCGAGGCCGGCTACCAGGCCGGCGTCCGCCACGTCTGCCCCACCTGCACGGTGCTGTCGGCCTACGCCGGCACCGAGCCGCGGGCCTTCGCCGATCCGATGCTGGGCCAGGAGCTGGCCAGCGCCCAGCTCGACCGCGGCGCCGACGTCATCTACCACGCCTCGGGCAAGACCGGCGCCGGCGTGCTGGCGGCGGCCGAGGCCCGGGGCAAGCTGGCGATCGGCGTCGACTCCGATCAGTTCCACGAGGCGCCGTGCTGCGTGCTGACCAGCATGATCAAGCGCGTCGACGTCGCGGTCCACGAGATCGTCGGCGACGTGGTGGCCGGCCGCTTCCGCGGCGGGTTGCGCGAGCTGGGGCTGGCCGAGGACGGGGTCGGCTTCGTCGCCGACGACCACAACCGCCACCTCCTGCCGCCGCCGGTCGTGGCCCGCGCCCGCGCCCTGGCCGCCGAGGTGGTGGCCGGCCGCATCGAGGTGCCGTCGCAGTGAGCGCGCCGCCGCCGCCCGCGCCCGGCCCGGCCCTGGTGGTGCGGGCCAGCAAGCGTTTCGGCGAGCGGGTCGCCCTGCGCGACGCGCGGCTCGAGGTCGCGCCCGGCACCGTGCATGCGGTGGTCGGCGAGAACGGCGCCGGCAAGTCGACGCTCCTGCGCGTGGTCTACGGCCTGTGCCGCGCCGACGCCGGCCAGCTCGAGCTGGGCGCGCCGTGCGACCTCGCCCGTCACGACGTGGCGCGGGCCCAGGCCCTGGGCGTGGGCATGGTCCACCAGCACGGCATGCTGGTGCCGACCCTGACCCTGGCCGAGAACGCGGCGCTCGGCCACGAGCGGCGGCGCCGCGGCCTGCTCGATCTCGACGCCGCCCGGGCCGAGCTGGCGCGCTCGGCGGCGCGCCTGGGGCAGACCCTCGCCCCCGACGCCCGGGCCGGCGCGCTGTCGGTCGGCGAGCAGCAGCGGGCCGAGATCGTCATGGCGCTGGGGCGCGCCCGCCGCCTGCTCATCCTCGACGAGCCGACCGCGCTCCTGGCGCCGGGCGAGGTCGCGCGCCTGCTGGCGCTCCTGCGCAAGGTCGCCGACGAGGGCGCGGCGGTGGTGCTGGTCAGCCACAAGCTCGACGAGGTGCTGGCGGTCGCCGACGCCATCACCGTCCTGCGGGCCGGCCAGACCGTGGCCGTGCTCGGCCCCGGCCGCGAGACGTCGAGCCGCGAGGTGGCCGCCGCCATGGTCGGCGGGGCGCCGCCGCCGCCGGGCGCGCCGCCGCCGCCGCCGGCCGCCGACGC
>CAADGB010000123.1 GCA_900696455.1 uncultured delta proteobacterium
GCGGCGGCGGCGCGGCGGCGAGCGGCGGCGGCGCGGCGGCGAGCGGCGGCGGCGCGGTGACCGGCTCGGCGGCAGGCAACGGCGGCGGCGCGGCGACCGGGATGATGGCGTCGCTGGCCAGGGCGACGGTCTCGGGCCGGGGCCGGGGATCGGACGGCGCGGCCGGCGGGGCCGACGGGGCCGAGGCGGCGCGTGGGCGGGTCGCCTCGGGCACGGCCTCGAGCGCGCGCGCCATCTCGGCCGCGGAGGCGAAGCGATCGTCGGGCGCCTTGGCCAGGGCGCGCAGCACCACCGCCTCGAGCGCGGCCGAGAAGCCGGCCTCGGGGCGGCGCTCGCTCAGGAGCGGCGGCGGCGTGCCCTGGTGGGCGAGGATCACCTCGGTCGGCTCGTCGCCCCGGAACGGCGGCTCGCCGGTGAGGAGCTCGAACAGCACCAGGCCGGTGGCGTACAGATCGGTGCGGGCGTCGACCGGATCGCCGCGGCTCTGCTCCGGCGGCATGTAGGTCGGCGTGCCGACCGCGAAGTGGCCGGTGAGGCCGCCCGCGCTCTCCATCAGCTTGGCCAGGCCGAAGTCGAGGACCTTGACCTGATCGCCGAACTCGGTCGAGGTCGTCACCGCGATGTTGCTGGGCTTGATGTCGCGGTGGATGACGCCCTGGGCGTGGGCGTGGTCGAGGGCGGCCAGCACCTGGCGCACGAGCTCGATCGCGCGCGGCGCCGGCACCGGCCCGCGATCGAGCAGTTCGATGAGGGCCTCGCCGCCGACCAGCTCCATCACCACGTAGGGCTCGTGCTCGTGGACGCCGGTGTCGATCACGGCGGCGCAGTTGGCGTGCTGCAGCCGGGCCATGGCCAGGGCCTCGAGCTCGAAGCGCTTGACGAACGTGGGCTCGGCCGCCGCCCAGGCGTGGAGGAACTTGATCGCGACCTCGCGGCCGAGCTTCACCCGCTCGCCGCGGTAGACCATGCCGATGCCGCCGGCCGCCAGCGGCTCGATCACCCGGTACCGGCCGTCGAGCACGGCGCCAAGGCGCGGATCGTCGCGCGGATCGTCGACCATCGCCGCCATCGTAGCGCGCCGCCGCGCCGCCGGGATCGGCGGCGGGCGCCTTCAGGCGCGGTAGCTGGGGCGCTCGCGCAGCGCCGCGTACCACCGGCCCAGGTGTGGGGTGTCGTCGCCGAGCCGGAGCTGCGCCACCTTGCCGAAGTCGATCGCGCACAGGAGCGTCAGGTCGGCGATCGACAGCGCGTCGCCGGCGCGCCACCGCCGGTCGGCCAGCTCGCGGTCCAGCCAGGCCAGGCGCGCGGCGAGCTGCTCGCGCATGATCTCCGCGAACTCGGGCGCCTGGCGGATGCGGCCCTCCCAGAAGGGGTGGCTGTTGCGGAAGACCTGCGCCACCGGGACCAGCACCTCGAGCTCGGCGTGACGGTTCCACTGCTCGATCTGGGCCCGCTGCCACGGCTCGGTGCCCAGGAGCGGCGGCCCGTGATCGGGGAAGGCCTCCTCGACGTAGCGGCAGATCGCGACCGACTCGCGCAGCCGCCGGCCGTCGGCCAGCTCGAGCACCGGCACGAGCCCGAGCGGGTGCTTCTCGAGGAAGTCGGGCTCGCGGTGGGCGCCGGCGTTGATGCTCACGTCCACCAGCTCGCAGCGATCGAGCAGGCCCTTCTCGGCGAGGAACATGCGCACGCGGCGCGGGTTGGGGGCGCGGGAGTCCTGGTACAGGCGCATGGCGCGCGACTCTACACAGGATCGGCGGGCGCCGGCCGGCTGCGGGGTGCCCGCCACCGGGCGGTGCGGGAATAGGCGCGCTGTGACCCCGGTTGCGCTCCCACCGGTCCCCCCTTGACGCTCTAACTACAAGCGTAGTAGCTCTACGAGACCCGTCGTGACCCGCGCCCCCGAGCTGACCCCCGCCGAGTTCAACGTCATGAAGGCGTTGTGGCACCTCGATCGCGCCACCGTGGCCGAGGTGCGCGCCGAGCTGGTGCGCCGGGGCGGCGGCGAGCCGGCCTACACCACGGTGATGACCCTGCTCGGCCGCCTGGCCACCAAGGGCGCGGCGACGGTCGACCGCGAGCGCGAGCCGTTCGTCTACCGGCCGGCGTTCGCGCGGGCGTCGGTGCTCAAGGCCCGGCTGCGCGAGTTCCTCGACGACGTCTTCGACGGCGAGGCCCAGGCCATGGTGCTGGGGCTGGTCGAGGACGAGTCGCTGACGCTCGACGAGCTGCGCGACATCGAGCGCCGGATCGAGGAGCCCGTCGCGCGCGATCCACGCGACGCACGGGACGACGCGGGTCGCGGCCGGCGCAAGAAGGAGCGGCGGGCGTGAGCGCCCTGGTCGAGGTCGGCGCGCTCGCCGACGGCGCCCTCGGCATGCTCGGCGCCGCGCTGGTGCTGGGCACGGCGCTGGCGGCCGCCGCGTGGTTGCTCTCGCTGACGCTCCTGCGCCGGGCTCGACCCGCGGTCATCGCCGCGCTGTGGACGGTGGTGGTCCTCAAGTTCGTGGTGCCGGTGGGGCCGGGCTCGCGCTACTCGCTGGCCTCGGTGATCGACGGCCTCACCCGCGCGCCGCCGCCGGTGGCCGCCGTCGTGGTCGCCACCGCGCCGCCGCCCGGGGTGCGCCTGGCCGCGCCGGCCGCGCCGAC
>CAADGB010000124.1 GCA_900696455.1 uncultured delta proteobacterium
CGCGCGGACGCGCGTGCGCGGGCCGTCGTCGTCGGTGGGCGGCCGCGGCGGCGCGCTCGCCGCGTCGGCGGCGTGGGTCGTCGGGCGGGTCGTGGTGTGCGGCTCGGCCTCGCGCCCGGTCGGGCGCGTCGCCTCCGCGGCGGGCTCGTCGAGGATCGCCCGCAGCGGCACCAGCGGCGTCGCCCGCCCCAGCGCCTTGTCGAGCTCGACGTGGGTGGCGAACGAGGCCTCGCGCACGGTGGGCTTGCGCTTGCCGCGGGGGCGGCCGCCCTCCATCACCTGGGTCGCCGGCCCGGCGGCGTCGTCGTCGCCCGGCCCGCCGAGCTCGGTCGCCGGCGCGTCGTCGCCGCCGCCGGCGTCGCCCGCGGCCAGCGGCGGGCAGAAGCGGGCCACCACCGCCGCCACCTCGCGGGCGCCGGGCGCCGGCTCGAGGGCATAGAGCGCGCGCTGCAGCGCGCTCAGGAGCTCGCCGGCGTCGGACCAGCGGGCGCGGGGCTCGCGCTCGAGGCAGCGCAGGACCAGGGCGTCGCGCGCCGGCGGCACGGTCGGGCGGCGCGCGCTCGGCGCCGGGATGGGCGCGGTGGTGACCGCGGCCAGGGTCTCCTCGGGGGTGTCGCGGGCGAACAGGCGCTCGCCCACCAGCATCTCCCACAGCAGGACCCCCAGCGAGAACAGGTCGCTCTGTCCGGTGAGCGGACGGCGCGCCACCTGCTCGGGGGACATGTACGGGAACGAGCCGGTGGGCATCGTGTCGTCGGCCTCGCCCTCGCCGCCGCCGCCGAAGGTGACGGCGATGCCGAAGTCCACCAGCTTGACCTCGCCGTCGCGCGACAGCATGACGTTGCGCGGCGACAGGTCGCGGTGGATGACGCCCGCGCCCTTGCGGTGGGCGTAGTCGAGGCCCTTGGCCAGCTCGGCGGCGACGTAGAGGGCCAGCCCGGGGTCGACGGCGTGGCCGGCGCGGGCCATGGCCTCGCTCAGCCGCCACAGGGTGGGGCCGTCGATGTACTCCATCGCGATGAAGTACGTGTCGTCGATCACGCCCAGCTCGTAGAGCGGGACGATGTTGCCGTGGGCGAGCCCGACCAGGGTCTTGGCCTCGGCCACGAACAGGTCGACGAAGTGACGCTGCCCGGTGAGCGCCGGGTGGATCTGCTTGATGACGAGCTGCTTCTCGAACCCACCCGGTCCGATCAGCTTGCCGAGGAAGATCTCGGCCATGCCTCCGGTCGCGAGCTTCTCGGTCAGGTAGTACTTGCCGAACGTCGTCGGCAGCTCGGTCATCCGCGCCGAGTGTATCATGCGCCGGTGGTCGTCTCCTCCCCGGCCCGGTGGGCGAGCCTCGTCCCCGCGCTCGCGTGCGCCGCGGCCTGCGGCGGCGACGCGCCCGGCGTCCGCCTGGTGCCGGCGGGCGAGGGACCGTGCGGTCGCCCCGCCGACGCCCGCTCGCTCCTGGTCACGCCCCTGGGCGAGCTGCGCGCCGAGCGCCTGCCGATCTCGCTCGACGCGCCGGTCGCGCTCGCCGACCTGCCGGTGGCCACCCGCCAGCTCGCGGTCGAGGTCATCGGCGACGGCGGCCGCGTGCTGGCCCAGGGCAAGACCGCGCCCTTCGAGCTCGCCGCGCTCGCGGACGGCGACGTGCTGGCGGTGGCGATGGCCCCGCCCGACGACGCGTGTCCCGCGGGCGCCTTGACCGTCGCCCGCGACCGGCCGCTGGTGGCGGCGGTCGGCGGCGGGGTGCTGGTGGCGGGCGGCCACGGTCCGTTGCCGCTGGCGAGCGCCGAGTGGTTCGACCCCGCCACCCACACCACGGTGCCGGTCCCGCTGCCCGCCGGCCTCGTCGGCGCCCGCGGGCTCGCCGGCGCGGCGCGGGTGCCGCTCGCCGACGGCACGGTGGCCCTGGTCGGCGGGCCCAGCCCGGGCTTCACGATCTACGATCCGGAGACCGGCTTCCGCCCCGCCGTCCTGGTCAGCCAGGTGCGCGCCCACGCCGCCGCGGTCGCGCTCGACGACCGCACCGTGCTGCTGCTCGGCGGCTGCCAGGCCCTGCGCGACGACGGCGACTGCGAGGCGGGCAGCGCGCGCGCCGACAGCCGCGTGCTCCGGCTCGACAGCGGCGCCATCAGCGACGGGCCGGCGCTGGCCGGCGAGCGGGTCGGCGGCCGGGCGTGGCTCGACGTCGGTCCCGACGGCCGGCGCGCCGTGGTCCTGAGCGGCGGCGCCGACGGGGCGGGGCAGGCGGTGACCACCGCCGAGCGGATCGAGCTGGTGTCCGGCGCGGTCACGACCTTCGCCGCGGCCGGCGGGGTCGCCGCCCGCACCGACACCGGGGCGATCCTCACCGCGTTCGGCGATGATGGCCTGCCGGCCCGCGGCGACGTCGCCGTGATCGTGCCGGGGGTCGAGGTCGCCCGGCCGCTGCCGGCGGTGCCGGCGCGGGCCGGCGCCGCGCTGGTCACCCAGGAGGACGGCCTGGTCCTCGCCGTCGGCGGCGGGCCGACCCTGCGCTTCCTGCCGGCGGCGTCGACGTGGGCGACCGTGGCCGCGCCGGGGCTGCCCGCGCTCGACGGCGGTCACGCGGCGGTGGCGCTGGCCGACGGCAGCGTGCTGGTGGTCGGCGGCCGCGCCGCCGGCCTGGCGCAGGCGGGCGTCTGGCGCTTCCGTCCCCGCCTGCTCGGTCCGTTCACGGCGGCCCTGACCGTGGTGCCGAGCGACGACGAGAGCGCGCCGGCGCTGGCGCCGCTCGATCCGGCCCAGGTCACGGCCACGCCTCCGTGGCGGCTGCGGGGACCGGGCCACGCCGTGGTCGGCGGTCCGGTGGGAGCCTCGCTGCGGGTCGATCTGTCGGCGCGGGTGCCCGCCGACGGCGCGGCGGTGGTGTTCGGCCACGTCGACGCCGCCAACCTCTACCAGGTGGTGCTGGTGCCCGGCGCCGCCGCCACCGTCGAGCGTCGGGCCGCCGGCCAGCTCACCACGCCGTGCCGCGGCGAGGTCGTGCCGCCCGCCGGGCTGGCGGCGATCACCGCCGACCTCCGCGGCGCGCGGGTGCGGGTCGCGATGGACCAGCGGGTGGTGCTCACCTGCGATCTCGACGCGCCGGCGGTGGGCCGGGTCGGCGTCGGCGCCCGCGGCGCCGGCGAGGGCGAGGTCATCACGATCGCGGTGACGCGATGACGGCCGCGCGGGTCGGCGCGATGGTCCTCGCGCTCGCGCTCGCCGCCCCCGCGCCCGCGGGCGCCTACGAGTACGAGGTGGTGGCACGCACCATCGGCCAGGTCTACCAGCTCCCGGTCTTGCGCCTGGTCGGCGCCGATCTGTGGCTCGCGCGCCGCCGCTTCACCCAGACCCTCACGGTCTCGATCTGGGACATCGGCGACCTCCGGCGCGAGCGCCTGCGGGCCCGCCCCGGCCGCCCCGACGACGGTCCGGTGGTGTGGTTCACCGGGCACCTCCGCCTCGATCACGACTTCGGCGCGTGGACCGCGGGCACGGTGATGATCGACGATCGCGCCCTCGACGCCCTGGACGCCGTGCCCGAGCTGGCGACCTCGAGCGTCGGCCTCGACCTGCTCTACGGCTACGTCGCGGTCGATGGCCTGGCCGGGCGCGTCGACCTGCGGCTGGGCCGCCAGCTCTCGGTCGACGCCCTCGAATGGTGGAGCGTCGACGGCGTGAGCGCGCGGGTGCGCACGCCGTGGCCGGTCGTGGTCGAGGCCCTGGCCGGGCTGCGGGTGCGCGATCGCTCGCCGCTGGGCTGGGGCGACCTCGATCTCGACGGCACCGCCGGCGCCGACTGCCACGAGTACGTCGAGGGGCCGACCCCCGGCACCGGGAGCTGGCAGATCATCGATCGCAGCCGGGTGCCGGGCGAGACCCGCCTCGGCAGCGACCTCACGCTGTGCCCGGAGCGCGACGCCCTGACCCCGACCGCCGCGGTGGCGGTGGAGACGGCGGGCTGGCGGCGCGGCTTCGCCCGCGTCGCCTACCGCCGTAGCCAGTCGCGCACGCCCGGGCTCATCGGCCCGGTCGATCGCCTCGACTTCCCCGACGCCGGGGTCTACCCCGACGAGCTGGGGCAGGCGCCGGGGTGGGGCGTGGACGAGGAGCACCTGGCGGCGGTCGCGCGGGCGACCATGCGCGCCGGCCGGGTCGCGATCGAGCCGTGGGCGCAGGCGCGGTGGTCGCTCCTCCACGGCGTCGTCGACGAGGCCCAGGCCGGGCTCCGCCTGGTGCGCGGCGCCCACCGCCTCGAGCCCGAGGTCGCGCGCTCGCTGCCGACCTTCGACGGCGACTCGATCTGGAACGTGTTCGTCGTCGGCGCGTCGTGGGACGCCCGCCTCACGTACGATCTGTCGCCGCGGCTGGCCAGCTACCGCGGGTTCGCCACCGGCTGGCTGCGGCGCTACGACGTCCCCAGCCCCGGCGACGGTCCGGCCGCGGCCTGGGTGGCCGGCCTGCGCGCGGGCGCCGAGCTCGCGGTCGCCCCCCGGGTCCGCGCCCGCCTCGACCTGCTCGGCGACGACGGCTACGGCGGTCGCCGCCTCGGCGCCACCGCGACCGCGCGCTGGGAGCGGTCGCGGGCGCTCGCGCTGTCGGCGCGCGCCGGCGGGCTGGCGGTCACCGTCGACGACACCGACCTCGGCAGCGCGCGCGGCGTGTCGGGGGTCGGCCAGGTCGCCGCCCGCTGGGCGATCGATCCCGGGATCGCGGTCCACGCCACCGGCGAGGTCGCGCGCACGCCGCGCGCGGCGCTCGACGCGCGGGTGGTCGCGGTGCTGGAGCTCACCCTCGAACCGGAGACGCGCTGATGGTCGTCCGCCTGCGCCCGCGCGCCGTCCTCGCGCTCGTCCTCGCCGCGTCGGCCGCGCTGTCGGCGGTGGCGGGGACGGCGCCCGAGACCGTCGCCGACCCCGGCCCGTCGCGGGTCGTGTACCCGGCGCAGCGCCTGCCGCTCCGCTTCTCGCACGCCCTCCACCTCCGCCTCGAGGCCGTGACCTGCGTGACCTGCCACGATCGGGCGCCCACCTCGCGCTCGGCGATCGACCTCCTGACCCCGGGCGAGGCCGCCTGCCGGGCCTGCCACGCCATCGATCGCATGCGCCCCGAGGGCACCGGCGCGCCGGCGGCGAGCGGGGCGCCGGCGGCGCCGGCGACCGCGTGCGTCGCGTGCCACCCCGGGCACGTGCCGGGGCAGGCGGTGGCGCGGGTGGTGGTGCCGCCGCCCAACCTCAAGTTCAGCCACGCCGCGCACGCCACCACCGCCTGCCAGACCTGTCACGGCGACCTCGCCGCCGACGACGTCGGGCTCGCCACGCGCGACCAGCTCCCGCGCATGGCGAGCTGCCTGGGCTGCCACGACGGGGTGCAGGCGGCGTCGGCGTGCACCACCTGCCACCTGTCGACCCAGGGCGGCCGCGTCCGCACCGAGCTCCCCGACGGCCGGCTGGTGCCCACCGGCGGCGTGACCGGCGCGGTCCACGACCTCGAGTTCCGCACCCGCCACGATCGCATCGCCCGCGCCGAGGCCCGGACCTGCGCCACCTGCCACGAGGAGCGGTTCTGCGCCGACTGCCACGCCGGCGTGGTCAAGCCCATGGACTTCCACCCCGGCGGCTACGTCACGCTGCACGCGATCGAGGCCCGGCGCGGCGTGCCCGACTGCACGGTCTGTCACAACACCCAGCGCTTCTGCGTCGGCTGCCACGAGCGCGCCGGGGTCGGCGTGCGCGCGGAGCGCGGCTTCGATCGCACGGGCGTGGTCGGCCGCTTCCACCCGCCGGGCTGGGCCGCGCCCGGGCCGCGCGGCCTCGATCACCACGCCACCGAGGCCCAGCGCAACCTGCGGTCGTGCGCCGGCTGCCACCGCGAGGACTTCTGCGCCGAGTGCCACACCGCCGAGCCGGCGCGGCTGGGCGTGTCGCCGCACGGCCCCGGCTGGCGCGGCAGCGGTCGCTGCCGCGCGCTCGCGAGCAAGAACCAGCGCATGTGCCTGCGCGGCCACACCGACGCGATGGGCGGCGGCCCGGTCGGCTGCGACTGACCGCGGGCCGCGGCGGCGTGTTATCCACGGCGCCCATGGCCGGATCCGCCGCAGCACGCCTGCGCCGCTGGGCGACCACGCCCGCCGCCGCGCTGGTGGCGCTCCTCCTCGGCGTCTACGCCTACTTCTACCAGGCCGGCGGCTGGAACCAGAACTCGCGCTTCAACCTGGTGCGGGCCACCGTCGAGGACGGCTCGCTGCGCACCACCCGCTTCGCGAAGAACACCGGCGACGACGCGGTCCGCGACGGCCAGCACTACTGCGACAAGGCCCCGGGCGCGTCGTGGCTGTGCACGCCCACGTACGCGGTGATGTACTGGGCGGCCGGCTCGCCGGCGCGACCCAGCCCGCGCTGGCTGGCGTGGGCGGCGTGGCTCTCGATCGTGATCGCGGTGAGCGTGCCGTCGATCATCGCCGCGGTGTTCCTGGCCCGGCTGGCGCGCGCGCTCGGGCTGTCACCAGGGGCGTCGGTCGTGGTCGCGCTGGGCTGGGGGCTGGCCACGATGGGGCTGCCCTACGCCACCTTGCTCTACGGCAACCAGATCGCCGGCGCCTTCCTGCTGATCGCGTTCACGCTGCTGGTGGAGATCCGGCGCGGGGCGCCGGCCACGCGGGCCCGCATGCTCGCCGTCGGCGCGCTCGTCGGCTTCGCCGGGGCCACCGAGTACCCGGCGGCGCTCATCGCGATGCCGGTCGGCGCCTACGGGCTGTGGGTGGCGCGCCTGCGCCCGTGCCTGTGGGCGGTGCTCGGCGGCGCGGTGCCGCTGGCCGCGCTGGCCTGGTACCACGCCGCCGCCTTCGGTAGCCCGACGACGTTCCCCTACGACTACTCGGTGTGGCAGGAGCCGCACACCGGCTGGTTCATGGGCGTCGGCGAGCCCCACGCCTTCGCGCTGCGCGAGATCCTGGTCGGGGAGTTCCGCGGGCTCCTCTACACCACGCCGTGGCTGGCGCTGGCGGTGCCGGGCGCGGTCGCCCTGGCGTGGCGGCGCGAGCACCGGGTCGAGGTCCTCGTGTGCGCGTGGGCGGTGATCATCTTCCTCTGGCTCAACAGCTCGATCCCGCCCTGGCACGGCGGCTGGGGGGCGGGGCCGCGCTACCTGGTGCCGATGCTGCCGTTCGCGGCGATGCTGGCGGGCGGCGTGCTGGCGTGGATCACCGCCGCGCCGCCGCCCGGGCCGCGGCGCGGCGCCGTGCGCGGCGCCCAGCTCGCCGGCGGCGTGATCCTGGCCGGGCTCCTGGTGTTCTCGGCGGCCCACATGTTCGCCGCCACCGCGGTCAAGCCCGAGATCGACACCCGCTACAAGCGCCCGTACCAGCAGTTCGTATGGAAGCACTTCCGGAAGGGCGAGCTGTCGGTCTCGACCCAGAGCATCGACATGCGCGGCAACCCGCCCGGCGCGCCGCGCCAGGCCTGGAACCTGGGCATGAAGGCCGGGCTCGACGGCCACGCCTCGCTCGTGCCGCTCTACGTCTGGTGCGCGGGGGCGACGGCGTGGCTCCTGTGGACCCTGGGGCTCCTGCCACGCCCGCGCCGCCGCGCCGGGGACGCGCGCGGTGGTGGTGGCGCCCCGCCCGGTTCGCGATAGATTGTCGACCATGCTGCGACCGGGAACCATCGCGCTCGCCCTCGCGCTCGCCACCGCCGCCGCCGCCGGCTGCGAGGGGAAGAAGCCGGAGGGGCTGCCGCCCGCCCTCGACTGGCAGGCGCCGCCTGCCGGGGCCGGCGCGATGCCGGCGATGCCGCACGCCGGCGGCGGCGGCGGCGGTCGGATCGATCCGCACGCGGGCGTGCCGGGGGCGCCGCCGCTGGGCGGGGGGATGGGCGGCATGGGCGGCGATCCGCACGCGGGCGTGCCGGGGGCGCCGCCGCTGGGCGGCGGCATGGGCATGGGCATGGGCGGCGACCCTCACGCGGGGGTGCCGGGGGCGCCGCCGCTGGGCGGGGGCATGGGCGGCATGGGCGGCGGCGGGGTCGACGTGACCCAGCTCGGGCTGCCGCCGCCGGATCCGTCGCGCTCCATCGATCCGCAGAAGGTGCTGACCGGCACGGTGACGCTGGGCGCGGCCCACGCCGGCAAGGTGCCGCCCGGCGCGGTCATCTTCCTCGCCGTGCGCGCCGTCGATCCGGCGACCGGGCAGGGCGTCGGCATGCCGATCGCAGCCGACCGCCTGGTGGTCGGGAGCTCGTGGCCCATCCCCTTCCGCCTCGACGAGGCCGACGCGATGATCGCCGGGACCGGCTTCACCGGCGACGTCCTCATCACCGCGCGCTACGACCAGGACCACGAGGCCCGCTCGCGGCAGCCCGGCGACATCGTCGGCCAGGTCCGGGCCACGATCCCGGCCCAGAACCTGGTCATCTCGCTCGACGAGATGCTGCCCTGACCGCGCCGCGCCGAGGGCGCGGCCAGGACCAGCGGGCGGTCGCGGGCGACGTCAGCCGTGCGTGAGGTCGCGCAGGTGGGCGGTGTCGTTGATCGACACGATCCGCCAGTGCCGACCCCGGCGCTCGAGCTGCGTGATCGACGCGTTGTCGACGAGCACGAACACCGGGTGATCGTGGGACGGCGCGCCCAGGCCGCACACGTAGGAGAAGGCGTGGAACAGGGCCAGGCCGTGGGTGACCACGGCCACCCGCTCGCCCGCGTGCTCGTCGACGAGGCGGTCGATCGCGGTCGCGACCCGGGCGTAGACGGTGGCGGGCGGCTCGCCGCCCTCGGGGACGGCGTCGCGCTCGCGGGTGGTGATGCGCTGCCAGACGTCGGGGTAGCGGGCCTCGGCCTCGGCGAAGGTCAGGCCGTCGAACACCCCCAGGCTGCGCTCGCGCAGCCCGGGCTCGAGCCGCGGCGTCAGGCCGAGGAGCTCGGCGATGGGCTGCGCGGTCTGGCGGGCGCGGGCGAGGTCGCTGGTGACCAGGACCGTGGGGGCGCGCCGGCGCAGCTCCAGCGCGGCGGCGTGGGCCTGGCGCTGGCCGAGCTCGGTGAGGGGCGCCGGGCTCCAGCCGCCGAAGCGGCCGTCGCGGTTGGAGTCGGCCTCGCCGTGGCGCACGAGGTACAGCACCGTGCGGACGTCCGTGGCCACGGCGTCATGGTAAACAACGGCCGCGATGCCTGACTACTCGAAGATCCATGATCTCGTGAGCCACCGCGTGTGCCTCGAGTACGACACCGGCGCCCGCGTCGTCGGGATGCTGGTCGACTGCAAGCCGCCCTCGGGCCCCGTCGAGTTCGTCGTCCTCCACGACGCCAAGCTCTACAGCGCCAGCGGCAAGGTCGTGCACGAGGCCACCGACCTCACGCTGTGCCCCAACGTGCTGACCGGCGTCGCCCTCGACGAGGGGCCGCGCGGCCGCGACGTCAAGTAGGCGGCGCGCGTCCGCCGGCGCCGGCGCCGTCGGCCGGTGCCGCCCGTCGGCCGATGCCGCCCGTCGGCCGGTGCCGCCCGTCGGCCGGTGCCCCGTCGGCCGGTGCCGCCCGTCGGCCGGTGCCGCCCGTCAGCAGGTGCCGCCCATCTGGCCGCCGTAGGTGGCGACCAGGGCGTTGTCGACCGCGTCGGCGTGGTCGGAGACGCGCTTGATGAGCTCGAGGACCTCGCTGCGATCGAGGTCGAGGGTCGAGCGCTCGGCCACCAGCACGACCTGATCGCCGCGGGCCGCGAAGGCCAGGC
Organism: uncultured delta proteobacterium; assembly: GCA_900696455.1. GTDB lineage: Bacteria > Myxococcota_A > Polyangia > Haliangiales > Haliangiaceae > UBA2376. The sequence continues at coordinate 9,710 of CAADGB010000124.1, forward strand.
CGCACAGGTCGAGGTTGCGGGCGAGGAGGTCGGCGTGCAGCTCGGCGCGGACGCCGGGCGCCGCGTCCGTCGCCAGGCACATGACCGCGGAGGTCACCCGCAGGTGGGGGTGGTCGTCGCGCTCCAGGATCTGGATCGAGACCTGGGCCGAGCCCTTGGTCACGCGCCAGGCCCGGGTCGCCGGCGGCTCGTCGACCCGACAGTCGTTGACGAAGTGGCCGAGCGCGATGAGCACGTCCTCGACCATCATCACGGTCGAGCTCGTGTTGATCTCCCGCGAGTTCTCGAACAAGGAGAGCCCCATCGCGGTCGAGCGTACCGCGAAGGGGGGGAGGGGAGGTAGTCGTGTCGACGGCGCCCCCCGTGTCGGGCGGGTCGACCTCGGGCGCCTCGGCGCCACGGGATCCCCGTCACCGGGCCGGGGCGCGGGAGCGCCCCGCGGGCTTGCGGCGCCCCCGGGTTGTGGAAGGATCGGCCGGGCATGGCCGGCCCAAAGGACGCGGACGCACCGCCGGAGGGCTCGCCGCGGCCCGGCGTCGCCGCGGCCGGCGACGCGACCGAGGACGTCGACCCCGCGGCCCGGAGCGCCGCCGTCGACGCCGGCGCGGCCGGGTCGGCGCCGCCGGCCGCCGACGATCCGGGGCCG
>CAADGB010000125.1 GCA_900696455.1 uncultured delta proteobacterium
CCCCGGCGCCGCGGCCGGCCCGCGCCCCGGCGCCGCGGCCGGCCCGCGCCGCCGATCCGGATGTGCGCCGGGCCCGCGCGGTCGACCCCGGGGCCCGCGCCCGCAACCTGGCCCGTCTGCGCCGCATCGAGGGCCAGGTGCGCGGCCTCGCCCGCATGGTCGAGGACGATCGCTACTGCGTCGACATCCTCGATCAGGTGGCCGCGGTGGAGCGGGCGCTGCAGGCGGTGGCGGCCGAGCTGGTCCGCAACCACCTCCACCACTGCGTGCGCCACGCCCTCTCGGGGCACGGCGACGCCGACGCCGCCGTCGACGAGCTGGTCACCGTCCTCGGCCGCCGCCGCTGATCGCCTGGCCGCCGGCCGCCGGCCGCCGGCCGCCCTTCGACACGCGCTGGCGCTCGCGCGGCTCCTAACGAACGGCGCCGGCAAGCGCCCGACATCACTCGCGCGACGACCGCGGCGTGTCGGCTGTCGGCCTTCGACACGCCCTCGCTGGCGCTCGGGCGGCGCAGGCCGACCGGAGAGATTGGCTCGCCGTTCGCTTCCCGCCATCTCCGACCGCGGTCGGTGAAGGGCTCAGGGCGATCGGAGGAGGGACCGTGCCCCGGAGCTGGGCCCGGCGCCGGCCTCGCCGGCGCACCCGGTCCGCGCGCGTATCACCGGATCCCCGTGGCCCGCTCGCACGGCGGGCGCTCGCACCAGCGGCCTCCGCTCGCACGGCGGGCGCCCGCACCAGCGGCCTCCGCTCGATCTCGCGCTCCCGCCGCGCTCCCGCCGCCGTCCCGCCGCGGTCCCGCCCGCCCGCTCGGATCAGAACAGGAACTGAGCGCTCACGCCGATGACGTAGTTGAAGACGTCGGCGGAGCGGTAGCGGTGGCCGATCAGGTCGGTGGTCGGCACGTGCAGCGGGTTGACCTCGGCGGTGCCGGGCGTCACCAGCTCGTCGTTCACCACCTCGCACGAGGCGCTGGGCGCACCCCGGCACTCCGGCAGGTCGACGCCGGCGTCGGTGAAGGTGATGACGTGCTCGTTCTCGGCGGTCAGCTCGAAGGCCGCCGCCAGGCGGAAGCGCTGCCCCACCGCGATCCGCGCGGCCACCCGGCCGCCGACCTCGAGGTAGTTCTCGACGTTCGTGATCCCGGGGTGGTCGATGGCCTGACGCCCGTCGGTGGTCGGATCCGCGTCGAGGATCATCGGCCCCGAGCCCGACGCGTCGCCGGCCAGGGCGAAGACCTCCCACAGCTCGGTGTAGTTGCGGCCCTCGAAGTGGCCGACCACCCGCGCCGACAGCTCCAGCGCCATGCGCGCCCCGTCGTCGCCCTGATCGACGGCGTAGCCCTCGAAGCCGAAGCGCAGGCCGCCCTGCTGCTGCGGCAAGGTGCTGCGCGCGCCGAACCCTGGATCGGCGAACAGCGAGTCGTCCTGCACCGAGACCGGCGCCTGCCACCACGCCTCCACGTAGGGCTCGGCCCAGCCGATGCGCCGCGCCATCGACGTCCACAGCCGGACCTCGGTGACGCCGCGGCCGACGCCGGTGGACGCGTCGAGGCGCGCGGCGTCGATGGTGGCGACCTTGCCGACCGGGAAGCGCCCCTCGACCCCGAGCTTCCACGTCGGCTTGGTCTCGTCGCGGGCCTGGTTCATGGGCGCCCACACCAGCCCGACGTGGACCTGGTCGAGCCCGCTCCGCCGCGGCGCGCGGAAGACGGTGGGATCGTCGGCGTCGAAGCCGGCGCCGCCGGCCTGGCCGTCGAAGCCGGTGCCCGTGAGCAGGCCGTCGCGGAAGGTCGACGAGGTCGAGCGGTTGACGCAGGTGGCGCCCGGATCGGTGAAGGTGCACGGCGTGTCGCGCTGGTCGAGCTCGAGCGTGCGCTGGTCGGACAGCACCAGGGGCAAGGCGGCGGTCAGGGCGACGTCGCGGAACAGCCCCAGCTCCAGGCGCGGGATGAGGGTGTGGCGGCTGCCGGCGAACACCAGGTCGCGCACCACCGGCACGCCGTCGGCGGGGCCGGTGCCGGGCCGGCCCACGTCCTCGCGGAACAGGGCGCTGCGGCGGATGTCGAGGCGGTAGTCGAACGACAGGTGCAGGTCGAAGGCGTCGTCGGGATCGAAGGCGCTGGCGACGTCGGAGTACGGGCCGGCATGCGCCACCGGCGCGGTCGCCAGGAGCGACAGCGAGATCGCACCGACCCCGAGCGCGAACGAGACGAGGCGTGGCAAGACCCGGCGACGTTACCCCGTGCGCCGACGGAGGGCAATCACAGGCCGTGGATCACGCGCACCACGATGCGGCCGACCGTGGCCACCGTCACCGGGTCGACCTTGTCGGTGGTGTCGGTGGGCAGGTGGTAGTCGTCGTGCATGCTCGTCGACAGCCACAGGTAGCGGACGCCGCGGTCGGCGAAGCTCTTGTGGTCGCCGCGGTGCTCGACCACGGGGCGGATGAGGGCCTCGAGGGGACCGAGGTCGCTGGCGGCCACCAGCGGCCGGCCCTCGCGGGCGGCGGCGTCGCGGGCCAGGGCGGTGACGTCGTCGGCGCCGGGCGAGGTGAGGGCGCCGATGGCGTCGGGCGGGACGACGGTCTGGGCCAGGGCGTAGGGCTGGGCCGACAGGAAGCGGGCGCGGCCGACCATGTCGAGGTTGATCATGAGCGCGGCCTCGGCGAGCGGCCGCCGCGGATGGTCGGCGTAGTGGGCCGAACCGTGGAGCCCGTCCTCCTCGGCGCCGAACGCGACCAGGATCACGGTCCGGCGCGGGCGCTGGCCGTCGCGGGCGAGGGCGGCGCCGATCGCCACCAGCGCCGCGGTCCCCGAGGCGTTGTCGTCGGCGCCGGGGTGGACGCGGCCGCCGATCACGCCCAGGTGGTCGTAGTGGGCGCCGACGACGACGTGGGGGGCGCGCGGATCGCTGCCGCGGACGATCCCGACCACGTTCTGGCTCCGCCGGGCGCCGGCGCCGGCGTAGGTGAACGGCTGGAGCCAGCCGCCGTCGTCGCCGGCGGGCTCGACCCCGGCCGCCGCCAGCCACGCCGCGACCCGGTCGGCGGCGGCGGCCTCGTCCGCGGTCCCGCCGCCGCGGCCGCGCAGCGCCGGATCGGCGAGGGCGGCGACGTGGGCGCCGAGGGTCCGCGGGCTGGGGAACCACAGGCCCTCGTGGTGCTCGCGATCGAGGTCGACCGCGGGCCCGGCGGCGCCGGCCTCGGCGGTGCCGGCGTCGGCGCGCGCGCCGACCGGCGGTGGCGGTGGCCGCTCGTCGCGCGCCTTGCACCCGGCGGCCAGCAGG
>CAADGB010000126.1 GCA_900696455.1 uncultured delta proteobacterium
CCCCGGACCGGCTCCCGGTCTGGATCTCGTGGGGCGGCGCCATCGGCGCGGTCGACCCGGTCTGCGACTCGTTCAACTGCGACGCCGCCGAGAGCCGCCTGTTCGCCGGCGCCGGGCTCCGGCGCTGCACCGGCGCCGTCGCCTCCGCCCGCGGCTGGCTGTGCGGCGTCGCCAGCCTCGAGCTCGGCGGGGCCCGCCAGGTTCGCGGCGACCGGGTCAAGGACCGCATGACGGCCCTGCTCCGGGCCCACGCCGAGCTCGGCGGCCGGGTCCGCCTCCGTATCGGCCCGCGCCTCGAGCTGCCGCCGCCGCCATCCGTCGGCGACTTCTGCATGGCCTCCTTCTGCGGCGTCGGCGTCGGCGTCGACCTCGGGCTCGTGGTCGAGCTGTAGCCCGCACCGACCGGGCCGACGCGCCGCCGCGGCCTGCCGCGCGCCGGCGGCGCCGCCGGGCGTCGCCGGGACGATGCGGATCGTCCACCCCAGCGCGCCGGCCGCGGCCGGCGCCTCGTCCCCGGTGCCCGCCTCGAGGCTGGCGACGACGGCGTCGCGCTGGGCGGGGGGGGGAGGGTCAGGACGGCGCCGTCCTCGGGCACCTTCGCGCCGGTGGCCACGACGGTGACGCCGATCAGGAGGAGGCTGCCGGTGACGCGGCTCGTGAGCTCGGGCCCGGTGATCGCCTCGCTCGCCCCGTCCGGATTCCAGACGAGCGGTCCCCGGCGAGCGGATCGGGCGCGAGCAGCGCGAGCCCGCCGCCCCCGCCGGATTCGGCCCCGGGCCGCCGGGGCGCGGTCGCGGACGGCGTCGTGGCGGTGGCGGCGCACGCCGCGGCGAGGAGGACGAGGGACGGCAGGGACAGGCGGAGCATGGCCGCCTTCGACGCACCGTCAGCGGCGTCCGGGCTGGCGCGAGGTGGCGAAGTCCGGACGCGCGCGGCTGCCCCGGCTCGCGCGAGCCGCGCGCGGACCGTGCCCGCGGCTAGAGGTCGATCCAGGCGGCGAGCGGCCCGCCGAAGGCGCCGATGTCGTGGGGCGTGCCGTCGGGTTCCATGGCCTGGCCGGCGAAGCAGCCGGCGTCGATGCCCGGCGAGCCAGGGCCGAGGCGGAAGTCGCCGCCCTCGGGATCGACGAAGCGCGGGTCGGCGACCACGTTGCCGTCGCCGTCGAGGGGGAAGCGCGCCGCGCTGGCGTGCGCGGCGTTGTCGAAGAACAGGTTGCAGCGGATGAAGCCGGTCTGGATGTACTCGAACCGGAGGCCGACGCCCGAGCCGACGATGGCGTTGCCGACGATGTCGAGGTAGGCGGCCTGGTTGCCGATCGCGAGGGCGTGGTTGGCGTAGAAGACGTTGCTGGCGACCAGGGCCCGGGTGCTCGCGTAGTGGTTGGCGACCAGCGCGCTGCGGTTGCGGACGAAGACGTTGTTGCGCACCACCGCCATGCCGTGCCAGTTGAGGAAGACCCCGAGCTCGTTGTCCTCGAAGACGTTGTTGAAGATGGCGGGCGGGGCGTCCTGGGTGGGATCGTCCCACGACTCGCCGCCCAGGAAGATCGCGGCCCGGTACCAGTCGCCCGAGCACGCGAACGGATCGGAGGGCGCGGAGCAACCCGGCGGGACGGTGGTGCCGCGCAGCGTGAACCCGGTGACCGCGCTGCCGGGGGCGCCGGTCATGTCGACGAGCGTCCGGCCCTCGCCGTCCGCGTCGAGGACGGTGCGGCGAGCGCCGGCCCCGTGCAGGCAGATGCCGGCCTTCATCGCCACCGACTCGCGGTACGCGCCGGGCGCGACCCGCACCGTGTCGCCCGGCTGCGCCGCGTCGATCGCGGCCTGGATCGTCGGGTAATCGGCGGGGACCGCGAGCTGGCGGCCCTCGGCCAGCGTGCAGTGGGCCGCCATCACGTGGGTCTGGCCCAGCGCGCCGTCGGCGTCGGTGACCGTGGCGACGAAGACGTCGGTCGGGCCGCCGCGCAGCGTGACCGGCTCGCCGGTGGCGAGCGTCGTGGTCTCGGTCGGGGCCAGGTGGTCGGTCATCCGGCTGGTCGTGATCCGCCACCCCGGCTCGAGGCCGTCGAGGGTCACCTCGACGGTGCGGGTCGACGGATCGGGCGGCGCGCCGCCCGGACCGCCCCCGCCCCCGCCTGGCTCCCCGGGATCGAGGCAGCCGGCAGCCACGCCGGCGGCGACGACGACGGCGACCACGACGACCCGGCAGCACGCTCGCTCCATGCCCCTCACGATACGCGACCGCCGCCGCCAGGCGCGTGATCGCCCCGACAGCGGGCCGGCAACCTGCGGCAACCGTCACCCGCGATCGCCGGCATCGGTCGATCGAGGGCGTGGCGCAGCTCGCCCGCGCTGCGCCTCGATCAGGCCGGGTCGGCCGCGTCGCGCATGGCGTCGCTGGGGTGCTCGTTCTGGGTGACGATCTGCGGGCAGCGCAGGCAGGCGTCGCGCCCCCGCTGGGCGAACCACCGGCAGTCGTGGCGGACGCGACAGGCGGGCAGCGACGCCACCGCCGGAGCGAGCCCCTCGACGACGCGGTCGACCAGGTGGCAGCTCGCGCCGCTCCAGTGGGCGCAGGTCTCGCCCTGGCAGGGCGCGGCGAAGCGGAAGACCTCGGTCGGACGCAGCGGCGCGGCCAGCGCCAGGAGCTCCGCCGTCGCCGGCGCCGGCTGATCGAGGAACCCCACCAGCGGCGGCTCGACGCCGTGATCGACCACGCCGAAGGCCTCGGCGCCGGGCATGTCGGCGGGCGCGCTCGGGCACCGCAGCGCGGGACCTGCCGCCGCGACGACCGGCAGGCGGACGCGAGGGCGCACGGCCTACTTCATCACCCTCGGCAGGATGTAGCCGACCAGGATGCCGCCACCGCCCGGCAGCCTGGCGATGTCGGGCTTGACCTTGATCCCGGACGCGGCGGAGACGCCGCGCGCGACCTGGCGCGCGAGCGCCTGCGCGTCCCCGCCCAGCCGCACCAGATCGGCGTCGCGGATCAGGAACCCGGCCAGCGTCCCCGGCTTCCCGATCGCGACCTCCTTGCCCAGCGCGGCCTTGACCGACAGCGTGGTGGCGGCGGCCAGGCTCTTCAGTGGCACCCTTCTCGGCTTCGGTGGCATCGACCCTCCCTGCGGGGGCAACCGGCGACTCGACGCGCGCGCCTCCCGCGGATCCGAACGTGCCCGATGGCCCGCTGACCCGTCAAGACCGGCTGTTGGCTTTTGTTTCGTTTTGATCGTTTTGCTCACCTGACACGTCTCACCCCGTGGCGGTGAGACCCGCCGCGCCGTCCGCGCCCCGCTGCGCCCGGGCGCCACGGCGCGGGGCGGTCACAGCATCAGGCCGACGCCCAGCCCGAACCACGGCTCGACGCGCGCCGGCAGCCTGAAGCGGGCGTCGCCGGCCGCCAGCGTCTGCGGGTACGGGATCGCGGTCAGCCCGCCGGCGACGCTGGCCGCAAACGGCCCGGAGCGCCACACCAGCCCGGCGGCGACGTCGAGGCCGACGCCGTTGCGCCGATCCTTCACCGTCCGGTCGGGGCTGGCGACGAGGGTGTTGACGAGGGCGACCCCGCCGGCGCCGACCAGCCACAGGTCGGAGGCGAGGACGAGCCGCCGGCCCACGCGCGCCGAGGCGACCCACTCGTACCAGGCGGCGGGATCGCCGTCGCCGTCGAGGATCGTGTTGTCGTCGCCGAGCTGGCGATCGAGGGTCAGGTACGCGTCGAGCGTCGGGGTGAGGACGCCCGCCACCACCACCAGACGGAAGCCGTAGCCGACCACGCCGCCCTGGTTGCCGCGCAGGCCGATCATGGCGTCGGCGAGCGCGCGCCAGCTCCGGGGCGGCGGGGACCGGGGCGGCGGCGCGGGCGGGGGCGGCGGCGCGGGCGGGGGCGCGCCCGCGGTCGCCGGCGCCGGGCTCGTCGCCACCGGCCCGGTCGCGGGCGCGCCGTCCTCGGCTCGCGCCGGCGCCGCGGCCAGGGCGACCGCCGCCAGGCCCCACCCGAGCACGACCGCCGGTCGGCGCCTGCGACCCATGGCCGCACAGTATCCTGACCCCGCCCGGGCGGACAGCGCGGGCCCCACCAGGGCGACGCTGGCGTGGTCCCTGCAAGCTCCCCGCTCGTCCGATGCGCACCGCGTGGCTCCTGGTCCTCTGGCTCGTGGCGGCCTGTCACGGCGCCGCCGGACCGCGCGCGCCCGCCGTGACCCCGGTCGCGCCCGCGACCCCGAACGAGGCCGCGGCCCCCGCCTCCGCGGCCCCCGGCGAGCCCGTCGCGACCGCCGCCACCTCCGCCGGCGCGCCCGCCGCGCCCGCCACGCCCGCCTCCTTGGCCGTGGCCGCGGCCGGAGCGCGCTCGCCGACCGCCGCCGGCGAGGATCGCGACGGCCTCGATCCGGTCGAGCCCTGGCCGCGCGACCGGCACTGGTGGCGCGCGATCGGCCAGGCGAGCCTCCTCATCGGCGTGATGGAGGTGAAGTACTGGATCGACAAGGAGCTCAACCGCTTCGACTTCCAGTACGACCTCGACTGGCGCAACGTGCGCGAGCGCTTCATCACCCTCGAGGCGTGGCGCCTCGACGACAACTTCTTCAACACCAACGGCTGGCGCCACACCGCCCAGGGCGGTGCCAACTACCTGTTCGCCCGCAGCAACGGCTTCTCGGCGCTCGAGTCGTACGTGTTCTCGCTCGCCGCCTCGACGGTGTGGGAGCTGGCCGGCGAGTACAAGGAGGAGGTGAGCGTCAACGATCTGATCATGACGCCGCGATCGGGCTTCGTGGTCGGCGAGGCGTTCTGGCACCTCGGCGTCTTCCTCCTGCGCAGCGAGCCCCACTGGGCCAACCAGATCCTCGGCAACGCCTTCAGCTTCGGCACCGGCGTGCTCCAGCGCATCGACGGCGAGCCGCGGTGGCGGGCGCGGGTGACCGGGCCGCTCGGGCTCGACGCCAGCCTCCCCCACCGCTTCGAGAGCGGCCTCGCCGTCGGCCGCCAGGAGGCCACCGGCGACGACGCGCAGGGCGTGCTGCGCGCGGTGGTCGAGACCGACCTGGTCATGATCCCCGGCTTCGAGCGGCCGGGGCGTGCCCGCCGCCTCCACACCGATCCCGCCTTCAGCCAGGTGCGGGTGGCGTGGACCTGGGGCGAGCACGACGTCATCGACTTCGAGGCCTTCGCCCGCGCCGCGGTGACGTCGTGGCACCACAAGCGCGTCGACGCCCGCGGCCGGGGGCACAACCTGCTGCTGGGGCTGGCCAGCGCCTACGAGTACGGCTTCCACGCCGCGCGCGATCGCGACCAGCCCCGGACCCGCGATCGGCTCGCCATCGCCCACGTCATCGGCCCGGCCCTCGCCCTGTGGCTCCGCGCCGGCCACGCCCGCCTGCGCGTGGGCGCCGACCTCTACGGCGACTACGCCCTGGTCCGCAACCACGCCATCGACGACCACCGCGCGCTCTACCCCGACGAGGAGGTGCGCTCCACCGTCCTGCGCGACAACTACCACCACGCGTTCGGCGTGACGGCGCACGGCCGCGTGACCGCCACCTACCGCGGCCTCGAGGCTCGCCTGGCCTACCGCCTCGATCGGTTCCGCTCGATCCAGGGGCTCGACCGCCACCAGGACGAGATCGTCGACGACTACGTGCTCCATGACGGCCGGCGCGAGGGCCGGCTGTGGCTCGGCTACCGGGTCGATCTCGGCCTGGGCCTGGCGCTCCGGCTCGAGGCCGGGATCGAGACCCGGTACCGCACCGGGACGGTCAAGACCACGACCCGCGCCACCGACGAGCGTCGCTACCTGGGTGGGCTGCGCCTGGAGCTGTGACCAGCGCCCTGGCATCACGCAAGATCTGCGCAGGGTGCGCGCAAAGGGCGCGGTTGCTGCGAGCGCGGTAACCGGTAGGATCGTCGATCGATGTCCCGTGCCGCGCGGCTCGCCCTGGGCGTGCTCCTGGTCGCCACGAGCCTGGCGCCGTCCGCCGCCCGCGCCGAGGCGACGGGCGGCGCGCCCGCGGTCCGCGCCGAGGCGGCGAGCGCCGCGCCAGCCGACCGCTCCTCGCCGGTCGAGCCCGTCGCCGCGCGCGCGCCACGCGAGCCGGGCCGCACCGCGATCTTCGTCGAGGTGCTCGGGCGCGGCGGCCTGTGGGGGCTCGGCGTCCGCCGCGACCTCCACCGGCGGATCGCGCTGGGCGCGGTCGGCTCGTTCACGATCCTCGACGGCCAGCGCGTCGCCTCGCTGAGCCCGTTCGTCACCGCCTACCTGGCGGGCACCCGCCGCCACCGCTGGTTCGCCGAGGTCGGCCCCCAGCTCGTGCACGTCGCCACGCCGTCGCCGGTGCCGGAGTGGAGCGGCGCCAGCGAGACCGGCGTGGGCGCGCAGCTCGCCACCGGCTACGAGCGCCGCGGTCGGCTGGTCGTGCGCGCCTTCGCGATGGCGGCCGCCGGCAAGGCCGGCCTGGCGCCGTGGCTCGGCGTCGATCTGGGGTGGTCGCTGTGACGCCCGCCGCCGCCGCCGCCGGGCTCGCCGCCGTCGCGCTCGCCGCGCTGTGCCCCGGCTGCGGCCTCGACCTCGGCGAGCCGACCGAGTGGGTCGACGTGGCGACGATCGAGGGCGCGCTCGCCGCCGAGCACGGCGCGGCCGACGAGATGCCGGCGGTGCCGGCCGGCAGCCGGCGCACGCTGCGCGTCGTCACCTACAACGTGAACCTCGGCGCCGACCCCGAGGGCCTGGCCGCCCAGCTCCGCGCCAACCCCGCCCTGGCCGCCGCCGACGTGCTGCTCCTGCAGGAGGAGGAGGCCTTCCCCGCCGAGCGCGCCAGCCGCACCCGCCGCCTCGCCACCGCGCTCGGCATGGGCTGGAGCTACGTGCCGGGGCGCATGAAGGGCGACGGCACCCACGGCCTCGCCATCCTGTCGCGCTTCCCCATCGAGGACGCCCACGTCATGACCCTGCCCCGGACCGAGGCGTGGAAGCCGCGCATCGCCATCCGCGCCGAGGTCGTGGTCGGCGAGGCCCGGCTGCCCGTGGTCAACGTCCACCTCGAGACCCGCATCAACATCACCGACCGCATCCTCCAGCTCCGCCCCGCCGTCCTCGAGCTGCCCGCCGCCGTGATCGTCGGCGGCGACGTCAACACCAACCCGTTCCTGTGGGAGGAGGGCGAGGTGCCGCTGGTGCCGCTGGCCCAGATCGCCGACACCGAGCAGGCGCCGCTGCTCGACGACTACATGCGCGCGCTCGGCTTCACCACCCCGGCCGCCGAGGTCGGCGCCACCCACCGCGTGCACGGCGTCGAGTCGCGCCTCGACGCGATCTACACCCGCGGCCTGGCGGTGACCCCGGCCCAGGTCGAGCGCACGCTGACGACCTCCGATCACTGGCCGGTGTGGGTCGACGTCACGCTGCCCTGATGACCGCGCGCGCCGTCCCGCTCGTCCGCACCCGGTGCTGGCTCGCGCTGGGGCTCGCGCTCGCCGTGGCCGCCTGCCTGCCCGCGCCCGAGCCGCCGATCGATCACGGCTCGTTCGAGGACGTGCGCCGGATCGTGGCCGCGCTCGACGACGTCGCCGGCGAGTACCACCTGGCGGTCGGCCCCGACGGCCGCGAGCTCGACCCGGTGCGCCGCCGCATCCTGCGCGCGCTGATGCACGACGCCCAGGTCTTCGCCCAGCGCTTCGGGGCCGGCGAGCGCGACGCGCTGGCGACGATCGCGGCGGCGGTCGACGCCGGGGGCCCGCCGGCCGGGGTCGAGGACGCGGCGCGCCGCCTGCGCGCCGGCATGCTCGCCCGCCGCCGCCTCGTGCTCGCGCCCGGCGACGCCGTCGGGCGCCCCCGCGCCGAGGCCCTGTGGCACACGCACTGCGCCGGCTGCCACGGCCCCACCGGGGTCGGCGACGGCGCCCAGGGCCTGTACCTCGAGCCCGAGCCCAAGAACTTCCACGAGCCGGAGGTCATGGCCGGCATGACGGCGTCGCGCGCCCAGAGCCGGATCGCCGACGGGATGCGCGAGACCGCGATGCCGTCGTGGGGGCTGCTCAGCACCACCGAGCGCTGGGCCCTGGCCTTCCTGATCATGGCGTTCCAGCACGACGAGGCGGCGGTGGCGCGCGGCCGCGCCGTCGCGGCCCGCCGGGGCCTCGCCCTGTCCCTGCCGTGGCAGGCCGACCGCAGCGACGGCGCCCTGGTCGCCGAGCTGGTCGCGCGCGGCCTCGCCGCCGACGAGGCCGCCGACGTGGTCGCGTTCGCGCGCGCCGAGGCCGCGTTCGCGCCCACCGGCGGTCGCCTCGCCGGCGCCCGCCGCCAGCTCGACCTTGCCCGCCACGCCTACCGCGAGCGCCGCTTCGCCGCCGCCGCCGCCGAGCTCGGGCGCGTCCGCCGGACCGTCCGCGACGACCTCGAGGCCATCCGGGTCGGCGCGCCGCGCGCCGCCGCCCGCCTCGAGGAGCAGCTCGTCCGGCTCGGCGACGCGATCCGCGCCGGCGCGCTCGAGGAGATCGTGGACCGCGAGACCGCCGCGACCCACGCCCGCCTCGACGACGCCGAGCGAGCGCTGTCCGGGCGCACCGCGGCCGGCGCCGCCCGCCTCGCGCTCGAGCGCGGCGCCCTGGCGGCGCTGGCGCTGGGGCTCTTGCTGGGCGCGCGTCGCCCCGGACGCGCCGTCGGGCGCGGCG
>CAADGB010000127.1 GCA_900696455.1 uncultured delta proteobacterium
CGCGCCGAGCGTCACGGTCGCGACGCCGATGGCCGCGACGGTCAGCCAGCGCCGGCGCCGGCGCCGGGCCGCGCCGCCGGCTGCCGGCCGAGGCGCCGCCGCGCCGACGTCGTCGAGCGCGCGGTCGAGGCTGGCCTCGAGGCGGGCCCGGCCGAGGTCGTCGAGCGGCGCCTCGAGCCGAGCGAGGTGTCCCAGCGAGCGATCGAGCCAGCGGTCAGACATCGCGATCCTCCCGACGGATGAGCACGTCCAGCTCGCGCCGTGCGGCGCGCACCCGTTGCTTGACGGTGTCGGCGCTGGCGTCGACCAGCGCGGCGGCCTCGGCCAGCGACAGGCCTTCGATCGCCACCAGCACGAACGCGATGCGCTTGGGCGCGGCGAGTCGATCGAGGAGGCGGAACAGCCGCACCAGGTCATCGCGGGCCTCGGCGCGCTGCCGCAGATCGAGCCCGGGATCGAGCAGGCGCTCGACCTCGGCGGGCTCGATCGGCGCGGCGGCGCGGCGACGGCCGCGCAGGTGGTCGAAGGCGGCGTTGACGGTGATGCGGTGGAGGAACGTGGCCAGGGACGCCTCGGCGCGGAAGCCGGGCAGCGCCCGGTGGAACGACAGGAACACCTGCTGCACCAGGTCGTCCCGCTCGGGCACCGGCCCGACGAGCCGCGTGAGGTGGGTGTGGACGCGGTCGGCGTGGCGCCGGAAGATCCGCGTGAACGCGCGGCGGTCGCCACCCTGGGCCGCGCGCACCAGCTCGTCGTCGCGCTCGAGCTCGGCCGCCGCCACCGCCGTCGCGCCCTTCACGGCCGCCCCCAGCCCAGGCCGAGCCCCAGGTACGGCGCGACCCGCGGACTGGTGAAGACCGGCTCCCCGGCGATGGTCACGGCGAGGCGCTGCGCCCAGGCCTCGACGCCGAGGTCGAGCACGAGGCCGGGCGCCGCGGCCAGGCCCGGCTGCCAGCGCACGACCGCCGCCACGCCGGCGTGGACCGGGCTCGCCGTGATCGCGCCGCCGACCCGACCCGGGGCGACGACGGCGCGCGCGCCCAGCTCGATCGGCCCCAGCGCGACCGCGCCGATCGCGGCCACCGGCCACGCGTCGTGGCGGCTCTCCTCGGGCGTCCCCGGGCGGTGGGTCGCGGCGTGGCTCCAGCCCAGGCCGACCGCGGCGCGCCACCGCCCGCGCGCGAGCCCGAGCTCGGCGCCGAGGCCGAGGGTCCACGGATCGGTGGTATCGAGCCCGCGCCCCAGGCGCGAGGTCGCGACCACGGTCACCCGGGGCGCGGGCGCCGCGGTCGTCCCCACCGCCGCCGCCGCCGCGACCGGAGCGGTCGTCGTCGTCGTCGTCGTCGGCTCCGGCGCGAGCGGCGCGAGCGGCGCGAGCCGGGCCGCGCCCTGGGCCAGATCGACGACGTGCGAGACGATCCGCCGCGAGCTGGTCGGGCCGTCCCACGGCCCCAGCTCGATCTCGCGGCGCCGGCCATCGACGATCACGATCGCGTGGCCGTCCGCGATCGCGATCTCCACCACCGCCACCTCCAGCGGCGCGGCCTCGAGCCAGGCCCGGATCCGCGGCGCGAGCTCCGCCTCGACGGTCTCGGGCACGGTCGCGTCGCGCACGATCACGATCACCGGCCCCGCCACCGGCCCGGGCACCGGCCCGGCCACCGGCCCGTCGTCCCCGCGCGCCCCGCCCGGCCAGGCGGCGGCGAGCGCGGCGATGACGGCGGCGAGGGGGCGCACGAGGGTTGGACGATCGAGCGGGCGTCCAGGGAAAGCCGATCATCACGGCGCCGGTGCGCGGCGATCGCCACCGCGACGTCTTTCCCTGGGCCCGGGGACCGTCGTCCAAGCTAGCATGAAGGTCATCAACCCCGTCCGCACCGCCCTCATCCCCTCGACGCTCCTGGCCCTGGCCGCCGGCTGCACCACCGACGTGCGTCCGACCCAGACCCTGGTCGCGTCACGCCTCGACGCCGCGCCGCCCCCCGGACAGGGGCTCCTGGTGGCGTCGTCCTTCCTGACCGAGCCCACCCGCGACGGGCTCCGGCTCCGCGTCGACGGGCTCGACGTGGTCTGGGAGAGCGACACCGGCTGGGAGTTCGCCCGCTACCTGGGCGAGGGCAACGGCCTCGGCGTCCTGCTCGCCGCCGGCGGTCACCTGGTCGAGGTCGTCGACGACGACGACCAGGTCGTGGCCAGCGCCGCGGTCGACGTGCCGGGGGCGGCCGCGCCCGGCGACGACGCCTACGCCTGGGCGTTCCTCCACGGCGAGCGCGGCCAGGCCGCGGCGTGGACCTTCGCCCCCGCGGCGACGGCCGATCCCGACGCCACCCGCTTCGTCTTCCACAGCGCCGCGTCCGAGCCGATCGCCGTCGAGCGCTGCGTCGCCAGCTGGGGGCCGCACGCGTGCGAGGTCGTGGCCACGATCGCGCCGGGCGCGACCGACGAGGTCGTGCTGCCGGTCGGCCCCAGCTCCACCGGCGGCGTCGGCGAGGTCTACCTGCAGGTGCGGCGCGGCGCGAGCGCGTTCTACGTCGGCGCCAGCACCGCCGCCGCCTGCCGCCAGCAGGGGGTGTACCTCCCGGCCGCGCTCGGCGTGGCCCGGCCCGGCGACGCCGGCGTGCTCGGGGCGCAGCCGACCTGCCGCTGACGGCCGCGCCTCCGCGCCGGCCCCGCCGGGCGCGGCGTCAGCTCGCCGCCTCGACGCTCTTCACCTGGGTCACCGCGCGCTCGGGCAGGCGGACCGCGGCCAGGGCGCGTCCCCACACGCAGCCGGCGTCGGTGGCGATCCATCGCTCGCCCAGGCGCAGGCCGTGCGCCGCCCAGTGGCCGAAGATGGCGACGTGATCGGCCCACGCCGGCTCGGGCGCGGCGTACCAGGGTGCGGCGCCGGCCGGCGCGTCCTCGGGTGGGCCGTCGAAGTCGGTGACCGGCGCGGCGTCGCCGTCGACGCAGCGCACGCGCACGAACCAGGCGAGGAGCGCGCGCACCCGCGCCGCGCCGGTCAGGTCGTCGCGCCAGGCCGGCGCGCCGTTGCCGAGCTGGCCGAGCCACGCCCGCCAGTCGTCGCCGCCGAGCCCGGCCTCGAGCTCCGCGGCCAGCGCGCGCGCTCGCGCCACCGTCCACCGGGGGTGGAGGCCGGCGTGGACCAGGACGTGGCCGGCGGCGGCGTGGACGAACGGCCGGGTGCGCAGCCAGTCGACGAGCTCGTCGCGATCGGCCGCCGCCAGTACGTCGTCGAGCGAGTCGCGGCGCTTGGCCGGCGCGACCCCGGCGACGCGGGCCAGCAGGTGGAGATCGTGGTTGCCGAGCACGACCTCCACCGCGTCGCCCTGGGCGCGCGCCCAGCGCAGCACGTCGAGCGAGCGCGGGCCGCGGTTGACCAGATCGCCCACCAGCCACAGCCGGTCGCGCCCGCGGTCGTAGGCGATCGCGGCGAGCAGCCGCTCGAGGCTGTCCATGCAGCCCTGGACGTCGCCGATCGCGTACCAGGCCCCGCCGCGCGGCGCGTCGCGATCCGGGCCGGCCGCGGGCTCGGGCACCATGCCACTTCTTACCGCGTTTGCCGGGCCGGCGCGTGGCAACCTCGTGGCATGGCGCTCCGGGAGCATCTGGGCCTGGACCAGGGGGGATGGTTCGCGCGCGTGCCGAGATCGCCCCCGCTGCCCGACGAGCTGACCGGCGGGCGGCGGGCGGTGCTGCGCGCGGTCGCCCTCGTGCTCGCGCTCGCCGGCGGGGTCGGCGCCATCGGCGTCGCCATGGTGTCCGGAGCTGTCGCGGCGGTCGCGTGGCTCGGGCTGGGCGCGCTCGTCGGCGGCGTCGTGTCGATCCGGCCCCGGCTCCGGGTCCTGCGCACCGCCGCCTGGGGACTGCTCGCGCTGGATCTCGTCTCGCTCATCATCTCGCTCGCCATCCTCATCGCCGCGCTGGGAGGCCACGCTCACCACGACCACGACGAGACGGTGGCCGCCGCGCTCCGCCCTGGTGCGGCCCTGCGTGTGCAGCCGTCCGCCGTGCTGCTCCGCGCGCTCGGTGGTCCGAGCCTCCTCGTGGTCGGGATCGTCGTCTTCCGGTTGGAGCGCCGCGTCCAGCGGCGGTCGCCGGTGCCGGCCGCGATCGCGCGGACCTGACCCCGGGCCGGGGCCGACGCGCGTTCCCGGCGGCGAGCCGCCCGCGCCTCGGATCAGCCGAGCTCGACCGTGGCCTCGACGAAGCCGACCCGGCACGAGCCGGCGCGGACGCGCACGACGCCCTGGCCGCGCACCACCCACGTGGCGCGGCCGCTGCCGCGGTTGCCGTTGCTGCGCAGGTAGGCGAGCTCGTTGGCGCCGGTGCCGACGCCGCGGCCCCAGCCCTCGAGGTGGCCGACGGTCACGCGCGCCGCCGCGCCGTCGACCAGCGCGCACCCGCCGTCACAGGTGGCGTCGGCGTAGAGCGGCTCGTTCCAGTCGAGCTTCTTCGCCGACGACAGGACGTAGGTCGGCAGGTAGCCGGTGTTGTCGACCACCAGCTCGACGCGCGACAGGCCGTCGCCCAGCGCCACCGCGCGGGCGTGGCGCACGGTCACCGCCGGCGCCAGCGCCGCCACCCGCAGGAAGCACCGGCTCTGCGCCTGGCACACCTCGTCGAGCAGCTCGAACGGCGGGTTCCACAGGCCGAAGCGCGGATCGATGCCGCCGACCTCGACCTCGCCGAGCTGCGGGTGGGTGACCTTGCGCCACGGCCGCACGATGCGGCCGGCGTTGTGCTCGCGGTCCCACGCCGCCAGCTTCTCCATGTCGGCGCGGGTGAGGTGGGTGTAGTAGTCGACGAACTTCTTGGGGCGGGGCAGGCCGAGGCGCCGGTAGATGTCCCACAGCTCGACGACGTAGCCGATCGCGCCGCGCTGGTTGTAGGCGAAGTCGGTGAGGTCGCCGTGCAGCGGCTGGTCGGGCGCGTAGAGGAACTCCTCGTAGCCCGACACCATCGGGTAGCCGGTGTCGGCCTCGGCCCACTGCCCGAGCAGCCGCCACAGCCCGAGGTCGTCCTGATCCATCTTGCTGTCGGGGCCGTGGCCGAGGGGCCGGATGAAGACGCCGCCGTAGCAGTGCAGGTTGAGCCAGGCGAAGATCTCGGGGTGGGCCACCGCCCACTCGACGACGGCGCGCGACTCGGGCTCGCTGGCCGGGAACGGGCCGGCGCCGAGCTGCTCGTGGGCCGGCGACCACGACCACGGGAAGTTGCGGTTGAGGTCGATCGGGTTGTCGCCGACGAACACCGGCTCGGGGACGGTGAAGCCGTCGAAGTGCTCGATCGTGCCCTCGGGGTGGACGCGGTAGAACGGCCCGGCGTCGTCGAGCTCGCGCGCCACCAGCAGGTCGGGGTGGGCGGCGCTGGCGACGTAGTCGCCGGTCGGATCGAGCTGGCGCATCACGAACGCCAGGCCGTCGCCGTCGACGTCGCCGCTGCGCCAGCGGGCGGCGCCGCGGTCGGGGCGCTCGTCGCGCGGCACGCTGCGCACGAAGCGGCCGGTGCGCAGCACGCACTCGGCGCCGTCGGGGCTCATCCGCGGCAGGACGAAGAAGCGGGCGGCGCGTACGCGCTCGATCACCGACGCCGCCAGCCCGCTGCGCCGCGCGAAGGCCTCGGGCTCGACGTGGGCGCGCAGCACGTCCTCGGCGATGGCCAGGGCCACGCTCGACCCCGCCAGCTCCGAGGCGTGCATGTTGCCGTCGATCCAGGCGGTGGGCCGCGCGCGGTCGGGCTCGACGCCCAGCGTGAGCAGCCACAGGTCGCGGCCCTCGGGCGTCGTGCCGAGCGAGCGCAGCCGCACCAGCTCGGGGAAGGCGTCGCGCCACGCCTCGAGCTGCGCGGTCAGGGTCGCGTGGTCGAGGTACGCGGCGCGGAAGCCGCGGGCCAGCTCGTCGATCGTCGTCGCGGGTGTCGCCATCGCGGCGACAGTAGCGCGCGTGTGCGCTCACTCGCTACCCGTCGGTGTGTAAGCGACCCCACCGATACCGCGTGAGGAAAGCGCCCGTTTCCCACGATCTACGTCGAGGTTCACGCTACTATCTCCGCGGTCCACAAGGGGGAACCGCGCGTGCGGTCGTCCTCTGCCGTACTCGCTAGCCCACCCGGTGCCCGATGAGTGATCCGAACAGCAACGGAAGCAAGGCCGCGCCCAGCGACAAGACCCAGGTGATCGGCGGCGCGGTCGGCGCCCCGGTCGGCCCGGCCGCGGTCCCCGCCCCGGCGCCCGCGCCGGCGCGGCCCGCGCCGGCGCCCGCCGACGGTCGCAGCGCGCCCGCCGATCGCACCGTGGTGGCGAGCAACCGCCCGGCGGCGGCGCCGCCGCCGGCCTCGGTCGAGGTCGACAGCGGCGTGTTCGGGACCGCGCCGGTGGTGGCGCGCGGCACCAAGCCGAGCCAGCCGCCGCCGTCCGGCACCGGCACCAGCGGCGGCTCCGGGCTGCTGTCGACCGGGCCGCGCTCCGAGGTCTCCGAGGTCACCCAGCTCTGGGGCCCCGGCCAGCAGCCGCGCCCCGGCATGCAGATCAACCAGTACGAGCTCATCCGCGAGCTCGGCGCCGGCGGCATGGGCACGGTCTACCTGGCCCGCGATCTCAAGCTCGGCCGCAAGGTCGCGATCAAGATCCTGCAGTCGGGCCACCCCGAGATGACCCAGCGCTTCATCATCGAAGCGCGCGCCACGGCCCGCTGCAGCCACGAGAACATCGTCATCATCTCCGAGGTCGGGGAGCACGGCGGCCAGCCGTACATGGTGCTCGAGTACCTGCAGGGCACCGTCCTCACCGACCTGGTCTCCGGCGGCAAGCGCCTGCCGGCGGCCCGCGCGGTCGAGCTGATCGTGCCCGTGGTCAAGGCGCTGGTCGTCGCCCACGAGCAGGGCATCGTCCACCGCGACCTCAAGCCCGACAACATCTTCGTCACCGATCAGGGCACGATCAAGGTCCTCGACTTCGGCATCGCCAAGGTCCGCGACCAGGCCGACAAGCCGGTGGCGTCGGCGGCCGCGATCCGCGTGCCGACCGCGGCCGAGCTGGGCGAGGGCAACACCAACCTCACCCGCCAGGGCGTGATCATGGGGACGATGAAGTACATGTCCCCGGAGCAGTGGGGCATCGGCGTCGAGATCGATCACCGCACCGACATCTGGGCCACCGGCGTCATCCTGTTCCGCCTGCTCGCCGGCAAGCACCCGCTGGCGCCGCTGCAGGGCAACCAGCTCGTGGTCACGGCCATGCTCGACAAGCCGATGCCGCGCCTGCGCGACGCGGTCTCCGACGTGCCGCAGGGCCTGGCCGACGTCGTCGATCGCTGCCTGATGAAGAACAAGGAGCAGCGCTTCGCCGACGCCCGCGAGCTCCTGCGCGCCCTCGAGCCGTTCCTGCCCGGGCGCTACTCGACCCTGCAGCTCGCCATCGACGAGAGCCCGTACGCCGGCCTGTCGTCGTTCCAGGAGAGCGACGCGGCGCGCTTCTTCGGCCGCTCGCGCGAGATCGCCGCCGCCGTCAATCGCATCCGCGAGCGCCCGGTCATGGGCGTGGTCGGCCCGTCGGGCGTCGGCAAGTCGTCGTTCGTGCGCGCCGGCCTGGTGCCCGCGCTCAAGGCCTCGGGCGAGCAGTGGGAGTCGTTCGTCATCCGCCCCGGCCGCAGCCCGCTGGCCGCGGTCGCCGCCATGATGACGCCGATGGTCGGCTCGACCTCGCAGACCGTGGTCGACGATCTCAAGGAGCAGGCCGAGCTCGCCGCCCGCCTCGCCCGCGAGCCCGGCCACATGGGCCAGGTCCTGCGCAGCCGCGCCAAGCGCTCGCAGACCAAGCTCCTGCTCTTCGTCGATCAGTTCGAGGAGCTCTACACGCTGGTCCCCGATCACGCCGAGCGCGCGGCCTTCACCGCGTGCCTGGCCGGCGCCGCCGACGATCCGTCGGCGCCGGTGCGCGTCGTCCTGTCGCTGCGCTCCGACTTCCTCGACCGCGTCGGCGAGGATCCGCAGCTCATGGGCGAGGTCATGCAGGGCCTGTTCTTCCTGACCCCGCCCAACCGCGACGGCCTGCGCGACGCGCTGGTGCAGCCGGCGGAGATGGCGGGCTACCAGTTCGAGAACCCGGTCATGGTCGAGGAGATGCTGTCGCACCTCGAGACCACGCCCGGCGCGCTGCCGCTGCTCCAGTTCGCCGCCACCAAGCTGTGGGACAACAAGGACTCGGGGCGCAAGCTGCTCACCCAGGCCGCGTACAACGCCATGGGCGGCATCGCCGGCGCCCTCGCCAGCCACGCCGACAGCGTGCTGCACGAGCTGTCGCCGCAGTCGCAGGCGCTGGCCCGCCAGGTCTGCCTGCGCCTGATCACGCCCGAGCGCACCCGCGCCATCGTCTCGCTGGCCGAGCTGCAGGAGCTGTCGCCGCAGCCGGGCGACGTGCAGCGCCTGGTCGATCACCTCACCGCCGCCCGCCTGCTGGTCACCCAGACCGCCACCGACGGCTCGGCCCACGGCTCGACGGTGGAGATCGTCCACGAGTCGCTCATCCACTCGTGGCCGGCGCTGCGGCGCTGGCTCGACGAGACCCAGGAGGACGCGGCCTTCGTCGAGCAGCTCCGGGTGGCCGCCAAGCAGTGGCACGCCAAGGGCCGCGACCCCGGCATGCTGTGGCGGGGCGAGACCGCCGAGGAGGCGATCCGCTGGGCGCGCCGCCACCAGGGCACGCTGCCCGACACCCAGCGGGCGTTCCTCGCCGAGGTCATCAACGCCGCCACCGCCGCCGAGCGCCGCCGCCGCACGATCACGGTCGGCGTCGTCACCTTCCTGACCCTGCTGCTGGTGGCGGCGGCCTTCGCGCTGTTCACGATCCGCCAGTCGGAGCAGAAGGCGGCCAAGAACGCGGTGGTCGCCCGCAAGAACGCGAACCTGGCCGAGGAGCAGGCCCGCGCCGCCCGCGCCGCCGAGGCCGAGGCCCGCGAGGCCCTGGCCATCGCCGAGCGCAAGGAGCAGGAGCGCCTCGAGGAGGAGAAGGGTCGCCTCGCCGCCCAGAAGGAGGCCGAGAAGGCCGGCTTCCAGCTCGAGATGACCTACGACGAGCTGGTGGCCAAGAAGGCCGAGCTCGAGGTCGCGCTCAAGGAGTCGGAGAAGGCGCGCGAGGCCGCGCGCGACGCCCAGAAGGACGCCGAGCGCAACGAGGCGGCCGCGGTCCAGGCCAAGCGCGTCGCCGAGCTGGCCGAGGACGAGGCCACCAAGGCCAAGGTCGAGGTCGAGCGCCTGCTGGCCAGGGAGCGGAAGCGCGTCAAGGAGCTCGAGGAGCAGATCGGCGCGATGATCGAGACCCTCAAGTAGCGGCGTCGTGCTCCCGGTCCGGCGCGCGCCGGCGCCGGCGCGACCTGGCCCATCCACTTCACCTTCACGTTCGTCGCTGGCTCGGTCGTCGCGAGCCCTGATGCCACCGGAGATGACATGCGAGCCTTCACGTCGATCGCCTCCACCGCCTCCACCGCCTCCACCGTCGCCACCACCGTCGCGTCCGGGCTGCCCCTCGCCCTCCTCGTCTCGGCCGCCGCCGCGCAGCCCGGGGACAAGCCGCCCGGCGACAAGCCCGAGGAGCCGCAGGGGCCGCCCAAGCAGTTCACCGACAAGGATCTCGCGACCGCGCAGCAGGAGGACTCGCGGCCGTGGGCCCGCGGCGTGTCCCCGGAGCAGCAGCGCAAGGCGCTGGCGCTGTTCAACGAGGCCAACGGCATGCTGCGCGACGCCCTCTTCCCCAAGGCGGCGGAGAAGTACCGCGAGGCCCTCACCCACTGGGACCACCCCGCCATCCACTACAGCCTGGCGCTGGCCCTGGTGAACCTCGATCAGCCGGTCGACATGCACGCCGCCCTCGAGAAGGCGCTGTCCCACGGCGACCTGCCGCTGGGCGAGGACAAGTTCGCCCGCGCCAAGGACTTCAAGCTGCTGGTCGAGAAGCAGCTCGTCCGCGGCGAGTACACGGTGTCGGAGCCCGGCTCGGTGCTGATCCTCGACGGCAAGGAGGTGCTGCAGGGGCCGGGGACCTACGCCGCGCTCATCCGCGCCGGCGAGCACTCGATCGCCGCCCGTGCCCCCGGCTACGCGCCGACCCAGCTCAACCTCAAGCTGGGCGGCGGCGAGACCTCGCGCATGGAGCTCAAGCTGTTCACCGACGCCGAGCTGACCCGCGAGAAGCGCAAGATGCCGGTCTGGGTGCCGTACACCGTGCTCGGCGCCGGCGTCGTGCTGGGCGGCGTCGGCGCGCTCATGCACAGCTCGGCCAAGGGCGGCTTCGACGACTACGACGCCGCGATCGCCCGCTGCGCGCAGACCGATCCGTCGGGCGGCTGCTCGATGCCGACCCCGGCCACCTTCGACCTCAAGGCGAGCGCCGAGAACAAGCAGACCCTGGCCGCGACGATGTACGTGGCCGGCGGGCTGGCCCTGGCCGCCGGCGTGGCCCTGGTCATCATCAACCGCCCCGAGGCCTACCGCATCGATCCGCTGTCCAAGCAGGCCGAGGAGCTGGGCGTGAGCCTCACGCCGGTGTTCGGCCCCGGGCTGACCGGGTTCGCGGCCAGCGGCCGCTTCTGACCGGTGACGCGCCCCGTCCGGATCCCCGTCGGGCGCGCCGATCGTCCGCGCGCGGCGTCGGGCGGGGCGTCAGGCGTTCATCACCGACAGCCACATCAGCCCGAGCGCGAGCAGGAGCACGGCGGTCACCGGCCACAGGCCGATGATCGCGGCCAGCGCGTCGCGGGTGCGCGGGCCGAGGCCGGCCTCGAGGGCGGCCAGGCGTTCGCGCATGGGCACCGGCGGCGGCGCGACCGCGACGCCGCCCTTGCGCACGACCCGAGCGTGAGGGAGCGGAGCCGACATCCCTCGAGTATTCGGCGCGCGGCGCGCGGCGTCGAGGCCGAAAGCGTGGCCGGACCCGGTCGCATGGTCCGGATCACGGGCGCGCGTCACTCCGGAGGTGCCAGCTCGGGGTGCTCGCGCAGCGTGCGCGGCAGATCGAGGATGGTCTCGTTGGGCGAGCCCACCAGCATCGCCGGGCTGACGTCGGACAGGCCCCACGGCTCGACCCGACCGGCGGTGACGGCGAAGGCGCCGCCGTCGATGCGGCCGACCACGCCGAAGCCCGACCGCATGGGCACGCGCGCGGTCTCGATCACCAGATCGGGCAGGTGGCTGACGTCGATCTCGACGAGCCCGCGCTCGCAGGTCAGGACCAGGCGGTAGCCGAGGACGCGGCGCTCGACGAGCAGGATGTTGCCCATCTCGCTCTTGAACACCTCGTGCCAGCCGTCGCGCGGGCCCTGGTGGGCGGCCAGGGTCGCGAAGTCGACGTGGAAGAGGCCGGGCTCGTCGATGCGGCGGGCGAGCAGGCCGGAGGTGGTGACCACGGTGTCGACCAGGCCGCGGGCGTGGAGGTCGACCACCGGCGAGCGGTGATCGAGCGTCCACCACGACCCGGGCTGGTGCGGGGTGCAGCCGAGGAAGACGTTCTTGGCGCTCGAGCCCTTGAGCCACTCGGAGATCGCGCACGCGACCTCGGGCGCGCTGCCGGTGTCGCCGAGCCGGCGATCGCCGTTCCACAGCACGGTGTCGCCGGGCAGGCGATGGACGGCGTCGAGGTGGAAGTAGCGGCCCTGCCACGGCGGCTCGAGCGAGAGCTTGTCGCCGACCCGGACGTTGGCGACGGCGTCGAGATCCTCGGGCACCGCGATGTAGGTCTCGCCGCGCGGGTCGAGCGCGACGAACAGGATGCCGCGCGGGGTCAGGCCCTTCTTGCGCAGCTCCTTGAGGCCGAGGATGACCGCCGCGGGATCGCGATAGTGGTACACGCGGGTCGGGATCATCGGCAGACTCCTGATAGCCGGGACGGTCGCTCAGGGCAAGCGTTCCAGCAGCACATCGCGGAGGCGGGCGGCGGCCGGGGGCAGGCGATCGACGCCGCGGTGGCGCAGCGCCAGGCGGCGGGTGACCGGCGCCCACGGCAGCTCGAGCTCGACCAGCGCGCCGCGCGCGACGTCGGCGGCGACCGCGGCCCGCGACACCAGGGCCAGGCCGATGCCGGCGCGGACGTGGCCCTTGACCGCGGCGATCGAGCCCAGCTCCATGACCACCTGCGCGCCGGGGTTGCGGGCCAGCAGCAGGGCGCGGGTCGGCGAGCCAGCGCCGAACGTGATCCAGCCGGCGTCGCGCGGGTTGACGCCGGGCGCGCCGACCACGATCAGCTCGTCGTCGCGCCACGGGTCGAGGCCGTCGCGGCGGCCGCCGCGGCGGGTGGCGGCGGTGATGATCGCGATGTCGATGGCGCCGGCGGTCACCAGCTCCTCGAGCTCGTCGCCGAAGGCCTCGCGCACCCGCAGCACGACCCCCGGCCAGCGCTTGCGGTAGGTGGCGAGGATCGGCGGCAAGAAGTAGGTGCAGGCGGTGGCGCCGGCGCCCAGCCGGACCTCGCCGGTGGCGCCGGCCTCGAGCTCGGCGACGGCGCGGCGGCCGTCCTCGACCGCGGCCAGGGCGGCGCGGGCGTGGGGCAGGAGCGCGTGGCCGGCGGCGGTCAGCTCGGCGCCGGCGGCGCCGCGGTGGAACAGCCGCGCGCCCATGGCGTCCTCGAGGCGGCGCACCGCCGCCGACAGCGCCGGCTGCGACAGGTGGGCCTTGCGCGCGGCGGCGGTGAAGGTGCCGGTGTCGGTGATGTGGAGCAGGTAGCGGAGCTCGTCGAGCACGGAGCGAGGGTAGCCCGGCGGCCGACGCCGGCATAACAATCTTGGATGGGTTTCATCAAATCATTCCATTGGGCAAATGATGTCCGGGCCGGCATCGTGGGGCATGGACGCCGCGCTCACCGACCTCCCCCTGCTCGCGACGCTGGCGGCGCTGGGGCTCACCGCCGGCGCGCTGACGACCCTGTCGGGGATGGGCGGCGGGCTGGTGCTGGTGTTCGCGCTGTCGCTGGTGCTCGGGCCGCGGCCGGCGCTGGTGGTGAGCGCGGCGGCGCTCCTGGTCGGCAACCTGCACCGGGTGTGGCTGTACCGGGGCGACCTCGATCGCGCGGTGGCGCGGCGCCTCCTGTTCGGGCTGGTGCCGGGGACGCTCCTCGGCGCGGTGCTGACGGCCGGGCTGTCCGACGGCGCGATCCGCGTGATCATGCTGGTGGCGGCGGCCGGGGCGCTGGCGCGGGCGGCCAGCGGCGCGCGCTGGTCCTTGCCGGCGGCGAGCGTGGCGCCGGCGGGCGGCGCGGTCGGGTTCCTGGCCGCGACCACGGGCGGCGCGGCGGCCCTGCTCGGGCCGCTGCTGCTGTCGACCGGGCTCAGCGGGCGCCGCTACCTGGCGGTGGTCGGCGTGGGCGCGTCGGCGATGCACGTGGTGCGGGTCGGCGGCTACGGCGCGGTCGGGATGTGGCACCCGTCGTACCTCGGCCTCGCCGCCGGCGTCGCGGTCGCGATCCTGGCCGGCAACCTGGTCGGCGACCGGCTGCGCGACGTCGTGCCGGCGCGGGTGGGCGGCGCGCTGGAGGTCGTGACGCCGGTGGTGTGCGCCGGCCTGGCCGTGGCCGGCCTCGGCTAGCTGGCGCCGATCACAGCAGGGTGCCGCGCAGGATCAGGTTGGCGATCGAGAAGTAGATCATGAGGCCGGTGACGTCGACCAGGGTGGCGACGAACGGCGCCGAGGCGCTGGCCGGGTCGGCGCCCAGCTTGCGGAGGAGGAAGGGCAGGGTGGCGCCGACCAGGGTGCCGAACAGCACCACGCCCAGGAGGCTGCCGGCGATGACCACGCCGACCAGCACGTAGTGCTCGGTGTAGGCGTCGCTGGCGCCCGGCCACAGGATCACGCGCAGGAGGCCGAGCACGCCCAGCAGCGTGCCGAGGGCGAGGCCGGCCAGGAGCTCGCGGCGCAGCACGCGCAGGAGGTCGGCGGGGCGGACCTCGCCCAGGGCCATGGCGCGGATGACCAGGGTCGACGCCTGCGACCCCGAGTTGCCGCCGCTCGAGATGACCAGCGGCACGAACAGCGCCAGCACCACCGCGGTCTCGAGCTGGTGCTGGAAGATGCCGATCACGCTCGCGGTGAGCATCTGGCCGAGCATGAGCACGGTCAGCCACACCCCGCGCTTCTTGAAGTTCTCGAGCAGGCTGGCCTGGAGGTACGGCTCCTCGAGGGCCGCCATGCCGCCGAACTTCTGGGCGTCCTCGGTGGCCTCCTCCTGCACGACGTCGACGATGTCGTCGACGGTGACGATGCCCTTCATGTAGCCGCCGGCGTCGACGATGGGGATGACCGGCAGGTCGTGGTCGGCGAACAGGTGGGCGAGCTGCTCCTGATCGGTCTCGGGCGCGGCGCTCACCACCTCGCGCTCCATGATCTCGGCGACGGTGGCCGAGCCGGGCGCCGCGAACAGGTCGCGGAACGACACCACGCCGACCAGGCGCTGCTCGGGGTCGAGCACGTAGCAGTAGTAGATGGTCTCGGTGGTGGTGCGGGCCTGGCGGCGCAGGTAGGCGATGGCCTCGTCGACGGTCATGCCCGGGCGCAGGCGCGTGTAGCGCGTGTTCATCAGGCCGCCGGCCTCGTCCTCCTCGTAGGCGAGCAGGGCCTCGACCTCCTTGCGGGTCAGGCGGTCGAGCAGGCCGAGCAGGCGCGCCCGCTGATCATCGGGCGCGGCCTGGATCACGTCGGCGACGTCGTCGGGCTCGAGCAGGCGGATCCACGACCGCTGCTCGCCCGGGCGCATGGCCAGGAGCACGTCGGTCTGGTCCACCGCGTGGCAGGAGATGAAGAACTCCTCGGCGTCCTCCCGCGGCAGGAGGCGCAGGCCGTCGAGGCGCTCGCCGACGTCGAGCACCGCCCAGGCGTCGCGCAGCTCGTCGACGTCGAGGGGCTCGTCGTCGACCCCGCCGCCCGCGGCCGCGGGGGCGGCCTCGGCCTCGGCCGCCGGCATGGGCCCGGTGTCCTCGTCGGCGCGGGCCTCGGCGACGGCGCGGATCTCCTGGGTGATGTCGGCGGCGGCCTCGGGATCGAGCAGCACGACCTCGGCCGTGCCGTCGGCGGACGGCAACGGCGTCGCGTCGTCGCGCGGCGGCGTGGTCGCGCGGATCTCGTCGTCCGGCCCGGACATGCTGGTCTCACCCTGCCCAAATCCGCGGGCGAAGGGAAGTGGCGACGGGCCGAACCCTGCGCGCCCGGGCGGGTCGCGCCGGTGACGCGCGGGTGACGCCAGCGAGGGCGCGCGGCCGCGCGGCGAAGACGCGGGTCAGCGCGCGCGCGCGACCGCCACCCGGAAGCCGTCGGGGCAGCAGGTGCGGGCGCCGTCGATCGTGCGCACGACGTCGGCCCAGCGGGTGTCGGGCTCGGGGATGACCCAGGCCTGGCGGATGCGATACTCGGCCACCGCCTTCTGCACCGCCTCGCGCACGTACATCGAGCTGATGTGCATGCGGGTGCCGCCCTCGACGCAGTAGGCCTCGCGGGTGCCCGGCGGCGACAGGCAGAAGGTGCCGGTGGCGCGCGCCCGCAGGCGCAGCGTGTACGCGTCGGCCAGCTCGTCCGACAGCGGGAAGGCGTGGACGTACTGGCGCTGGCCGACCAGGAACGCCGGGCGGGCGCCGGCGGCGTCGAGGGCGGCGAGCAGCGGCTCGACCTCGCGCCACGGCACGGCGTGGTCGATCGCCACCCGCACCGGGCCGGGCGCGAAGGCCGGCGTGGGCTGACCCGGCATCACCACGACCGTCGGCCCGGCGGCGGCCGGCACCACGCCCAGCGCCTGGGGCAGGAGCGCGTCGCCGACCCGGGCCTCGAGGTGCGAGTCGCACCCGGCGGCCGCGAGGGCCGCGGTCAGGGCGAGGACGGTGACCGTACGCACGTCGCCATTGTGACCCGAACCGGGCTGGCCCGCCTCGTGCTCTGCTCACCTTCCATGACGTCCCCCCGGTCGCGGCCGTGGCTCCTGGTTCTCACCCTGTGGACGCTGGTTGGCGCCGGCTGCGCCCAGGTCGAGACCATCGAAGGAATCTCCTACGATGACCGCCACGGGCGGGCGGAGCTCGACGTCTACCTGCCGGCGGGGGCGCCGCCGCCCGGCGGCTGGCCGGCGGTGCTGTCGATCCACGGCGGCGGCTGGCGCTCGGGCGACAGGGGCGCCATGCAGCTCGGCGCCGAGCGCCTGGCCCGCGCCGGCTACGTGGGGGTCAACATCAACTACCGCCTGGTGCCGGCCGGCACCTACCCGGCGGCGGTGCAGGACGCCCTGTGCGCGCTGGCGTTCACGCGGGCCCGCGCCGCCGCGTGGGGGCTCGACCCGGCGCGCATCGCCACCTTCGGGTACTCGGCGGGCGGCCACCTGGCGTCGATGCTCGGGGTGGCGGCGAGCGCGCCCACCCACCAGCCCGACTGCGCGGCCGGCCCCACCGGCCCGCCGGCCGCGGTCATCTCCGGGGCCGGGCCGCAGGACCTGCGCCTCTACCCCGAGGTCGCGGCCGTGGTCGAGTTCGTCGGCGGCAGCAAGGCGGCGGTGCCCGAGCGGTGGGACGCGGCCTCGCCCGTCACCCACGTCGCCGCCGGCGCGCCGCCGTTCCTGTTCGTCCACGGCGAGGAGGACTGGCTGGTCGACCTCGAGCACGCGCGCGCCATGCAGGCGGCGCTCGACGCCGTCGGCACGCCGTCCGAGCTCCTGACCCTGCCCGCTGGCGGTCACCTGTGGAACCGCGACGCCGCGGCCGGCCGCTACGACGTCGTCATGTCGTCCGACACCGCCGAGGCCTGGCTCGCCATCATCGACTTCCTCGATCGCACGCTCGACGGAGGCGCGCCGTGATCGGCCTTCCATCGGCGCCGGCGCCGGCACCGGCACCGGCACCGGCACCACCGCCGGCACCGCGGCTCGTCGCGGCCACGGTCGCGGTCGCCCTCGCGGCCGCCGCCGGCGTCGCGGCTCCCGCCCGCGCCCAGCCGGCGGCGGC
>CAADGB010000128.1 GCA_900696455.1 uncultured delta proteobacterium
CGCGGCGCAGGGCGCGCAGGCGCGGACGTCGCCGGCGCGCCTCACCACATCGCGCGCAGCCGCGCCGCCACGTCGACCACCGCCGCCGCCGCCGCCGGCGCGCCCAGGCCCGCCGCGCCGCGCCCCCGCACCACGCGCTCGAACAGCGGCAGGAGGTCGTCGGGCAGGAAGCGCGAGCGCGGCGCGTAGACGTGGCGATCGCCCAGGCGGTGCTGCTGCTCGACGAACATGCGCAGCGGCTGCACCAGGTGCAGGTGATCGCGGGCCCGCGTCATCGCCACGTAGAGGAGCCGCCGCTCCTCCTCGACCTGGGCCGGCGTGCCGAGCGCCAGGTCCGACGGGATGCGGCCGTCGATCACGTCGAGCACGAACACCGCCCGCCACTCCTGGCCCTTGGCCGAGTGGATCGTCGACAGCACCAGCCAGTCCTCGTCGAGGGACGGCGGCCCGGCCAGGTCGCCGGTGGCGGCCGGCGGATCGAGGGTGAGGTCGTCGAGGAACGCGCCGCGCCCGCCGCAGGTCGCGGCCACCGCCTCGAGCTGCTCGAGATCGCCCTGGCGGGCGGCGGCGCCGTCGTAGCGCTCGGTCAGGAGCGGCTCGTAGAAGGCGCGCACCCGCCCGAGCTGCCCCGGCCACGGCGCCGCCGGAGCGGCGAGCGCGACCAGGAGCTCGCACAGGGCCGGCCACCGCTCGCGCGTCGCGCGCGGCGGCGGCACCGCCGCCAGCGCGGCCAGCGACGGCGGGGACGCGGCGGCCACCGCGTCGACCGCGCGCCGCGCGAACGCCGGGCCGGCGCCGGGCAGGAGCTGCACCACGCGGAAGCCGGCGACGACATCGACCGGGTTCTCGGCCCAGCGCAGGATCGCGAGCACGTCCTTGACGTGGGCGGCCTCGAGGAACTTGAGCCCGCCGTACTTCACGTACGGGATGCGGCGCCGGCCGAGCTCGAGCTCGAGCAGGTCGGCGTGGTGGGCGGCGCGCACCAGCACCGCCTGATCGCGCAGGGCCAGCCCGGCCTCGCGGTGGGCCAGCACCTGCTCGACGACGTAGTCGACCTCGCCGGCCTCGTCCTCGACCAGGGCCAGGATCGGCGGCGCCCCGGCGGCGCGGGTGGCGCGCAGCCGCCTCGGGTGGCGCTCGACGGCGCGGGCGATCACGGCGTCGGCCGCGGCCAGGATGGCCGGGGTCGAGCGGTAGTTGTCCTCGAGCGCGACCACCTCCGCCGGCCGCGTGAAGGCGCGCGGGAAGTCGAGGATGTTGCGCACGGTGGCGGCGCGGAACGAGTAGATGGCCTGGGCGTCGTCGCCGACCGCGGTGACGCCGCGCCCGTCCGGGGCCAGGCCGACGACGAGCTCGGCCTGCAGCGCGTTGGTGTCCTGGTACTCGTCGACCAGGACGTGATCGAAGCGGTCGCGGATCGCCCGCGCCACCTCGGGCGCGGCCATGGCCTGCCACCACCACAGGAGCAGGTCGTCGTAGTCGAGGACGTGGCGGCGCAGCTTGTCCTCGACGTAGGCGCCGAACAGGCCGCGCAGCGCGGGCGCGTGCTCGCGACACCACGGGTAGGCCTCGTCGAGGACCTGCTCGAGCGCGACCCGGGCGTTGACCGTGCGCGAGTAGATGGCGAGACAGGTGTCCTTGCGCGGGAAGCGACGCTGGCCCTTGCCCAGCCCGCGCTCGGCCCGCACCACGTCGAGCAGGTCGGCGGCGTCACCGCGATCGGCCACGGTGAACGCCGGATCGAGGCCGAGGGCCGGCGCGTGCAGGCGCAGGAGCCGCGCCCCGACGGCGTGGAACGTGCCGGCCCACGGCAGCTCGGCGCGCGGGACCACCCGCGCCGCCACGGCGTGCGCGCGCCGCGTCAGCTCCTGCGCCGCGCGGCGGCTGAAGGTGAGGAGCAGGACCCGCCGCGGATCGGCGCCGGTGACCAGGAGCTGGGCCAGGCGGTGGGCCAGGGTCGTGGTCTTGCCGGTGCCGGCGCCGGCCAGGATGAGGAGCGGCGCGTCGCCGGCGTGCAGGACGGCCGCGCGCTGGCCGGGGTTGAGCCCGTGGTGGACGTCGAGGTCGGCGCCGGTCTGCACCTGGACATTTGAACAGCCATGGCACGGTCCCGCAAGTTCCGGATCGGATTCGGGATCGGGGACCCGGGCTCGGGATCGGAGCCCGATCAGAAGAGACCCGCGCCCCCTGAGCCCTTCACCGACCGCGGTCGTTCGCGGGAAACCGAACGGCACGCAGCCGCGGCTTGTCGGCCTTCGACACGCCCTCGCTGTCGCTCGGGCGGCTCAGGCCGACCGGAACGATGGGCCCCGCGCGAGCGATGTCGGGTGCTTGCCGCCGCCGTTCGTCAGGAGCGAAGACCGGAGGGGCGGAGTCGAAGGGGCCCGGAGCTGAATGCCCCGCTCACTCCTGAGCGAAGCCCCGAAGGGGCGGAGTCGAAGGGGCTCGGGGTTGTAATGACCCGCTCACCTGAGCGAAGCCCCGGAGGGGCGGGCTGAATGACCCCGCTCCCTTCTTCGCCATCACCCGCCAGCCCGTCGCGTACCACCCGGAGGGGCGGGCTCGGGGCTGAATGACCCGCTCCCCCTGCCCTTCACCGACCGCGGGCGGAGGTCGCGGGGAATGAACGGCGAGCCAGTCTCTCCGGTCGGCCTGAGCCCTTCACCGACCGCGGGCGGAGGTCGCGGGGAACGAACGGCGAGCCAGTCTCTCCGGTCGGCCTGAGCCCTTCACCGACCGCGGGCGGAGGTC
>CAADGB010000129.1 GCA_900696455.1 uncultured delta proteobacterium
CGCCACCTTCGCCACCACCGCCGCCGTCGCCGACGCCGGCAGCTACACCGTCACCGTCTCCAACCCCGCCGGCGCGGTCACCAGCGCCGCCGCCGCCGTCGTCGTCCACGGCCCCCCCGCCATCACCACCCAGCCCGAGGACCGGACGGTCGTCGCCGGCGCGCCGCTCGCGCTCGGCGTGAGCGCGACGGGCGAGCAGCTCGCCTACCAGTGGCGGCGCGACGGCGCCGATCTGACCGGCGAGACCTCGCCCACGCTGACCCTCACCGCCGCCAGCAGCGGCGATGCCGGGCGCTACTCGGTCGTCGTCACCAACCCCGCTGGCACCGTCACCAGCGCCGAGGCGGTGGTCGTCGTGGTCCCCGTCGACGAGCCCCCTCCGGACGAGCGGGAGGGCTGCGGCTGCCGCGGCGGCCCCACCCCGTCGGCGCCGCTGATCGCGCTGGTGCTGTGGTGGGTGGCCGGCCGCCGGCGTCGCCTCGCGCGCCGCGCGGGGGGCGTGTGAGGCGATCCGGAACACGCGAGGTCCGCCCCGCGTCGAAGGATCCGGCCGCGGCCGGGCCGTACCTCAGGCCCGGCCCGGCAGGGTGACGACCTGCACCCGGCGCGCCGGCGCCAGCCAGCGGGTGGCGGCGGCGCGGACGCGCGCGACGTCGAGCGCGAGGTAGCGGCCGAGCTCGTCGGCGACCTGGGGCGCGCCGGTGGCGAGGTGGGCGCCGAGGAGCATGGCGGCGCGGCGGCCGATGCCGTCGGTGCGCCACACCAGGCCGGCCTCGCGGCGGCGGACGCCGCGCGCGACCTCGGTCGGCTCGAGGCCGTCGACCGCGGCGGCCAGGACGTCGTCGATCACGCGCCCGGCCTCGGCGGGCGCGACCCCGGCGCGCAGATCGGCGGTGACGTGGAGCTCGCCGCCCAGCCGCCCCGACTGGACGTACGCGGTCACCCGCTGCGCCAGCGGGCGGTCGTAGACCAGGGCCCGCCACAGCCGGCCGGTGCCGGGGGTGGCCAGGGCCAGGGCCAGCACGTCGAGCGCGACGTCGTCGTCGGTGGCCACCGCCGGGCCGTGCCACGCGCGACGGATCCGCACCAGCGCCGCCAGCGGATCCGTGAGCTCGCGCTCCACCGGCGCCGCCAGCGCCGGCTGTGGCCACGCCCGCCGCGGCGGCCGGGTCGACGCCGGGAAGCTTCCGAACCAGCGCCCGCACAGCGCCTCGGCCTCGCCGGCGGTGACGTCGCCGGCCAGCACCAGCGTGGCGTTGGCCGGCACGTACCAGGTCCGGTAGAAGTCCTCGACCCGGGCCCGGGTCGCCGCCGCGATGTCCTCGTGGCGCCCGATCGTCAGGTAGCGCAGCGGGTGGCCCTCGGGGTAGAGGGCCTCGGCGACCGCGAAGCGCTCGGGGCCGTACGGCGCGTTCTCGTAGCGCTGGCGGCGCTCGGCGCGCACCACCTCCTGCTGGCGCGCCAGCCGCACGTCGTCGAGCGCGGGCAGGAAGTAGCCCATGCGATCGGCCTCGATCCACAGCGCGACCTCGAGCGCGGCCCGCGGCATGGTCTCGTGGTAGAGGGTGCGGTCGGTGCCGGTCTGGGCGTTGGCGTCGGTGGCGCCCACCTCGCGCAGCACCTCGTAGTGGTGGCGGCCGTTCAGGTGGAGCGAGTTCTTGAACATGTGCTCGAACAGGTGGGCGAAGCCGCTGGTGCCGTCGCCCTCGTCCGAGCTGCCGACGCGGTAGCCCATCCACACCGCGCACAGCGGCACGCCCGGATCCTCGTGGACCAGGACCTCGAGCCCGCACGGCAGGGTGAAGGCGTGGACGGCGAAGCGCGGGACCGCGCCGTCCCACTCGACCGGCGCGGTCACGCCCCGCCGCCCTCGCCGTCACCGACGCCGCGCCGCCCGGCCCCGCCGCCGGGCGCCCGCGCCAGCGCCAGCGCGAGCTGGTAGAGCTCGCGGCGCGGCTTGCCGGTGCGCGCCACCAGGCGCTGGGCGACGTCCTTGGGCCCGAGCCCGGTGGCCAGGAGCTCGCGGACCAGGGCCTCGACGTCGACCGCGACCTCCGCGTCGGCGGCGGCGCCGGCGACGACGATCGTGCACTCGCCGCGCGGCGCCTCGACGGCGAAGCGCGTCGCCAGCTCCGCCAGCGGGCCGCGGACGTGCTCCTCGAAGCGCTTGGTCAGCTCGCGCGACACGCACGCCGCCCGCGCCCCGCCGAAGGCGTCGACCAGGGTCGCCAGGGTCGCGCCCACCCGGTCCGGCGCCTCGTACAGGAGCAGGGTCGCCGGATCGGCGCGCAGGCGGCCGAACAGCGCGGCGCGGGCGCCGGCCTCCCGCGGCGGGAAGCCGACGAAGCGAAACTGCGCCGCCGGCAGCCCGCTCGCCACCAGCGCCGCGATCGCCGCCACCGGCCCCGGCACCGCCACCACGGTCGCGCCGTGCGCGATCGCCGCCCGCACCACCCGCTCGCCCGGATCCGAGACCCCCGGGGTGCCGGCCGCGCTGATGAGCGCCACGTCCTTGCCGGCCGCGAGCTCGGCGACCAGGGCCTCGGCGCGCGCCGCCTCGTTGCCCTCGAAGACGCTGACCAGGCGGCGGCCGGCGCGGACCGCGCCGCCCTGATCGGCGCGGGCCAGGAGCACCTGCGCCGCCCGGGTGTCCTCGGCGGCGACCACGTCGACCTCGCGCAGGACGCGGGCGGCGCGCGGCGACAGGTCCTCCAGGTTGCCGATGGGCGTGGCCACGACGTAGAGCTGTCCGGGCACGCCGGTCACTCGCGGGACGAGGCGTCGATGTCGACGTCGGTGCCGAGCTCGGCCCGCAGGTACTTGCGCAGGCGATCGAGCACGCGCTTCTCGAGCTGGCGGGCGCGCTCGCGCGAGATGCCGTAGTGGTCGCCGATCTCCTGCAAGGTCCGCGGCGGGTCGGTGCGCCAGCGGTCGCGGAAGATCGTCAGCTCGCGGCCCTCCAGGGTGGCCTCGAAGGTGTCGAGCTTGGCGTTGAAGAGCGCGGCGAACTCGCTGTCGGCCACCGCCTGGTCGGGCCGGACGTCGTCGCTGGGCACGAACTCGATCCGGCTGCGCGCCCCATCGTCGTCGCTGCCCACCGGCGCGTCGAGCGAGGCCTCGGGCGCGGCCAGCCGCTTCTCCCTCTCCACCACCTCCTTCTCCGAGACCTGGAGGTTCTCGGCGAGGAGCGCGCTGGTGGGCTGGAAGCCGAGCTGCTCGAGGCGCTCGCGCTCCTTGCGCAGGTTGAAGAACAGCTTGCGCTGGGCCTGGGTGGTCCCGATCTTCACCAGGCGCCAGTTGTTGAGGATGAACTTGAGGATGTAGGCGCGGATCCAGAAGGCGGCGTACGACGACACCTTGACGCCGCGGTAGGGGTCGTACTTGCGCACCGCCTGCAAGAGGCCGATGTTGCCCTCCTGCACCAGGTCGAGCAGGTTGCGGTGGGCGCGCCGGTACTCGTAGGCGATCTTGACCACCAGGCGGAGGTTGGCCTCGACCAGGCGGCGGGCGGCGTCGCTGTCGCCGTGCTCGACCAGGCGCACCGCGAGGTCGTGCTCCTCCTCGGGCGTGAGCAGGGGGTAGCGGCGGACCTCCTGCATGTAGGCCTGCATCGGGTCGCGCTTGATGAGGCCGACCCGCCCCTCGCGCCCGTAGGCGCGGCCCCGGTCGCCGTCGCCGTCCGGGGTCTCGGCGCCGTCGCCGCCGTCGCCACCCTCTGGCGCGGCGTCGTCGTCGACGTCGATCACCGCGGCCGACGACGACACCAGCTCGGCGTCGACCTCGGACGGCTCGCCGTCGTCGCCGCCCTCGGCCTCCTCGTCGCCGGCCTCGCCGTCGGCGCCGGGGCGGACGGGCTCGTCGCCGACGTCGATGACGTCGTCGCGGCCGGCTCCGCGCTTGCGGGCGCGGGCCGGCGCCCTGGTCCGCGCGCGCGGGCCCGAACGTTCGGCCATGGCGGGCACTGTACTACACCGCGCCCGGCCCGCCGAGGTGGCCGCGCCGAGAACCGGAATGGCGCCGCCTCGATCGCCGCTTATACTCGACACCATGCACAAGCGGCTGCCTCTGCACGCGGTCCTGGTCACGCTCGCTGCCGCCTCCGCCCTGGTGCTCACCGTCGTCAAGAAGTCCCACGAGGGCGTGGTGAGCTTCAGCTTCCAGTCCAAGGAGGTGCGGGCGCAGCCGGGCACCCCGGCGCAGGCCCGCCACAACCTGACCGAGCTCAAGGTCTTCAACCAGACCTTGCTGCGGATCAAGGAGAGCTACGTCGAGCCCGGCCGCATCGATCCCCGACAGATGCTGTTCCAGGCCCTGGACTCGGTGCAGCTCAACATCCCCGAGGTCCTGGTCGAGCCCGACGACGCCCGCGGCGCGCTCACCGTGGTCGTGAACGACAAGCGCGAGACCTTCCCCGCCGCCGACGTCGACTCGCCGTGGCGGCTGGCCGGGCGCCTCAAGAAGGTGTTCGGCTTCGTCGAGGCCAACATGAACCCGGGCGCCGACCTGGCCCAGGTCGAGTACGCCGCGGTCAACGGCATGCTGCAGACCCTCGACCCGCACTCGGTGCTGATGGATCCCGAGGCCGCCCGCGAGCTCGACGTCTCCACCAGCGGCAAGTTCGGCGGCCTGGGCATCGTCATCCGCATGATCGACCGCAAGCTCACGGTCATCCGGCCGATCAAGAACACGCCGGCGTGGGCCGCCGGCATCAAGGCCGGCGATCACATCGTCAAGATCGACAACCAGGCCACCGACGTGCTGACCAGCGACGAGGCCGTCGACCGCATGCGCGGCCGCCCGTCGACCACGGTCACGCTGTGGGTGGCGCGCAAGGGCGAGCCCGCGCTCCTGCGCTTCGACCTGACCCGCGCCCTCATCACCGTCGAGTCGGTGCAGTACCGCATGCTCGACAAGCAGGTCGGCATCATCAAGATCAAGAACTTCCAGGGCTCGACCGCGGCCGAGACCGAGGCCGCGCTCAACGCCCTGCGCGCCGAGGGCGCCCGCGCCCTCATCCTCGACCTGCGGTGGAACCCGGGCGGGCTGCTCGAGCAGGCGGTCGAGGTCTCCGACCTGTTCGTCGACGAGGGCGTGCTGGTGACCACGGTCAAGGGCGGCCACCGCAAGCCGCGGCGGGCCAGCCGCGGCGACGGCGAGACCTCGCTGCCGGTGGCGGTGCTGGTCAACCACGGCTCGGCCTCGGCGTCGGAGATCGTGGCCGGCGCGCTCAAGAACCTCAACCGCGCGGTCGTGATCGGCACCCGCACCTTCGGCAAGGGCTCGGTCCAGCAGCTCTACCGCAGCGAGGACGACGGGACGATGCTCAAGCTCACCGTCGAGCAGTACCTGACCCCCGGCGACCGCTCGATCCAGGGCGTCGGCATCGTCCCCGACATCGCGCTCCAGCGCATGTTCGTGCCCGACAAGAACGACGCCCCGGCCGACGTCGTCCGCCTGCTGCCGCCGACCCGCTCCTACGGCGAGAAGGATCTCGACGCGGCCCTGACCTCGGCCTACGCCAAGGACGACGACAAGCCCACGTTCGAGCTCGCCTTCCTCTACGAGAAGCCCAAGGGGCCGCGGCCGCCGGGCAGCGACGGCGCCTCGGCCACGTCGATCGAGGAGGAGGAGGAGATCTCCGACGACATCGTCGTCGACTGGGAGACCAACCTCGCCCGCGACCTGGTCGCCGGCCAGACCGCCAACAACCGCGCCGCCCTGGTCAAGGCCGCCAAGGCCCTGGTCGCCAGGCGGCGCGCCGAGGAGGACAAGAAGCTGGCCGACGCGCTCGGCAAGCTGACCGTCGACTGGTCGGCGCCCGGCAGCGGCGAGCCGCCGGCGCGGCTGTCGGCGACGATGAGCCTGTCGCCCGCCGGCCCCGTCGCCGCCGGCTCGATCGTCACCCTCACCGGCACCGTCCGCAACGACGGCGCCGGCCCCGCCTACCGGGTCCACGCCCGCGCCCACGCCGACGATCCGGTGTTCGACGACGCCGAGCTGGTGTTCGGCAAGATCCCGCCCGGCGAGATCCGCAGCTTCGTCACCCGCATCCAGGTCCCCAAGGACGCGATCGGCCGGGTCAACCGCATCTCGTTCGACCTCAGCGAGGGCCGCGGCGGGACCACCGCGGTCGCGCCCATCGAGGCGACGATCGAGGCCGCGCCGCGGCCGATCTTCGCCTACAGCCACCAGCTCATCGACGAGGGCAACGGCGACGGCCTCCTGCAGCGGCGCGAGAAGCACCGCCTGCGCGTGCTCATCAAGAACACGGGCACCGGCGCCGCGCCCGAGACCACCGCCATCCTGCGCAACGCCTCGGGCGACGGCGTGCAGCTCGCCAGCTCGCGCCAGGAGGTCGGCGCCATCGCCCCCGGCGCCAGCCGCGCCGTCGAGTTCGCCTTCACGGTCCAGCCCGATCTGCGCGGCGACGAGGCGATGATCGAGCTCCTGATCTACGACGCCACGCTGGGCGCCCAGGCCGGCGAGAAGCTCAAGTTCCCGGTGCTGGGCTCGGGCAGCGCCCTCGCCGCCGCCGGCGGCGTGGTCGAGGCCCGCAGCGACCTCGACGTCCGCGAGGGCGCCTCGGGCGACGCCGCCGTGGTCGCCCGCATCAAGAAGGGCGCCCGCTTCAAGCGGCTGGGGACGATCGGCCCGTTCACCA
This sequence comes from uncultured delta proteobacterium, assembly GCA_900696455.1. Lineage (GTDB taxonomy): Bacteria > Myxococcota_A > Polyangia > Haliangiales > Haliangiaceae > UBA2376. The sequence goes on from CAADGB010000129.1 coordinate 6,662, forward strand.
AGCTCGATCTCGACGGCGCGCCCGGCTTCGTCCTGACCACCGCCGTCGCCAGCTCGAGCGGCAAGCCCGGCAACCTGCCGGCGTCCACGGTGTTCCAGGTGACGCCGCCGTCGGTCGCGCTCACCGTGCCCTCGTACCAGACCGCCGGCGAGCGCTTCACCCTGACCGGGGTGGCCACCGACGACACCCGGGTCGAGGACCTGCAGATCTTCGTCTCCAACCGCGGCGCCAAGATCGAGACCCGCAAGGTCTTCTACCGCTCCAACCGCACCGCCTCCAACCCGCGCTCCCTGCCGTTCACCGTCGACATCCCGGTGTGGTCGGGCTCCAACCACGTCACGATCGTCGCCCGCGAGAACACCGAGGTCCGCACGATCAAGAGCCTCGTCATCTACCGCGAGCCCACCCGGACCGCGAAGGTGCCGTGATCCCGGGCCGCGCCCGCCCACGTCCACCTACATCGTCGCGCGACCGGAAGCCCTCGCGCCGCCAGCGGTTTCCGGCGACGATCCGGAACGTGAATCAGGACACGCCTCGCGGGGTCGAACCCAGCATGACCCACCTCGCATCCTCGGTCGCCCGTCCTCGCAGGGGTCGCTGCGGGCTGGGCGCGTGCGCGCTCCTCCTCGGCCTGCTCGTGGCCGCCGGCCCGGCCCGCGCCGACGCCGTCGACCAGGTGGTCGGTCGTTTCGAGGTGAAGTACGAGGAGGTGACCTCGAACTGCGAGAACACCGGCATGGCGCTCCTGCGCGGGGTCGTCGCCATCGAGCGGCGCAAGGGCCAGACGGTCTCGGTCGACATCGAGCGCCTGCCGCGGATGTCGGGCTCGGCGGCGCGGGGCGGCCGCCTCAAGGCCACCTCCAAGCAGGGCCCGACGTCGATCCAGGGCCTCGACGGCAAGTTCTCGATCGCCGGCTCGGTCAACGACGACGGCGTGCTGCAGATGGTGCTGGTCGCCGAGTACTACCTGAAGCGGCGGCCGTACTGCACCCAGAGCTGGAACGTCACCGGCGTGCGCGCCGGCGACGCGCCGCGGGCCAAGCCGACCAGCGACGAGCCCGCGGTCGACGCGGCGGTCAGCGAGCCGTGGGCCGCTCGTACACGTGGACCAGCGGCGCGCCCTGCGCCCATGCCGTGAACACCCGCCGGGCGTCGGGCGGGATCGGGCACGGTCGCCAGCTCGGCTGGTAGTGCACGATCCAGCGCGCGGCCCGCGGATCGGGCACCGGCTCCCACAGGTCGCCGCGGAACCAGGTCAGGTGGCCGGGCTCGACGCAGGCGCGGTGGACGCGATCGCCGGGCGCGGCGTGGCGGTTGACGTGCGCGATCGCGGCGCCGAGGCCCTCGCCCCACCACGCCACCTCGAAGCGCCGGGCGCGAGCCACCGCCGCCGGCCCGCCGGTGTGCTCGCCGTAGTAGTCGAGGTAGTAGGGGTGGATGCGGACGCAGGTCACGGCGAGGTAGAGGGCGAGGACCACCGCCGGCCACGCCACCAGGCGGCTGCGCCCGGGCGCGCCCAGCCGCGCCCCGAGGGCGACCACGCCGGCGCCGGCGAGGAGCGCGAGCACCAGCAGGCTCGGGATGACGTAGCGGATCCCGTCCTGCCGCACCGGTGACAGCGCGACGGCGAGCGGGGCCGCCAGCCAGACCGCGGCGATGGCCAGCGCCCGCCGGCGCGCCCGCGCCCGCGCCCAGGCCACGACCCCGCCGGCGGCGGCGACCAGCACGCCCAGCGGCGCGGTCGCGCCGAGGTAGGCCAGGAAGTACCAGCGCGGCGGCGTGCGGGTGACGACGCCCCAGAACGGCTCGCCCGAGTGCAGGCCCTTCAGCTTGTCCCACGACGAGGTCAGGTGGACCAGCGGGCTCTCCCACAATCGCGGCCACAGCGCGATCGCGGTGAGCGCGGCGGCCAGCGGCACCACCGCCAGCCCCCACGCCGCCGCCCGCAGGCGCACGGCGGCCGGCGCGCCGACGAGGATCGTGATCCCGATCGCCGGCGCCATCAGCACGTTGACGAAGCGGACGCTGACGGCCAGGCCGAGGAAGACGCCGCACAGCGCGAGCCGCGGCGCGACCGCGCGCAGCGTGGTGGCGCCGCCGTCCCACACCCGCAACGACGCCCACCACCCCAGGGCCCAGGCCAGCGCGGTCGGCGCCTCGTGGCCGACGATCTGGCCGTGGGCGATCAGGTGCGGCGACAGCGCGGCGACGACGCCGGCGACGACACCGGTGGCCGGCCGGTCGAGGCGAGCGCCGATGGGCACGAGCATCGCGCAGGCCAGGGCCATGACCAGCGCCGACACCGCGCGCGCGCCGCCGTAGCCGTCGTGCCACAGGCCGCCGAGCCCGGCCAGGTACTTCGACACGGGCGGGTGCTCGAAGTTCCACACCCACGCGTCGTGACCGACGTCGCCGCGCACCAGGTTCTGGAGGTAGTTGCGCCCGGCCGACCAGTAGACGTCCTCGTCCCAGGTCTGGCCGGCGGCGCCGAGATCGACGACGCGGGCGACCAGCGCGAGCGCGAGCACCGCGCCGGCGCCGAGCAGCACCGCGCCCGGGATCGCGGCCAGGCGCGCGCGCAGGGCGTAGAGCGCGGCGGCGGCGAAGGCGAGCACGATCGCCCAGACCGCGGCGGCGTCGGCGCGCGCCGCGCCGGGGTGGGTGAAGCGCGCGCGCTCGGGCGGGTGCGGCGACAGCGAGCTGGCCGGCACGTACTCGAGATCGCCACGCCGCCCCGGCGGGTGCCAGACCAGGCGCGCCCCCGGCGGCGCCGCCAGCCGCAGCGGCGCGGCCCCGGCGTCGAGGAGGAAGCGGCCCGAGGTCACGCCGGCGCGGGCGACGAGGCGGTGGGGCCCGACCTCGAGCACCGCTGGCCCCGGGCTCTGCACGCCGAGCACGTAGGGGCCGCCGCGCGGCAGGTGGAGGCTGCCGGCCCGGGCGCGGGTGCCCGCCGGATCGGTGGCCGCGGTCGCCGCCGGCGCCAGGCGCTCGAGGGGCATGGGCGAGCACGCGGCGCGCGCGACCAGCGCGGCCACCGCCACCGCCAGCGCCACCGCCCACGGCGCGAGCAGCCGGACGTGGGCCCGCGCGCTCACCGCGACAGCCCCGGGCACTGCATCCGGCGATCGGCGCGGACCAGGAACGTGTAGTACTCGCCACGCTCGAGCATGCCGGGGACGTGGAGGACGACGCGCTCGAAGCCCTGGCGTTCCCAGAAGCCGGCGCAGGCCAGCGGCGCCACGCCCGGCGTCCGCCGGATGTCGTAGCAGTGCATGACGATCGTCGGCCGGTGCTCGGCGAGCAGCGGGTCCGGCCCCCACTTGTTGTGGCCGGCGCGATCGCGGCCGCGCGGCACCTCGTGGGCGATGCGCGACGACACCAGCCCGAACACGTCGATGCCGGGCAGGCGGGCGTGCCACGGCATCGCGCCCACGCCGCCGTAGATCGCGAAGTCGCCGGGGCCGACGCAGGGGCGCAGGCGCTGGCCGATCAGCGCGCGGTCGTGGGCGTAGACACGCAGGTACGCCGGGGTGTCGATGCCGCGGTCGTTGCGGAAGTTGCCGAAGCGCAGGCTGGCCGTGGTCAGGCGGTGCTGGTGCGCGAAGCAGCCGGCGACCAGCGCGCCGGCGACGAAGACCCGGACGTGGCGGCCGACGGGCTCGGGCAGGAGCCGCGCCCCGACGCGGGTCACGTGCTCGACGCCCAGCGTCACCACGATCGCCGCCAGCACGAACAGCGGCATGATGAAGCGGTGCAGGCCCATGAAGTCGCCGCCCACGCCGACGACGTAGTAGAGGTAGACGGCGCCGACGATCGCGGCCAGGGTGCCGAAGACCAGGCGCGGCGAGCGACGGGGCGCCACCAGGCCGAGCGCGACCAGCGGGCTCGCCCACAGGAGCGCGGTCTGCTCGACCCAGCGCCACACGTAGTAGCGGCCGTGGCCGCGCATCTTGGCGTCGTAGACCTCGGCGGCGCGGGCGGCGGCCGCCCGCACCTGGGCGCAGGCCTCGGCGCTCAGGCTGGCGGCGCAGCCGGGCGGCGGATCGGTCGCCTTGACGTAGTAGGTGTTGGGGAACGGCCAGCCGTAGTACCACCAGCGCCAGGCGAACCACGGCGCCCACAGCGCCAGGAACCAGGCGGCGGCCAGGAGCTCGTCGCGGCTCGGCCGCAGGCGACGCTCGACCAGGAGGTTGCGGGCCAGGCGATGGACGCCGACGAGCGCGACCAGGAGCGGCCCCTCGGGCCGGGTCATTGACGCCAGCGCCAGGAGCACGCCCATGCGGCGCAGGGCCCGCGGCCGATCGAGGGCCTCGAGGTAGGCGTCGAGCGCGGCGATGATCAGGAAGGTGTAGAGCTGGGTCTCGAGCCCGCCCGACGACCAGCAGGCGTAGCCGCTGGAGCTGGCCAGGAGCAGCGCCGGCACCGCCGCCAGCGGGTGGCCGCGGCCGAGCAGGCGCTCGGTGATGCGGAAGCTCATCCACAGCCCGCCCAGGCCGAAACCGATGCCGAGCGCGATCGAGGCCGGCGCCGCCGGGACCCCGACGAAGATGAGGACGCCGAGGCCGAAGGTCCACAGGAAGTTGGTGTAGCCCTCGACCGGCGGCAGCCCGGGGTTGAACACGAGCTGACCGTGCTCGGCGAGGTTGCGCGCGAACACGAACGAGATGTAGGCGTCGTCGGTGACGAACCCGTACTGCAGCGCGTGCCAGACCAGGATGGCGCCGGCGATGACCAGCGGGGCCCAGCGCACGAGCTCGCGCTGCCGGTTCATGTCGGGCTCGGGCTCGGGCAACGGCGGCACGATAGCAAACTCCGGGGCGGCCCCGCCGTCCGGCGCCGCGAGCGGCGGGCGCGGCCGCGGCGCGCGGGCGGGGCGCGTGCGGGCGGGGACGAGCGTGGACCGTGACCGCGCCCGATCTCTGGTAGGTTTCGCAGTCGGATGTCCGCGACCGATCCAGCCGAGCCGGGGGCGACGGCCCAGGGCCCGGGCTCGCGGGCCAGCGCCCGGCCCCGGCCGGGTGGCCCGGGCGAGGAGGCGCCGACGCCGTCGGCCGGGGCCGAGGGGACGCCGACGGCCGTCGCGGCGGCGGCACCGACGGCCGCGGCGGCGGGCGAGGGGACGCCGACGGCCGTCGCGGCGGCGGCACCGACGGCCGCGGCACCGACGCCGCTGCCCTTCGTCCACCTGGTCGCGCTCGGCGCGCTGACCGCGGCCATCGCCGCCGCCGCCGCCGCGCTGGTCGATGGCCTGGCCGGCTGGTCGGCGGCCTCGCAGTTCCTGCCCCACGCCGGGGCCAAGCTCCGCCTCCTCGTCTACCTCGCCGCCAGCCACGCCCTGATCGCGCTGCCCGCCGGCGCCGCGGTCGCGGCCGCGATCGGCTTCTACGACCGCTACACCCGGCTGGGCGATCTGCGGCGCCACGCCGTGGCCGAGCACGCCCGCGCCCGCGCCCGCGATCCCCGCGACGCGCTGATCGGCCTGTCGCTGGTGCTCGCCTTGGTCCCGCTGGCGGCGCTGGCGCTCTACCTCACCCACGGCGCGCTGGTGAAGCTGCTCACCGGCCGCAAGCACCTCGGCCTGGTGCTGGTCCTGACCATGGGCGGCACCCTCGCCGCCGCCGCCGCCGCGTTCGCGCTCGCGATCGCGCTGGCGCGGGCGATCGAGGCCGGGCTGCGCCGGGTCGCGGTCGGCGCCCTGGCCCGCCCCCTGTCGTCGCCGCTGGCGCCGGCGGTGGCGGCCGCGCTCCTGGTCGCCGTCGGCGGGGCGGTGATCGCGATCCTGTCGTGGAAGACCCTGTCGCTCCTGCGGCTGCGCCCGTTCGTCGCCGCGCTCCTGGTCCTCGCCCTGGCCGCGCCCTCGCTGGTCCCGGCGCGGCGCGCGCTCGCGCGCTGGCGGGCGCTGGGCCGGGGCCGCCGGATCGCCGCCGCCGTCGCCGCGCCGGTGGTCCTGTTCGCGCTGGCGGCCGTCGCCGGCCACAGCCCGTCGGTCATCAAGGCCGCGGTCGCCTACTCGGGCGGCGGCGACGCCGTCACCCGCGTCCTCACCCGCACCTTCGATCTCGATCGCGACGGCTACTCGGCGCTGTTCGGCGGCGGCGACTGCGACGACCTCGACCCCGACGTCCACCCGGGCGCCGCCGACATCCCCGACGACGGCATCGACCAGAACTGCGTCGCCGGCGACGCCCGGGTCGCGCGCACCGTCGGCGACGTCGGCTTCGTCCCGGTGCCGCCGTCGGTGCCGCCGGACTGGAACGTCGTCCTCATCACGATCGACACCCTGCGCGCCGACCACCTCGGCGCCTACGGCTACCACCGCCCGACCTCGCCCACCCTCGACGCCATCGCCGCCGAGGGCGGCCTGTTCGTGAACGCCTGGGCCCACGCCCCGTCGACGCGCTACTCGATCCCCGCGCTCCTCACCGGCCGCCTGCCGCTCGACGTCTACTACGACACCAGCATCTCGGGCTGGCCCGGCCTCCTGCCCCGCGCCACCACCCTGGCCGAGGTGCTGAAGCCGCTCGGCTTCGCCACCGGCGCCATCACCAACTACTGGTACTTCGATCGGGTCCGCCGCATGGACCAGGGCTTCGACAGCTACGACAACGAGAACGCCCGCCTCCACCAGGGCCACGATCCGGCGCACACCCGGGGCAGCTCGTCGAAGGAGCAGACCGACAAGGCCCTGGCCTTCGTCGAGCGCCACGCCGCCCAGCGCTTCTTCCTGTGGGTCCACTACTACGATCCGCACCACGAGTACGAGGCCCACCCCGAGGTGCCGTCGTTCGGCGACGCGCCGCGCGATCTCTACGACCAGGAGATCCGCTTCACCGACCACCACATCGCCCGCCTGGTCGACGATCTCAAGGCCCGCGGCCTGTGGTCGAAGACCGTCGTGATCGTCACCGGCGATCACGGCGAGGGCTTCGGCGAGCACGGCGTGATGCTGCACGGCTATCACCTCTACGCCGCGCAGACCAAGGTGCCGCTCATCATCCGCGTCCCCGGCCTGGCGCCGCGCCGCATCCGCACCGCCGCCGGCCACACCGACGTCATGCCGACCCTGGCCAACCTGGCCGGCGCCCCGCCCTCGACCGAGATGATGGGCCGCTCCCTCCTGCCGTGGCTGGCCGGCGCCGACGACGACCTCGAGCGCGCCGTGTTCCAGCAGCTCTCGTTCGAGGGCAACAACGAACAGCGCGGCGCCGCCACCGCCCGCTGCCACGTCATCTACAACGTCAGCCCCCACACCAGCTGGGAGATCTACGACGTCGAGCGCGATCCGGGCGAGACCCGCGACCTGTCGGGCGCCCCCGGCCGCTGCCGCAGCGCGCTGACCACGTTCGAGCGCTGGTACGACGCCGCCCAGATCCCGCCCGGCGCGGTCGAGGCGCTGCTGCCCGGGCGGCCGAGCCTGACGGCGCCGCCGCTCGACATCGACCTCGGTCCCGAGATCCGGCTGCTCGCGCTCGAGCACCCGCCGCAGGTGCGGGCCGGCGAGACCTTCGAGCTGACCTGGACGTTCGAGGCCCGCGGCCGGCTGCGCGGCGACTGGCGGGTGTTCGCGCACTTCGAGGACGGCCGCGGCGGCCGCTTCACCGCCGACCACGCGCCGGTGCGGCCGCTGACGTGGTGGCGGCGCGGGCAGTTCATCCGCTACACGATCACCGTGGCGGTGCCGCGCACCGCCGCCGCCGGCAGCTACGGCCTGTGGACCGGGATGTGGCGCAAGCAGGCGCGGCGGCCGATCAAGGCGCCGCCCGGCGTGCCGGTGGCCCAGGACCGGGTCCGGGCCTCGAGCGTGGAGGTGGTGCGGTGAACCGCTTCCTCACCTCCGCGTTCTGGGTGCTCCTGGCGGTGCCCGGCCTCTACCAGCTCGGGCTGCTCCTGTGGGCGGTCTTCGCCCGGATCGGCTACCCCTACGACCTGGAGTGGATGGAGGGCGGCGTCCTGCACGGCGCCGACCGCATCGCCCAGGGCGACGGCCACTACCCGCCGCCGTCGGTCGACTTCATCCCGTTCCTCTACACCCCGCTCTACCCCGGGCTGCTCGCCGTGCTCGGCGGCGTCTTCGGCCTGTCGTACCAGCTCGGGCGCGCGGTGTCGGTGCTGGCGCTGTTCGGCATCTTCGCCGTGGTCGTCGCCCAGCTCCTGGTGGCGTCGCCGCGCCTGCGCGCGGCCGGCGTCGCGGGCGCGCTCCTCGCGATCGGCCTGTTCGCCGCCGCCTACCCGTTCGTCGAGGGCTGGTACGATCTGGTCCGCGGCGACACGCTGTTCCTGTGCATGGTCACCGCCGGCGTCTACGGCCTCACCCGGTGGGCGCGCGCCGGCGACGGACCGTGGGCCCACGCCCGGGTGGCGGCGGCGGGCGCCATCCTGGGGCTGGCGTTCTTCTGCAAGCAGACCGGCGTGCTCTACGTCCTGGCCGCCGGGCCGATCATCCTCCTCTACAACGTCCGGCGCGCCCCCGCGTTCGTCGCCGCCGCCGCCTTCGTCGGCCTCGGCGGCACCTGGCTCATGCAGCGCACCACCGGCGGCTGGTTCTGGACCTACATCTACGAGATCCACCAGGCCCACGACTGGAACGAGGATCGCTTCTGGCGGTCGTTCGAGTACATCCTCCTCCACTTCCGCGGCGCGACCCTGGTCATCATCGTCGGCCTGTGCGTCGTGGTGGCGTGCGCGATCCTGCGCCGCCGGCTGCCGGTGCCGGCGCGCGCGTTCCTCCTGTGGACGTACCTGTACGCGGTCTCGACCCTGGTCGGCGCGCTCGGCTGGGGCACCGAGTTCGCCCACTTCAACGCCTACATGCCGGCCTTCCTCCACGGCGCGATCGCCGCCGGCCTGGTGGTGCCGACGGTCCTGGCCTGCGTCGCCGAGCTGGCCCACGCCGACCGCCCCCTGCCCACCGGCGACCTCGATCTGCGCCGCCACGCCCTGACCTGGGGGGTGGCCGCGGTGTGCGCGCTCCTGGTCGGCAAGGATCTGTACGAGCGCCGCTGGGAGCCGCGCCGCTTCATCCCCACCGCGCGCGATCGCGCGGCCGGCGACGAGCTGATCGCGACGATCCGCGCCCTGCCGGGCGAGGTCTGGGTGCCGTCGCACCCGTGGTACGCGCGGCTCGCCGGCAAGAACATGTACGTCCACCGCATGGGCGTGAAGGACGTGACCGTGCGCAAGCCGCGGCCCATCCGCGGCCTCGACCGCGCCATCGCCGAGCGCCGCTTCGACGCCATCGTCCTCGACAACCGCGACCTCCACCTCGAGCTACCGGCGATCCAGGCCCACTACCGCTCCGACGATCTGGTGGCGAGGAACGCGCGGCCGCGGCTGTTCACCGGCGCCAAGATCGTCCCCGACTCGATCTGGGTGCCGGCCGGTCCGGCGCCGCGGCCGCCCGGGGTCCGGGTCATCGCCGACTTCGAGGACGCCCGCTTCGAGCACTGGACGATCTACGGCAGCGCCTGGGGCAACGGGCCGGTGCGGGCGGCGCTCCCCGGCCAGGGGCTGGTGCGGCGCTTCGGTGGGCGCTGGTTCGCGACCTCGTTCCACGGCGGCGACGTCCGCACCGGCACGCTGATCTCGCCGCCGTTCGTGATCGACGGCTCGCGCATCACGATGCGCGTCGGCGGCGGCGCCGAGGATCCCCAGCTCCGGGTCGAGCTCCGCATCGACGGCAAGGCGGTGCGCTCGGCGTCGCCGCCGTCGCCGCCGTCGGAGCGGTTCAGCGACGTCGAGTGGAACGTCGCCGATCTGCGCGGGCAGACCGCGGCCATCGCCCTGGTCGACGACTCGACCGTGTCCTGGGGCCACCTCAACGTCGACGAGATCTGGCTGTGGCCATGACGCCGCCGCCGACCGGCCCGCGTCCCGGGGAGGAGCCGTGACGAGCATGCTCGAGCTGCACACGATCACCGACGGCGAGGTCGAGGAGCTCCGCGCCGCGCTCATGACCACGTTCGGCGACGACGCCGACGACGTCGACCCCGACGGCGCCAGCCGCTTCCGCGCCCTGATCCCGCCCGGGCGGGCGTGGGTCGTGCGCGACGGCGGCCAGGTGGTCGCCACCGCCGCCAGCTTCGCCCACGAGCTGGTCATCCCCGGCGGCACGATGGCGATGGCCGGGCTCACGATGGTCACGGTGCGGCCGACCCACCGCCGCCGCGGCCTCCTGCGCCGCCTCATCGACCGCCACCTCGCCGACGCCCGCGATCACGGCGAGGCGGTGAGCGGGCTGTGGGCGTCGGAGGCCGCGATCTACGGCCGCTTCGGCTACGGCGTCGCCACGTTCGTCGACGCGCTCGAGGCCGACCTGGGCGGGCTCGAGGTGGCGGCCGGCCGCGAGCTCGACGCCGTGACGTGGCTCGACGAGCCCGGCGCCCGCGAGGCGCTGCCGCCCATCTACGCCCGGGCCACCGCCGACCGCCCCGGCGCGGTCGTGCGCAGCGACGCCTGGTGGCGCGAGCGGCGCTTCCTCGAGGCGCCGTTCTCGCGCGCCGGCGCCAGCCGCCGCCGCCACGTCGCCACCCGCCGCGGCGACGAGCTGACCGGCTACGTCGCGTTCCGCCAGCGCTCGACGTGGGACGCCGCCGTCGCCGCCGGCACCGTCGAGGTGCTGGAGCTGGTCGCGCAGGACGCCCGCGCCGAGGCCACGCTGTGGCGCTTCCTGGCCGGGATCGACCTGTTCCCGCGCGTGAGCTGGGGGTTGGCGCCGGTCGACGGCCTCCTGCCCTGGCTGATCGCCGACGCCCGCCGGGTCCGCCGCCGGCGCAGCGACGGCATGTGGCTGCGCCTCGACGACGTGGCGGTGGCGCTCGCCGCCCGCGCCTACGCCGACGACGGCGCCCTGGTGCTCGACGTCGAGGGCACCCGGGTCCGCCTCGAGGCCGCCGGCGGCGTCGCCGCCTGCGCGCCCTCGACCGCCACCGCCGACCTCACCGTGGATCGGGCCGGCCTCGGCTCGCTGTTCCTGGGCGCGGTCACCGCCACCACCCTCGCCCGCGCCGGCCGCGCCCACGGCAGCGCCGCCGCCGTCGCCCGCGCCGACCGCCTGTTCGCCTGGCCGGTCGACGCCTGGTGCCCGGAGGTGTTCTGACGCGTGGTTCGCCCGTCGGGCGCCACGGGTCAGGGCGTGTGAAGGCCTCCCACGCGCTGGTCGATCGGTCGGTCTAGAGCTCGGCGCAGAAGCCGGCCTCGGCGGTGCCGGCGGCGGGGAGGGTGGCGTTGAACGCGGCGCCGGTGACGGTGACGCGGGCGCCGCTCTGGGTGAAGACGCCGTTCCAGTGGCTGGAGATCGTGCCCTCGACGGTCACGGTCACGCGCCAGACCACCGGCGCCGCGGTCGTGTTGGTCACGACCACGCGCGCGCAGTAGCCGGTGGCCCACCGATCGTCCACGACCACGGCCGCGGTGACGCCGGGGGTGTCGCCCGGATCGGAGCCACCGGAGCCGGAGCCGCTGCCGCCGCCGCTGCCGCTGCCGCTGCCGCCGCCGCTGCCGGCGCCGTCGCCGCCGCCGTCGCCTCCTCCGCCGCCGTCACCATCGCCGCCACCACCGGCGTCGCGGCGGAAGCGGACGTGGCTGGTGCGGGTGAGCGCGACGATCAGATCCTCGACGACGTGGCCGCGGGCGGCGAAGCCGGCCTCGATCTCCTCGACCAGGCACCCGAGCTGGACGTCGTCGTCGAGGCCGTAGGCCCAGCGCGCCCACTGGGTCGAGAAGCACCCCGCCACGCCGGGGCTGGTGGCGAGGTGGGCGCCGAGCTCGCCGAGGCCGTCGAAGGCGCCGTCGCTGCCGGCGCTGGCGACGATCTCGCCGGTGGCGTCGATGGCCAGGCCGCCCTCGTCGGCGCGCCAGCGGCCGATGCCGTCGAAGTGCTCGAAGGCGAAGCCGATGGGATCGATCAGGCGGTGGCAGCCGCTGCACGCCGCGTCCTCCGCGTGCTGGCGGTAGCGCTCGCGCGTGGTCAGGCTCGGATCGTGCGCCGGCGGCTCGGCGTTGATGCCGGGAGGTGGCGGCGGCAGGGGCTGGCACAGCAGGCGCTCGCGCACCAGCTTGCCGCGGTGGATCGGCGACGACGAGCTGGCGCGGGCGTGCGTCGTGAGGACGGCCCCGGTGGCCAGGAGCCCGGCCCGGCCCGGGGCGTCGACCACGCCGAAGCCGGCGCCGTCGACGGCGGGCGGCGCCGGCAGGCCGTAGTAGGCGGCGAGCTCGGCGTCGACGTGGGTGCTGGCCCCGGCCAGGAGATCGGCGAGGGTCGCGCCGCCCTGGGCCGCCGCCGCCACCTGGCGCCGCACCTCCTCCCCCATCGCCGCCCGCACCGACGGCGTGAGCGCCGCGTACAGCGCGGGGTCGCGGGCGACGTGCTCGAGCTGGTCGACGCCGAGCCGCTGGGCGGTGAAGCGATCGAGCGACGCCCGCGCCCGCGGCGACGCCAGCATGCGGCGGGTGTGGCGTTCGATCTGGTCCGGATCGCGCAGCTCGTCGGCGAGCGCCGCCGCCCACAGCGCGTCGTCGGGCGGCCCCGCCCACAGGAAGTACGACAGCTCGCTGGCGATCTCGAACGAGGTCAGCGCGAACCGACCGTCGCCGGTGGGCTCGCCCAGCTCGCTGCGGTAGAGGAACGTCGGCGACTGCAGCATCGCGGCCAGCACCAGCTCCATGCCGGCGCGGTGCGGGGCCACGCCGCTCGCCGCCAGCTCGCGCCCGGTCCGGTACACCTCCAGCCAGCGCTCGAGCTCGCCGGCGACGAGCGGGCGGCGGACGACCCGCGCCCCCGGCCCCTCGAGCCAGGTCCGGGCGCAGGTGGCGCCATCGCCGGCGCAGGCCAGCTCGGGGCGGGCCGCGACCGTCGCCGCGACCTCCTCGGCGGCCTGGCGGAGCTGCTCGGCCAGGAGCGGCGTGACCGCGAGCGCGCGGGCGTTGTTGTCGAAGCCGTGGACGACGACGTCGGCGACCAGCGCCGGCGCGTAGCGGGTCTCGATCCCGAACAGCGCGGCCAGGGTGTTGTCGTACTCGTCGCGCGACAGGCGGCGCAGGAGCCGCGGCCCCGGATCGCCGGCCTGGCAGGCCAGGGCGCCGTCGCAGGCGCCGGCCTCGCCGCGGACGCGGGCCACGAACTCGACCAGCGCGCGGTGCTCGGGCGAGCCGGGCGCGATCACCCTGCCGCCGGGGTGACCGGTGCCGGTGGGCCGGCGCAGGAGCAGCGGCTCGCCGTCCTCGGTGGCCAGCGCCATCCGCCGCGCGCGCTCGAGGTTCGACCCCATGTCGACGCCGGCGTCCTCGCCGGGCGCGGTCAGGACCAGGGCCGAGCCGCGGGCCAGCCCGCCCGGGTTGTGGCAGATCGCGCAGCGGTCGGCCAGCACCGGCCGCCACACCCGGGCCTCGAAGTAGGCCTCGTCGGGCGGACACGGCGAGGTCGGCTCGCCGCTGCAGGCGGCGACGAGCGCGGCGAGCGCGACCAGGGGCGGGGCGACGGACGACGCGCGCATCACAGCCCTCCCAGCGGGCCGGCGCCCGCGGCCGGGTTGCCGAACGTGGGGTTGGCCAGGCCCAGGGCGTGGCAGATCGAGACCAGGAGCCGGGCGTGGGGCGCGCCGCCGGTGCGCAGGTAGCGGCCGGGCGTGAAGGCGCCGCCGCCGGCCAGCACGAACGGCACGTCGGTGCAGACGTGGGCGCGGGCGTCGCCCATCTCCTTGGCCCACACCACCAGCGTGGTGTCGAGGAGCGAGCCGCCGCCGTCGGGGTCGGGCGCGGCCGCCAGCTTGTCGAGGAGCAGCCCGAACTGGGTCGCGAACCAGCGCTCGGCCTGGACGAAGGCGGCGACGCCGGCGGTGTTGCCGTCGTCCATGTGCGACAGGGCGTGGTGGCCCTCGCCGTGGCCGAGCCAGGTGAAGACCTGGGGCGCGACCGTGTGCGCCCACTGGATCGAGGCGACCCGGGTCGCGCCGCAGGCCAGCGCCGCGACCAGGAGGTCCGTCTGGGCGCGGCCGACGGCCGGGAAGCTGTCGTTGGCCCAGATCGGCAGGTCGGCGACCGGCGTGCCGCCGTCGCAGGTCCCGCCGCCGAGCCCGCGCTCGAGCTCGCGCAGCGAGGTCAGGTGCTGATCGAGCTTGCGCTGCTCCTCGCCGCCGAGGCGGCCGCGCAGGTCGGCGAGGTCGCCCTTGACGGCGTCGAGCACGCTCTGCCGGCGCGCCAGCGCCAGGTCGGTGCCGCCGGGCGCGGCGTCGCCGTAGAGCCGGCTGTAGACGCCGCGCGGGCTGTCGTCGGGCGGCGCGTACTGGCCGGGGCCGCTGTAGCTCATGCGGGTCTGCACGCTGCCGCCCCAGGCCGAGGTCGCGACGCCGAGCCCGAGCGAGCGCAGGCGGGTGCCGCCGCCGATCGCGGCCGCCACGTACTGGTCGACCGACATGCCGCGCGACGGATCGCCGGCCGCGCCCGAGCCGGTGAGCATCGCCGCCATGCCGCCCTCGTGGTTGGTGGCGCCGACGAACTGCAGGCCGTCGATCACGATCAGGCGCTGGCGGTGGCTGGCCAGCGGCTCGAGGATGCTGCCCGCCGGGAACGACCACGCCGTCTCGGTGCCGACCGGGCGCCAGCGCGCCGGCACGGTGCCGTTGGGGGAGAAGAAGACCACCAGGCGGCGGGCGGTGGCGCCGGTGGCGGCGCGGGCGCGGCGGCTGCGGGTCAGGAGGCCGACGAAGGGCGCGGCCAGGAGCGCCGCGCCGAGGCCGGCGGTGAAGCCGCGTCGACTCACGCTGCGACGAGGCTCCCGTCGCGCCGCGAACGGCGGCTCGCCAGGATCGGTCGGATCGTCGTCGGGATCGGCGATGGGGAGATCGGCCGGCGTGACGTCGGGCAGCCAGCGATGACGCGCGGCGGGCGCCTCGGCCGGCGCGGCCGGCTCGCGATCGGGCGGCGCCAGCGGGGTCGCCCGGGGCGGCGCGAGGGGCGGCGCCGGGGGCGGCGCGAGCGGCAGGACGCCCGGCAGGATCGAGGGCGGCGGCGTGTCGCCGTGGCCGGCGCACGCGCAGGCCGGATCGGGCGTCGGGGGACGTGCGGGAGGGCGAGTGGTGGACATGGTGGCTCCACCGACGACAGAGCGCCCGCGCGCCGGATCGGGTCACCGCGATCGTCACGATCTCCGACGGGGATTTCGTCCCCGGCTGGGTGGGGAAGCCCCACCCACGCGCGCGCGCGCGCGGTCGGCTAGAGTGCCGAGGTGAGCCCGCTCTGGCCCGCGCCGTGGTGGCGTTCGATGCTGGTGGCCGCGGTGGTGTGCGCGCCCGCGGTCGCGGCGGCGTCGCCGCTGCGCGTGCTGGTGGTGGCGAGCGAGCGCGACGACGAGCTGCTCGCGCGCGTCGAGGGCCAGGTCGCCGATCTCGACGTGACGCTGGTGCGCGCGGCGAGCGCGATGGCGCGGGCGCCGCTGGCGCCGCAGCTCGCCCGCGCGCGGACCCTGGCCCGCCAGCACCAGGCGGGCGCCGTGGTGTGGTTCGAGCGCGACGGCGAGGACGTGATCGTGCACGTCGCCGATCCCGACGCGCGGCGCGTCCTGGTGCGGCGGGTCGACGCCGGCCTGGGCGCGATGTCGGGCTCGGCGACCAGCGAGGCCGCCGCGGTGATCGTGCGCGGCGTGCTGCGCGGGCTGGTGGCGGGCGGCGAGATCGACGTGGCGGCGCCGGCGCCGGCGGCCGGCACCGGGCGCGACCGGGCCGCGGACGCGGGCGCGCCCCCCGGCGCCGTCGACGCGAGCGCGACGCCCGCGGCCCCCGGCGCTGGGCTCGGCGGCGTGCGGCCCCTGCGCCCGGTCGCCGCCGTCTCCTGGTCGGGGATCCTCGACGGCGAGGCGCCGGCCGGTCACCACGGCGTCGCCGCGCGCCTGGGCGTCGCCGGTGGGCCGTGGCACGCCGCGATCACCCTCACCCACCGCCCCGCGATCGAGCTGCGCGGCGCCATGGCGACGATCGCGATCGAGCGCCAGGAGCTGGGCCTCGCGCTCGGCCTCGATGTCGTCGGCGGCGCCCGACGCCACCCGCGCGGCGCGGCGCGCTGGCGCACCGGCGTCGAGGTGGCGCTGGCGATGACCCGCTTCGGCCGCGCCACCACCGCCACCGGCGCCGACCTCGCCCCCACCGCCGATCGCGCGACCTGGACGCCGGCGGCGACGCCGGCCGTCCGCGCCGCGCGCCACCTCGGCCGCGGCGCCTGGCTCGAGCTGGCGCTCGGCGTCGATCTGCTGGCGCGGCCGCCCGAGTTCGGCGTCGCCGCCGGCGGCACCTTCACCACCATCGCCCGCCCGTGGCCGGTCGAGCCCCGGCTCGGCCTGGGCGTGGTCGTCGATCCGTTCTGACCGCCGCGCGCCGGCTCCCACCTCCACCCACCACCCATGCCCCTCGCCGCCTGCCGCGCCGTCCCTGCCCCGATCGCCCGGGTCCCGACCTCCGTCCAGGCAGGATGCGTCTCGCCACCGTCCGGGAGGCCGCGATGAGCGCCGTCGACACCAGGGTCGCGGCCGCCCAGGCCGGCGATCGCAAGGCCCTCGCCGCGCTGGTGACCGAGCTCCTGCCCCGCGTCCGCAACCTGGTGCGCTACCTGGTGCGCGGCGACGGCGACGCCGACGACCTGGCGCAGGAGGCGATGATCGCGATCGTGCGCGGGCTGCCGTCGCACCGCGGCGAGGGCTCGTTCACCGCCTGGGCCGACCGGGTCGCCGTGCGCGCGACCTTCGCCGGCGTGCGCCGGACCCGCCGCGACCGGGCCCGGCTCGACGCCGGCGCCGACCTGGCCAGCGTCCCCCACCCCGACGGCCCGCCCGACGAGTACGCGGCGCGGCGCGCGACCGTGCGCCTGCTCGACCAGATCCCCGACGACCAGCGCCACGTCGTCGTGCTCCACCACGTGCTCGGGCTGTCGGTGCCCGAGATCGCCGACGAGCTCGCGGTGCCGTTCGAGACCGTGCGCAGCCGCCTGCGCATCGGCATCGGCAAGCTGCGCGCGCTCCACGCCGAGGCCGCCGCCGCGCCGCCCGCCGGCACGCCGGGAGGGACGCCGTGAAGCGCCGCCCCGGCACCGACGACGCCACCCGGGTCCGCATGACCTCCGGCGACGACGAGCTGGCGGCCGCGCTGCTCGGGCGCCTCGACGATCATGCCGGGCCGGCGCGCCGGCTGCCCCAGGCCCGGGCCCAGGCGATGGTGAGCGCGATCGTCGACGCCGCGCTGACCGGCGTCGACGGCGCCGACGCGTCGAGCCCCGGCGCGACCACCGCGGCGCGCCCGTCGCGCCGCCTGGCCCCGATCCTGGCCGCGGCCCTGCTCCTGGCCGCGGTCGCCGGCGCCGCCGCCGCGGTGGTCACGACGCGCTACCTGAGCGCCCCGCCGGCGGCCCCGCCGCCCACCGCACCCGGGCCCGCGAACGCGCCGTCGGCCCC
>CAADGB010000130.1 GCA_900696455.1 uncultured delta proteobacterium
CGCGCGGCGCCGGCGGCGGCGCGGCGTGGCGACCGGTGCCGGTGCCGCGCACCGGCTCGACCACGGTCTCGCGCTCGGGCGCCGGCGGCCCGCCGCGCGGCGGCGTGATCTGGCCCGACTCGCGCTGCGCCCGCACGTCGCGCGCCTCGTCGGCGACCACGAAGAACGACGACAGCTCGGCGATGTCGCCGAGGCGCTTCCAGGTCTTGCCGCTGCGCGAGATCATCGACTCGCGCGACACCAGGCCGGTGATGATCCACTGCTGGAGGATGCCGAGCTCGCGGCACTGACGGGTCTCGCCGTTGTCGAGGCGGAGGATCCAGTTGCGCTCACCCTCGCCGCCGGTGACCGGCCCCGAGCCGGTCTGCGCCCGCGGCTGCGGCACGCCGTGGGCCGGGGTCGGCCCGCGCGGCGCGGGCGCCGTCGGGGCCCGCGGCGGCGGTGGCGCCGAGGCAGTGCCGGCGCGCACCACGGGGATCCCGCCCTGGGTCGGCGACCGCTTGCGGATCTTGAACATGTGACCGCACGTCGTGCACTTGACGGTCACGCCACCGGGCTTGAGCCGGGCCTCGTCCAGCTCGTACTCGGTGTTGCACTTCTCGCAGCGGACGTCCATCGACCCGCCCTAGCAGTAGCACGGCACCGGACCCATTTCTATGGACCGACCCCGCCGTGCCCGACGAGGTCCCGCTCTGGTAGGATCGTGGCGATGGGCTCACCCGAGACGCCGCGTGACGGCGAGCGCGTGCAGGTCGACGCGTTCGTGAGGGCCGCCTCGGGCGGCCACGAGCTGGTCTTCCGCACCCGCGATCTCTCACGCTCGGGCCTCTTCCTCTACACGAAGGTCGCCCACTCCTATCCGTTCCGCCCCGGCTCGCGCCTCCACCTCGAGCTGTTCGACTACGACCAGAGCATCGCGCTCGACGTGGTGGTCGCGCGCGTGGTCGAGCCCGGGAGCCCGGAGGCCGACTCGTTCCCGACCGGGTTCGGCGTGCGCATCCTGGACACCGACGCCCCGACCCAGGCCCGCCTCGAGGCCCTCATCGAGCGCATCCGGGCCGGTGGCGGACCATACTGACCGTGGGGCGGTGTAACCGGGGTTCCTACATGTAGGAAGTCCCGCCATGACGCGGGTTTGGCGCTGTCGTCCGCACCCGACCCCGTCTGTGGACAAGATGTGAAACGTGCGTGGACCGTGGCAGGTCCCCTGTGGATCGGCCAGCGCCTGTCAGGCCCACTCCCGGGCCGGGACGGAGGGCAGATGTCCGGGGAGGCGGATGTCCGGGGAGGCGGCCCCCCCGGGGCGGTGGACGTCCGGGGCGGCGGACGTCCGGGCTCAGTCGTCCAGGTAGCCGGTCAGCTTGAGCTTGTTGCGGGCGGACTTGGCCAGCTTGGAGCGCGGCCGCTCGTCGATGATGCCCTGGAGCAGCTCCGCCCCCAGCTCCTTGCCGCTCTCCTCGGGAGACTCGAGCAGGCGGAAGCCGAGGCCGTAGAGCTCCGCGTCGTCGACGTCCTTCTCGCGCGCCAGCTTCCCGGCCACCGGGTAGCCCTTGGCCGCCAGGCGCCCGAACTGCTCGAGCACCGGGTCGTCGGCGTGGGAGGCGCGCAGGATGCCCTGGCCCATGGCGTTGAGGCCGAGCACGGCCAGGAAGAAGCGCGCGTCGTCGTCGATCACGGCGTCGAGGTCGGCGCGGCTGCGCAGGAGCGGCTTGAGCGCGGCGAAGGCCTCGATGGGCTTGCCGGCCTTGCGCAGGCGACGGGCGCGCTCGAACAGCAGCTCGACGTGCTTCTGCGGCGCGACGTCGGCGATCACCTCGGTCAGGATGCGCTCGAGGAGGATCGAGTCGGCGCTCGCCTTGCCGCGGGCGTGGCGCTCGAGGTGCTCGTGGGCGGCCGCCGCCAGCTCGTCGAGGGCGGTGCTCGAGACGTGCCCGCGGTGGGAGCGCAGGGCGCCGGCGTAGCGGCGCGCGACGTGCGCGTCGGTGGCGGCGAGCAGCGCGCGCACCAGCGGCAGCACCGCCTCGGGAGCCTTGGCCAGGCCGCGCGCCGCGGCGTCGCGCGCGGTGACGTCGTCGCCGCCGAGGGCGTCGATGAGGGCCTTGACCGCGCCGGCGCCGCCGCCGGCCGGCAGCCGCTCCATCGCCAGCTTCTGCGCCGCCGGGTTCTTCGAGCGGGCGAGCGCGGCGAACGGCCGCGCCAGCTTCTCGGGGATGCGCGCGCCGCGCAGGGTGTCGATCGCGGCCTGCGCGATGCCGAGGTCGTCGCCGTCGGCGTACTCGATGAGCGCCTCGATCGCCGTCTCGGTGCCGCGGGCCTCGCTGGCGGCGACGATCCGGCGCAGGGCGGCGATCGCGGCGAAGCGCACCGGCCGCGGCCGTCCCTCGGCCGACTGCGCGACCAGCAGGCCCTGCGAGGCCGGACGGGCCAGGTAGCCGAGCAGCCGCAGGAGCGCGGTGTGCTCGGCGAGGATCGGCGCCACCGCCGGATCGCGGGTGGGGTCGAAGGCGGGCGCGGCGGCGCCGTCGCCGGCGGCGGCCTTGCCCTTGCGCGCCGCCTTGCCCTTGCCCTGGCCCTGGCCCTGGCCCGACGCCTTGCCGGCGGCGGCCTTGCCGTGCTCCTTCTCGACGCGGGTCAGCTCCTTGTCGAGGCGCTTGCCGGCGTCGCCGACCCGCGCGGTCGCGGCCTTGAAGACCAGGTCCGCGAGCTTGTCGTCGCCGGCGTCGAGCTCGTGGCGGACGAGCTGCAGCACCTGCTCGCCGAGCTCGGGATCGCCGAGCTGATCGAGGAGCGCCTCGAGGGCGCTGGTGGTGCCGCGGCGGAGCAGGAGCTGGGCGATGGCGCGGCGCGCGCCGACCGGACCGTGGCCCAGCTCCTTGCGCAGCGAGCCCTCGGCCGACGAGCCCTGGGCCGCCAGCACCTGGGCGGCGCGCTCGGCCAGGGCCTCGTCGTCGCCCTTGAGGATGGCGACCAGGTGCGGCGCGATGCCGGTGGCGCCCTGGGCCACCAGCCCCTCGAGGGCGATGCGGCGGACCATGCCGTCGCCGTCCTGGAGCCGCGCCACCAGCCCCTTCTGCACGGTGGCGTCACCGTCGCCGACCGCGGCCAGGACGGTGGCGGCGGCGGCCCGCAGATCGACGCGATCGTGCTCGAGGAGCCCGATCACCTGCGCTCCCAGGTTCTTGCCCATGATGCATCCCCCTTCGGGATGGCGAAACGTAGGGCGGCTTCCCCGGCTTGTAAAGAGATCGCGAATCATCTCGCCCGTCTGGCCCCGCTGGCGCCCCCGTCACTCGCTGCGGTCCGGCGCTGCGGTCCGGCGCCGCGGACCTCCCCGGTCCACCCCCGCTCCGGCCCGGTCCATCTCCGGGATCCCCGGGGGAGATCGGCCGTCGATCCAGCGTATTCTGAGGCGAGCCACTGCCAGCCGAACGAGCCCCGGAGGATCCTCCCATGTCGAGCGCCAAGGACTTCACCATCGCCCCCCAGGCCGAGCTCCAGCCCTGGGCCGAGCAGGCCCTGAAGGAGCAGGAGGCGGCGCCCCCCGCCAGCGAGCAGCGCGCCCAGGATCCCGCCGCCAACGACGTGCTGCTCTTCCAGCTCCCGATGCTCGCCGCCGGCGACGCCGAGGGGCTCGCCGATCTGCTCGAGCGCCACCCCGATCTGCACGAGCAGATCCTGCAGGCGGCGGCGGGCTTCCTCGGCAACGACACCGTGGTCCGCGCCCTCGACGTGCTCAAGCGCCGCGCGGCGCAGCCGCACGAGGAGCCGAAGGAGGAGCTGACGCCGCCGGCGGTCGTCGCCGAGCAGGCCGCCGAGGCCACCCCGGCCGGCACCACCGAGTCGGCGCCGGCGCCCGCGCCGACCGAGCAGGCCGAGGACAAGGTCGAGCCGGGCTGGGTGGTGCGCGCGCGCGCCTACAACGCCAACCACCCCGACGAGGTGTGGATGTTCAACATGGCCACCGGCTTCGCGTGCCGCGGCGCCGACGGCGCGCCCGACCCCAACGCCGTCGCCAACTGGCAGCACAACCACGGCCTCAAGCCCGACGGCCGCATCGGCAAGCAGACCGCCGAGCGCGCGTGGACGCTGATGCCGGTCGAGAAGGCGCCCGAGCCCGAGGCCGCGCCCGCCGAGGCCCCGCCGCCGGCCTAGAGCACCGACCGGTTTGAAGTGCCTGCTGCGACGCGACCTTGCGGGCACCTCCGGGCGTACGTCCGATGCTCGCTCCTCACGTAGGGCCACTACGCTCGTCGCTGCGCTTCGGGCGTGCGCCCGGATCTGCCTCACAAGTCCGCGTCTCGCAACGGCATTCAAACCGTTCGGTGCTCTAGCCGACGCGCGGCACAGCCGCCGCTCAGCCGATGCGCCCCATCTCGCGGTACTCGAGGGTGGCGGCCAGCTCGAGATCGGCGAACGTGACGATGGCGTCGGGGCCGCGGGCGATGGCGCGGGCGGCGGCGCGGACCGCCGCCTTCTTGATGTAGCCGCCGGCCATCTCCCACCGCTGGGCGAGGCGATCCCAGTCGATGTCGCGGGCCAGCGGGGTCTCGGGCGGGAACATGCTGCGCCAGAGCTGGGCGCGCACCGGCGGCTCGGGCATCTCGAACTGCACCGTGAAGCGGACGCGGCGCTTGAAGGCCTCGTCGATGCCGTGCTCGAGGTTGGTGGCGAGCAGGGTGACGCCGTCGTAGCTCTCCATCCGCTGCAGGAGGTAGTTGACCTCGAGGTTGGCGTAGCGGTCGTTGGAGCTCTTGACCTCGGTGCGCTTGGCGAAGAGCGCGTCGGCCTCGTCGAAGAACAGCACGGCGTGCGAGCGCTCGGCCTCGTCGAAGACCCGGGCCAGGTTCTTCTCGGTCTCGCCGATGTACTTGTTGACCACCTGCGACAGCTCGATGACGTAGAGGTCGTAGCCGAGGTCGCGGGCGACGAGCTGCGCCACCATGGTCTTGCCGGTGCCGGGCGGGCCGGCCAGGATCGCCGACACGCCGCGGCCGTAGGGCAGCTTGCGCTCGAAGCCCCACTCCTCGAGCAGGCGGGCGCGGTGACGGGCGAAGCCGAGGAACTCCTGGATGATCTCGAGGGTGTCCTCGGGCAGGACCAGATCCTCCCAGGCGAAGCCGGGGCTCACCCGCCGCGCCACCGTGCCCAGCCGGTGCTGGAGCATGAGGCGCGCGCTCTCGGTGAGGACCGGCAGGTCGGCCCGCGGCGCCGACGGAGCGCGGAGGTGGGCCTGGGCCCGCACCCGGGCGGCGGCGCGGTGGATGGCCTCGCCGCCGAGGGCGAAGCGCGCCGCGACCGCGCCGATGGCGTCGGCGCCGACCAGGTGCCGCTCGTCGCCCAGCGCCTGCTCCCACAGCGCGACGCGGGCGCGGATGGGCGGCGCGGCGACCCCGACCTCGACCAGATCGGGGACGGCGTGGACCAGCCACGCCGGCCGGGTGTGGCAGGTGAGGACGACCGGCCCGCGCAGGCGGTTGACGAGCTCGACGAGGCGCGCGGCGTCGGCGGGCGGCGCGGTGTCGTCGGCGGTGGCGCCGGCGCGGAGGACGGTGATCGCCCGCCGCAGCGCCGCCTCGCGGGCGATGCGGGTCAGGCGATCGTCGAGGCGCTCGGGCGCGCGCAGCAGCTCGCCGACGTCGACGCGCAGGACCGGGCGGCCGGACGCGGCGGCGAGGGCGCGCACCAGGAGCAGCTTGCCGGTGCCGGCCGGGCCGTGGAGGAGGAGGCGCGGCCGCGCCCCGCGGGCGAGGGCGCGGCCGGTCATGGCGACGGTGTCCGCCGGCAGGACGAGGTCGGCCACCGCCGCCGGGCCCATGACCTGGGCCACGGCCTCGATCGTCACGTCGAAGCTGTCGTCGCCCAGGAGGTGGCTGACCGCGCGATCGGTGAGGCGGACGGCGCGGCGCGCGGGCGACGCCGCCTCGACGTCGGTGGTGGCGCCGACCTGGATGACGCCGTAGCGGCGCAGGGGCGCGTCGGGCGCCAGCGCGGCGCGGACCCGGGCCCGGGCCTCGGGGTCGGCGCCGGCGAGGGCGTCGACGACGAAGCCGGCGTCGGGGCGCTTGCGGGTGAAGTCGTCCCAGACGAAGGCGCAGGCCCGCTCGAGGTCGGCGTCGTGCTCGAGGGCGGCCAGGAGCGCCACCACCCGCGCCGCGGCGTCGTCGAGGTCGAGGGCCGCGACCAGGACGACGAACGGCAGGTCGGGATCGCGCGCGGCGCGCAGCCGGGCCCACGCCGCGTCGGCGTCGGCGGCCAGGGCGTCGCCGGCGGGGCGGCCGGCGGCGGTGAGGAGGCGGACGGCGTCGGCCGCCGACACCGCCCACCGCGACCGCGGCACGCCCTCGATGGCGTCGGGCCCGCGGGCGCTGCGATGGAGCAGGGCCTCGATCCAGCGCCGCGCCACCCCGGCGGCGTCGTCGAGGAACGCGTGCGCGACGCTCGCGGAGACGGCGGCCACGGCCGTCAGGCTAGCACGGGGCCGCTCACACGAACTCGCGGCGCTGGAAGATCACGCACGACAGGACCAGCAGCGCCGCGATCCACAGCAGGCCGTGGCCGGCCGCCGACGCCACGTAGCCCCACGACACGAAGTCGCCGTGCACGGTGACGTGCTCGCCGTCGACCGCCCGCCCCGACACCGCGAACAGGTGGAGGTCGGGGACGATCTCGAGCGTGGTGCGGGCGACGGTGCGGATCCACGGCGCGTCGGCGCCGGCGGCGGCGTTGCGCAGGTCGGGGGTGACGCGCCCGATCACGAACAGGGCGAGGGCGAAGATGCCCGACAGGAACGGGCTCGAGAACGACGAGAAGAAGACCGCGATCGCGGCCACGGTCAGGACCTCGCACCAGGCCAGGACCACCGCCTTGCCGACCGCCGCCGACACCGCCACCCCCTGCGAGGCCAGGAGCAGGGCCATCGCCACCGCGAACAGCGCGACCAGCACCGACAGGACGAGGGCCATCCCCAGGTACTTGCCGACGACGAACTCGGCACGGGCGATGGGCTTGGAGATGATGGCGTAGATCGTGCGGCGCTGGACCTCGCTGAAGAGCAGGAACACGCCGAGGAAGATCGCGGTGAGCGCGCCGAACAGCGAGATGCCGGCCAGCCCGATGTCGCGCGCCACCCGGGCCTGCTCGTGGATCGACATCTCGCCGAGGACGATGGCCAGGAGGTTGGCGCCGACCACCAGCACCAGGATGCCGTACAGCACCCGGATGCGCGCCGCCTCGCGGAAGGTGTTGAGGGCGATCGCCCACAGCCGGCCGATCATGACGCCGCCTCCCGGGCCGCCGGCGCGCGCGCGGCCTCGACCCGGCGCAGGAACAGGTCCTCGAGGGTCTCGTAGCGCGGGGTCACGCTCACCACCTTGCCGCCGTGGCCGCGGGCGAAGGCCAGGAAGTCGTCGACGTCGGCGCCGGGGCCCAGCACCGCCAGGAGCTCGTCGCGCTCGGCCCGGACCTTGTCGGCGCGGGCGGTGATGGCGGCGGTGGCGGCGGCGAGCGCGTCGGCGGGGGCAGCGGCGCCGGCGGTGACGTCTCCGGCGGCGGTGAGGTGGAGCAGGACCTCGGTGCCGAGCGGGGCGTGGCCGACCAGCTCGCGCGGCCGGCCGACGTCCTGGATCTTGCCGCCGACCACGATCGCCACCCGGTCGCTGATCTGCTCGACGTCGGACAGGATGTGCGACGAGAAGAACACGGTCTTGCCCTGGTCGCGCAGCTCGAGGATGAGGTCGCGGACCTCCTTGCGCCCGACCGGATCGAGGCCGCTCATCGGCTCGTCGAGGACGACGAGGTCGGGGTCGTTGATGAGGGCCATGGCCAGGCCGGCGCGCTGCATCATGCCCTTGGAGAACTTCTTGAGGGCGAGGCCGCGGGCGTGGCGCAGGCCGACCCGCTCGATCAGGCGATCGCCGCGGCGGCGGCGCTCGGCGGCGGCGATGCCGAACAGGCGGCCCCCGAGATCGAGCAGCTCGACGACGTCGAGGTAGTCGTAGAAGTACGGCTGCTCGGGCAGGAAGCCGAGGCGCTGCCGGGCCTCGCGGCTGGGCACCGGCTGGCCGAGGATGCTCGCGCTGCCGGCGGTGATCGAGCACAGGCCCATGAGCAGGCGGATGGTGGTGGTCTTGCCGGCGCCGTTGGGGCCGAGGAAGCCGAAGACCTCGCCCTTGCCGACGGCGAAGCTCACGCCGCGCAGGGCCTCGACCTTCTTGCGCCGGAAGGGCGTGCGGTAGGTCTTGGCGAGGTCGGTGGCGCGGATGACCGCGTCGTCGCTGGGTGCCGGGCGAGCCATCGCGGGATCAGGGGTAGCGGCCCTGGATGCCGACGCCGAACTCGAGGCCGGCCTCGAGCCAGCGGCGGAAGGCCAGCTCCTCGCCGAAGAAGACGTAGGCGCCGTAGGCGTCGTGGAAGTCGACGAACAGGCCGTTGGCGTTGCGGAGGGCGACGTCGACGCCGCGGCCGGTGCCGCTGGCGTCCTGGTAGCCGGTGGCGTCGAGCGCGACCTGCACCGTCGAGAAGAACTTGAGGACGCCGCGCTCGCTGAAGTAGAGGCGCACGCCGGGCGAGTAGTGACGGAGGCGCGGGCCCTCCCCGCTGGCGGCGGTGGCCCCGAAGTCGCGCTCGAGGCCGAAGCGCAGCTCGAGCATGAGCTCGAGGTGGGCGGTCAGGCCGTAGCTGAGGGTGAGATCGAGGGCGACCGGCACCCGCCCGAAGCAGTAGGTGGCGTTGCCGGTGGCGCTCTCGCCGCGATCGCCGCAAAAGTCGGCGGCGTCCCAGGTCTTGATGAACCGGCTGCCCGAGACGACCTGGGCCGAGACGCCGAGCTGGCCCTTGTGGCCGTCGCGGGTCGCCCCCACCGGCTGAGCGCCGGTCTCCGACGGCACCTCGCCCGCCCGGCGCGGGCCGTCGCCGCCGTCGTCGCCGCCGTCGTCGTCGGGCTCGACCACCGGCGCCAGCTCGCCGGGGCCGGCGGCGGCGGGCGCGGTCAGCGCGGGGAGCGCGATCAGGGCCAGCGCCGCGAGCGCGGCCAGCGTCCCGGGCGCGGCGGCGGCGGCGGACGCGGTGCGCGCGGTCGGCCGGCCAGGGTCGGCGCCGGGGCGCCAGGCCACGGACGTTCTCATCGGCCGCTACCGTATCACGGGCCTGCTATCTTCGTGGCGTGACGACGCGCCGCCGCATGCTCGCCGCCGCCCTCGCGGCCGGGGCCGGGATGATCCTGGGCCGGCCGCGCGGCGCGCGCGCCATCGGCCCCGGGTCGCGCTTCCGGTTCGGCCAGCTCGTGCTGGCCCGCGATCAGCCGCCGCGGCCGGCCGCCCTGCGCCGGCTGCTGTGGGAGCTCGACAAGCGGACCTCGATCGAGGTCGACCTCGAGTCGCCGCTGGTCACCCTCGACTCGCCGCGGCTGCACGAGACCCCGGTGCTGTACCTGGCTGGCGACCGCGAGTTCGCGCTGCCCAGCCCGGCCGCGGTCGGCGCGCTGCGGCGCTTCCTCGCCTTCGGCGGCTTCCTGCTCGTCGACTCGGCCGAGGGCTCGACCGACGGCGCCTTCGACAAGTCGGTGCGGGCGCTGGTCGACGTCCTCTACCCGCGGCCGGCGGCCGGCCTCGAGCTGGTCCCGGCCGACCACGTCGTCTACAAGTCGTTCTACCTCCTCGACCGGCCGCTCGGGCGGCTGGCGCTGTCGCCGGTGATGGAGGGCGTGACCCGGGGTGGTCGGCTGGTCATCGCCTACGTCCAGAACGATCTCGGCGGCGCGTGGGTGCGCGACAACCTCGGCAACTACGAGCTGGCCTGCCTGCCCGGCGGCGAGCGGCAGCGCGAGCTGGCGTTCCGCATGGGCGTCAACCTGGCGATGTACGCGCTGTGCCTCGACTACAAGACCGATCAGGTCCACGTGCCGTTCATCATGCGGCGGCGGCGGTGGCGCCCCGACGACGGCGCGGTGGTGCCCGGGTCCGGGTCGAAGTGAGCCCGTGACCATCGCGCTCCTCGACGGCACCGTGCGCGCGGCGCTGGCCGCCCTGGCGGTGGTCGCGGTGGCCGTGGCCCTCGTGCTGCGGCGACGCGGCGCGCGCGCGCCGGTGACGGCGCTCCTGTGCGTGGCGGCGGCCGCCGGCGGCGCGCTGGCGGTCGAGGCCGCGGTGGCGTTGACGGTGCGCCTGGCCGCGCCGCGCACCGCCGACTTCAACGAGTTCCGCTGGGTGATGCTGGCGCCGTGGCGGCAGCGCGGCCTGGCGCTGGGGGTGCTGGCGGTCGTGGCGATCGCGATCCTGGCCTGGCGCGGCAGCCGCGGCGCCGGCCCGGTGCGGCGCGCGGCCATGATCGGCCTGCGCACCGCCGCCGCCTGCCTGGCGCTGGTGGTCTTCCTGCAGCCGGCGGTCGAGCTGCGCCAGGTCGCGCGCGCGCCCAACCGCGTGGCGCTCCTGATCGACGCCTCGCGCTCGATGGGCCTGCGCGAGACGCCCGACGGCCCCACCCGCACCGAGCGCGTGCGGCGCCTGCTCGACGCCTCGGGCGACGGCCTCGACGCGTGGCGACAGCGCCACCAGGTCGACGTCTACACGTTCAGCGACGTGCTGGCGTCGTCCTCGCTCGACCGGGTGGCGACCACCGCGCCCACCGGCGACGCGACCCTGGTGCGCAAGGCGCTGGAGGCGGTGCGCGCGCGCTACGACGGCCGCGACCTCGCCGGCGTGGTGCTGGTGTCCGACGGCGCCGGCAGCGGCGACCTCGACGCCGGCCACGGGGAGGGCGCCCAGCGCGACCTCCTGCGCGCCCTCGACACCCGCGTCCACACCGTGTGGGCGGCCCGCCCCGGGCTGCGCGACGTCGCGGTGGCGCGGGTCCACGCCGACGAGTTCGCGTTCGTGCGCACGGTGGTCCGGCTCGAGGCCGTGATCCGCTCGACCGGGTACGGGCCGCGCTCGGTGATGGTGTCGCTGTCCGCCGACGGCGAGGTCGTGCGCCAGAAGTCGGTCGAGCTGCCGGCCGACGGCGAGGCCACGGTGGTGTTCGAGGTCACGCCGCCCCGGGTCGGCCGCTACCTCTACGAGATCTCGGTGCCGGTGGCGCGGGACGAGGCGGTGGCCTCGAACAACGCCCGCGCCTTCGTCATCCGGGTCATCCGCGACAAGATCCGCGTCCTGCAGGTAGCGGGCGCGCCGTCGTGGGACGTGCGGGCGCTGCGGGCGATGCTCGAGGAGAACCCCAACGTCGACCTGATCTCGTTCTTCATCCTCCGCACCCAGGACGACATCTCGCTGGTGCCCAACGACGAGATGTCGCTCATCCCCTTCCCCACCCGCGAGCTGTTCGAGCAGGAGCTGCCGTCGTTCGACCTCATCGTCCTCCAGAACTTCGAGTTCCTGCCCTACGGCATCGGCAACTACCTCGAGAACATCCGCAGCTACGTCGAGGGCGGCGGCGGCCTGGCCATGCTCGGCGGCAGCATGTCGTTCTCGTCGGGCGGCTACCACGGCACGCCGGTGGCGGCGGCGCTGCCGGTCGAGCTGCTCGATCCGTGGGCGACGACCCCGCTCGTCGACGCCCAGGGCTTCGCGCCCGAGCTCACCGCCGCCGGCAAGTCCCACCCGGTGACCGCCCTGCGCTACGCGGTGACCGACAACGTCGCGGCGTGGAAGGCGCTGCCGGCCCTCGAGGGCGTCAACCTGATCGTCGGGCCGCGGCCCGACGCCACCGTGCTCGCGGTCCACCCCCGGCTCAAGACCGCGCGCGGCAAGCCGATGCCGGTGGTCGTGGTCGGCGACTACGGCAAGGGCAAGAGCCTGGCCATCACCACCGACAGCCTGTGGCGGTGGGGCTTCGTCGCCGCCGCCCGCCCGGGCGACGACGGCCGCGCCTACACCCGGCTGTGGGAGAACGCGATCCGCTGGCTCATCCAGGATCCCGACCTGCGCAACCTCCACGTCGACAGCGACGCCGTCGAGTACGGACCGGGGGCGCCGGTGCGGCTGACCGTGCGGATGTCGGGGCGCGACTACCAGCCGCTGGCCGGCGGCAAGGTCACGCTGACGTGGAAGCGCGGCGCCTCGCCGGCGGCGGCGGTCGAGGTCGGCGCCGCCCAGCTCGTGACCGGCGACGACGGCACCGGCGTGCACGAGCTGACCCGGCTGCCGCCGGGCGCCTACCGGGTCGAGGCCAGCGCCCAGATCGCGGGCAAGGCGATCTCCGCCACCGACATCTTCCTGGTCCGTGACGCCACGGCCGAGCTCGATCATCCAGCCGGCGATCCCGAGCACCTGGCGCGCATCGCCCTCGGCAGCGGCGGCCGCGCGCTGGGCGCGATCGACCGCCTGCCCGCCGACCTGCCGTTCGACGAGCCGCGGGTGGTGCGCGTGGACCGGCGGGCCGACGTCGAGCTGTGGAGCCGGCCCCTGCTGATCGCCCTCGCCCTCCTGGTCCTCGGCCTGGAGTGGCTCTTGCGCCAGCGGAGCGGCTACCTGTAAGAACGGGCGAGATGCTCGCCCTCGACAGCCTGGTCACCGACCTCATCTTCCAGCAGTCGGCCCAGATCGATCAGCAGACGCTGATCGACGCCCTCGGCGGCCTCGACGTCGCCCGGCAGCGCAAGCTGCTCGACCCCGACATGCTCGATCCCCGCATGGAGATGGAGCTGTCGCCGTCGATGCCGTTCCGCCGCCGCGGCGAGCGCCGCCTGCTCATCATCGACGACAGTCAGCCGCTGCGCGAGGATCCGCAGGAGCCGCTGGTCGCGGTCGACCTGCGGCCGGCGCGCGACGCGCTCATCGCCATGTGCGAGGCGCTGCCGGTGCGCCTGGGCCGGCTGTTCGCGCTCGGCGCCTGGGGCGACGCGGTGCTGGTGGCGCGCGAGGCGCGCGACCTGCGCGCGATCTGCCTGCTGGCGTGGGCGCTCGACCCCACGGTGGACATCGACGGCAAGCGGCGGGCCAGCCAGCTCTCGAAGCAGGAGTTCGAGGCCAAGATCATGGCCTACGAGAAGCGCCTCGACGAGCTCGACGACCAGGCCATCCTCGCCGCCACCGTCGGCCTCAACGTCGAGCGCCGCGGCGAGCTGATCGTCGTCGACGTGCTGGCCGCCGACGGCACCTGGGATCAGCGGCGGTCGCTGGCGATGGAGCAGCAGCTCGCGGCGATGGAGCGGTTCTCGCTGATCCCGGGCGCGCCGGCGTCGCCGCGGGTCGAGGCCGCCCGCCCCGCCGCCGCCAGCAGCGGCGCCGCGCCGGCGCGCGGCCGCGCCGAGGCGACGACGCCCGAGGCGCCGAAGCCCGAGGCGCCGCCGCCGCCGGAGCCGGTCGGGCCGCCGCTCACGACCGCCGAGATCGCCGGCGCGGTGGTCATCGTGTTCCCGGCCGAGCG
This sequence comes from uncultured delta proteobacterium, assembly GCA_900696455.1. Classification (GTDB taxonomy): domain Bacteria; phylum Myxococcota_A; class Polyangia; order Haliangiales; family Haliangiaceae; genus UBA2376. Next base: position 13,360 of record CAADGB010000130.1, read on the forward strand.
CTTCGACCTCGACGTGGCGGCCGCGCTCGGCAAGCGCGACTGGGATCAGGTCATCCGCGCCGGCGACGCGTTCCCGGGCGCGATCCGCGACCGCATCCAGCGCGACGGCGCCGGGTGGGTGGCGCCGCTCGAGTTCCTGTCCGAGGTCTTCGTCGACGGCAAGCCGCTGTCGCGGCCGACGTTCGAGGCCGGCGCCCGGGCGGCCAGCGGCGGCGTGCGCGAGCTCGAGGTCCACTTCCCGCGCTTCGGACCGGTGATGCTGCTCGACGTCCCCGGCAAGGGTCGGTTCGTGAGCTCGCTGCGCGACCACACCGAGGCGGTGGTCGCGCTGGTGGCCCGGTGACCCAGGCCGCCCGGCGGCGGGCGGAGCGGGGGCGGGCCGCGGGGGCCGCGCGCGTCGGCGGCCGCGTCGCCGCC
>CAADGB010000131.1 GCA_900696455.1 uncultured delta proteobacterium
CGGCCCGGGCCCGCCCCGCGCCGGCCGACCTCGTCGCCGCCGCGCCCGCGCCGGCGCTCGCCCTCGGCGACGACCTCGACGCCGACGTCGACGTGCGCGCGGGCGTCGCGCTCGCCCGCACGCTCGCCGGCGGCGATCTCGACGACGAGCTGGTGTCCCTCGGCGGCGGGATCGTGGTCGAGGAGGTCACGCTCCAGGACGTCAGCCAGCGCCTGGCCGGGGTCGTGGGTGGCGCCGCGGTCCCGCTCCGCACGCGTCCGCGCGCCACTCCCGACGCCCTGCCGACCCCGACCCTGCCGAAGCCGGTCGCCCTCCCCGCCACGGTCGACGACGCGGCGGCGGAGCCCCCCGCGAGCGAGCCGGTCGCCGTCGCGCCCGGGCCGCTCGCCGAGCCGGCGCCCGAGGCCGGGGCCGGATCCGGGCCCGGATCCGAACCCGGATCCGGGCCCGGATCCGGATCGGAGCCCGAGCCCGGATCCGGGCCCGGATCCGGATCGGAGCCCGAGCCCGGATCCGGATCCGAGCCCGAGCCCGAGCCCGTACCCGGATCCGGATCCGGATCCGGACCCGGATCCGGACCCGGATCCGAACCCGAGCCCGGATCCGGATCCGAGCCCGAGCCCGTGCCCGTCGCGGCCGCCGAGCCCGGATCCCCGCCGGCCGCCACCGCCTCCGTCGCAGGCCCCGCCCCGCCCCCTCGCCCCGGCGGCCCCGGCGCCACCACCCGCGGCCGGCGCCAGGTCACCGCCCCGCCGCCCCCCCGCGCCCGCTCCGCGACCTCCGAGCTCCGCGCCCACGAGGACCGGCTCGCCCGCGAGCGGCAAGAGCGCGAGCGGCAAGAGCGCGAGCGGCAGGAGCGCGAGCGCGAGCGCCTGCGCATCGAGCGCGAGCGCATCGAGCGCGAGCGGCAGCGACAGGCTCGCGAGGCGGAGGATCGCGGGCGCCTGCGTCGCGAGCACGAGGAGCGCGAGCGCCTGCGTCGCGAGCACGAGGAGCGCGAGCGCCTGCGTCGCGAGCACGAGGAGCGCGAGCGCCTGCGCGACGAGCACGCGGCGCGCGAGCGCCTGCGCCGGGTCGAGCCGTCGGCGGTGGCCGCCGAGGCGCTCGACGCCCGCGAGCTCCGCTCCGCGCTCACCCCGCCACCGACCCTCACGCCGCGCGCGATCGCCCACGCCCAGCCCCGACCGCAGCGCCGCACCCAGCCCCCGCCGCCGCCGCGGCCGGGCTCGCGCACCGAGCCCCCGCCGCGGCCAGCCGCCCCGACCGCGCCCCCGCCCCGGCTCCCGCCCCGCACCGAGCCGCCGCCCGCCAGCGATCTCGACGCCGCCCTCGCCGGCCTCGATCTCGGCGACGATCCCACCGGCGTCGCCCACCGCGCGGCGGCCCCGGTCGCGGCGCCCCGCGCGCCGTCGGTCGAGATCGACGTCGATGACGACGACGAGATCGAGATCGAGATCGACATCGACGACGACTGACGGCCGGTCGCCCCGCCGCCGCCCCCCCGACGCCGCGTGATCGGGCCCGTCGCCGGCGTGCCCCGCCCCGGCCGATCGCGTACAACCGGGTCATGGCCCTGCGCAAGATCGTCGTCGGCATGGACCTCACCCCCGGGAGCGAGGTCGCGGCCCGCCGCGCCGGCGAGATCGCCGCCCGCCACGGCGCCGAGGTCGTCCTCGTCTTCGCCGCGAACGTCCCCGAGCAGCCCGAGGTCCCGGCGTCGATGGCGCCCACCGCCGCCGCCCTGGTCAAGGTCCTGGACGATCGCCTCAGCGCCAACCGCGACGAGCTCGGCGCGATGCGCGAGCGGGTCGCGGCCGCCACCGGCGCCACGGTGTCGCAGCTCATCGTCGACGAGTTCGCCGACGACGCCCTGGTCGCCGCCGCCACCGAGGGCGGCGCTGATCTGATCGTCACCGGCTCGCGCGGCCGCACCGGCCTCCGCCGCTGGCTCCTGGGCAGCGTCGCCGAGCACGTCGTGCGTCAGGCCGACATCAGCGTGCTGGTGGCGCGGGCCGGCGATCCGGATCACGGCTTCGCCCGCATCGTCGTCGGCACCGACTTCTCGCCCGGCGCCACGATCGCGCTGGCGCGCGCCGTCGAGCTGGCCGAGCCGGGCGCGGTGATCGATCTCGTCCACTGCTACCACATGCCGCTCCTGCGCCCGCTGCCCGGCGTCGACCCGGTGCTGGCCGAGGACTTCCACAACCTGTCGACCGAGCTCGTCGCCGACGCCCACGCCCGCGGCGAGGCCGCGGTGGCCGTCCACGCCGGGGCGCCGGTCACGTTCCGCATCCACGTCGTCGACGAGCACCCGCGGGAGGCGGTGTGCGATCTGGCCGAGAAGGTCGGGGCCGACCTGGTGGCGGTCGGCAGCCACGGCCGGCGCGGCCTGCGCCGCCTCATCCTGGGCAGCGTCGCCGAGGCGACCGTCCGCCACGCGCCCTGCTCGGTCCTGGTCGCGCGCTAGGAGCGGCTCGGACCGGCACGCCGGACGGTCTGGTCGCCACCGCGGGCTCGCGAGGACCGGCCTCAGCAGCCGGCCAGCGCCAGGTCCCCGGCCTCGGCGTGGAGGCCGGGGTGGGCGAGCGCGCGGATCTGCGCCGGCACGTCGCCGGCGTGGGCGGTCCAGCGCTCGATGATCTGGTCGGCCTGGGTCCGCCCGCTCTCGGCGATCTCGGCGACCGGCGCGAGCAGCGGGCGCACCCCCGGCAGCGTCCGGCCCAGGCCGTCGCGGGCGATCGCGACCAGCTCGCGAGCGAGGGCGCCGAGGGTGGTCGAGCCGACCGGCGTCGTCAGCCCGGCGCGCGGCACGAGGTCGGCGAGGCGCTGGCGCTCGTCCCAGTCGAGGCCAGCGGTGAGCGCGGTGGCGGCGGCGCGGGCGGTGTCGTCGTAGAGGAGGCCGTGGCACAGGGGCGCCAGCGCCGCGGTCATCGCCATCGACCCGCAGTCGCAGCCGCGGACCTCCATGTACGTCTTCATCCGCGCCTCGGGGAACAGGGTCGACAGGTGGAGCGCCCAGTCGGCGCGGGTCGCCCGCGCCCCCTCCCAGCCCTCCGCCAGGAAGCGGCGGAAGGTCAGGTCGCGCACCGGGCGGTAGCCGCCGCGGTGGACGAAGTACATGGGGACGTCGAGCGCCCACTCGACGTAGCGGCGGTAGACGCCGCCGTCCTCGAAGGCGAAGCGCAGGAGGCCGGCGCGGGCGTTGTCGGTGTCGCGCCAGACGTGGGCGCGGTAGCTCTGGAAGCCCGAGACCTGCCCGTCGACGATGGGCGACGCCGCCCACAGCGCGGTGAGGATCGGGGTCACGCTCATGAGGCAGCGCAGCTTGGCCCCGGCGTCGTCCTCGTCGCTCCAGTCGAGGTTGGTCTGCACCGTCGCCGTCCGCAGCATCATGTCGAGACCGCGCGAGCCCACCGTCGGCATGTAGGCTCGCATGACGTCGTAACGCTGCTTGGGCATCCAGGGCACGTCGGCGCGGGTGCCGAAGGGGCGGAAGCCGATGGCCAGCCAGGCCAGGCCGAGCGGCCGCGAGATCTCGGCGAGCGTGGCGACGTAGTCGCGGAGGTCGCCCACCAGATCGCAGCTATGCGACACCGGTCGCGCGGCGAGCTCGAGCTGACCGCCGGGCTCGATCGTGACCTGGGCCTGGCCGCGGGTCAGGGCGATGACGTGCCCGCCCTCCTCGACCGGGGTCCAGCCGCGAGCGGCGAACCCCGCCAGCACCGCGCCGATGCCGTCGGGCCCGTCGTAGGCCGGGGCGGTCCCGGCCGCGGGGCCGCGCTCGCGGACGCCGCACAGCTCGTGCTCGGTGCCGACCCGCCACGCCGCGCGCGGCTTCTCGGCGCCGCGGAAGTGCGCGACGAGATCGTCGATGGAGGCGATCGGGACGGAGTCGGCTTCGTCGACGAGGTGCACGGGGTGCGCCAATGTACCCCGGACACCTCGGGCGTCAACCACGGCGGCCGGCGTGATCGGGGTCGCGCTGGCCGGGCCGCCGGCCGGCGGAGGCCGTGGTAGCGTGGGTCCGCCGATGACCGTCGACACGCTGTTCGCCGAGCCCGTCTTCGCCCAGCAGCGCGACCGCCTCCTCGCGCTCCTGCGGGTCCACGCCTTCGCCGAGCGCGAGGTCACCCTGTCGTCGGGCGCGCGCTCCACCTTCTACATCGACTGCAAGCGGGTGACGCTCGACGCCGAGGGCGGCGCCCTGGTCGGCCAGCTCTTCCGGCGCGTGATCGAGGTGGTCGCGCCCGACGCCGGGGCGGTCGGTGGCCTCACCCTCGGCGCCGACCCGCTGGCGACCGCCACCAGCCTGGCCAGCTTCGCCGCCGCCCGCCCGCTCCACGCCTTCATCGTGCGCAAGGAGCCCAAGGGCCACGGCACCGATCAGTGGCTCGAGACCGCGGCCCGCCTCGATCCGGCGCGGCCGGTGGTCGTGCTCGAGGACGTCGTCACCACCGGGGCCTCGACCCTGCGCGCCATCGAGCGCGCGGTGGCCAGCGGCCTGACGGTGGCCGCGGTGGTGGCGCTGGTCGACCGCCTGGAGGGCGGCCGCGACGCGGTGGTCGCCCACGCCCCGCTCTACCCGCTGTTCACCCGCAAGGACTTCTTGCCTTGAGGGACGCCGCGCCGGGACGCCGCGCCGGGCCCGTCGCCCTCGCCCTCGCCCTCGCCGTCAGCCTCGGCGGCGTCGGGGTCGGCCTCGGCGCCGGCTGCGCGAAGGCGCCGGGCCCGGTGTCGCTCAGCCCGGCGTGGCCGGAGGCGAGCGGCGACTACGACGCCGTCACCCGCGCCTGGACGCGCTCGGCGATCCTGCGCGGCCCCTACCAGCAGGCGCTCGAGCTCCACGCCACCTTCCGCTCGCCGGCGTGGCGCGCGGCCCACGCCGGGCGCGAGGCCCGCATCCGCGGGCTGGCCGGCGCCGCCCGCGACCAGCGGCTCGCCGAGGGGCGCGCCGGCGCCGAGGGCGACTACGAGGTGGTCCTGGTGGTCACCACCTACGACCGCAGCGAGAACGACCTCCACCGCGGCGAGCGCTCGGTGTGGCGGGTGGCCCTGGTCGACGACGCGGGCGTGGAGACCGCGCCGACGTCGATCGTGCGCGACCGGCGGCCCATCGAGGTGCTGCGCGCCGAGCTGCCCGAGGTCGGCGACTTCGCCACCGTGTACGTCGCGACCTTCCCCCGCGCCGCGGCCGTGCTGCGCGACGGCGCCCGGCGGATGGCGCTGCGCATGTGGGGCGCGCGCGGCGGCGTCGAGCTGGTCTGGAACGGCGCCTGAGGCGAGCGAAGCGAGCCGAGTTCTGCTGACTCAGGTCGGCACCGGCATCGCCGGGACCGACCGATCGACCAGCGCGTTTGATTCCTTCACGCGCTCTGCCGGCTTGACCGTCGGCGCGACGCGGTCGCGCCCCGCCGGACCGACCGTCAGCGCTTCCGTCCGGGCTTCCTGGGCGGCGGAGCGCCGCCCTTGCCTCCGCCCGCGCCGCCGCCCTTGTCGCCGCCCACGGCGCCGCTCTTGGTGCCGCCCACGGCGCCGCCCTTGCCGCCGCTCACGCCGGGACGGGGGCCACCGGCCGCCTTGCCAGCGCGCTTGCCGCGCCCCATCAGGCGGTCCCAGAAGCCGACCGGCTGGTAGCCGACGTCCAGATCGTCGAAGGACTCGGCCGGCTCCTCGCCGCCGTGGGCGACCTTGGCCCCGGCCTGGAAGAAGGCCTCCTCGTCGTCGGTGAAGGCGGCCGTCGCCGCGCTCGCCGTGGCCTGGGCGTCGGCGCGCGCCGCCTCGGCCTCGGAGGCGGCCGGCCGGGCGGCCACCGGCGGCGGCGCGCTCGAGCGGCGGCGGGCGCGGGGCGACGGCACGACCGCCTCGGCGGCGGCGGCCGCGGCCTGGGCGATCGAGCTGGCCTCGGCCCGGGTCTCGGCCAGGTCCGCGACGACGATCGACGGCCCGGCCGCCGCCGGCGCCTCGGTCGGTCGCTTGATCCGGATCTCTCCAGACCGCTCGCCCTGGGCCTCGCCGACGACGACCGCGGCCTCCTCGCGAGCGGGCGCCGCCTCGGCCTTCGCCTTCGCCGCCTGCTCCGCGGCCTCCGCCTCGGCCTTCGCCTTCGCCGCCTGCTCCGCGGCCTCCGCCTCGGCCTTCGCCTTCGCCGCCTGCTCCGCGGCCTCCGCCTCGGC
>CAADGB010000132.1 GCA_900696455.1 uncultured delta proteobacterium
GCCGCCGTCGGTCGCGCTGGGCGAGCGGCCGTCGGCGCCGCGGGCCGACAGCTCGCCGCCGGCGCAGGTGACCGTCCGCGCCACCACCAGCACGACGCCGCCGCCGGCGCCGCCGTGGCCGTTGGCCGACCCGTTGGCCTCGCCCGCGCCGCCGCCGCCGCCGGCCACCAGGTGGGTGTCCGGATCGTGGACGAGGGCGGCGCCACCCAGGCCTCCGACCTCGCGGCCGCCGAGGTCGTGACCGCCGGCGCCCCCGCGGCCGGCGCCGCCGCCGCCGCCGCCGCCGGCGTTGCGGCAGTTGCCGCCGCCGCCGCCGTGGAGGAGGTTGCCGCGCCCGGCCGCCGGGCCGTTCGAGCCGTAGCGCGACGGCACCAGGCTCTCGCCCTTGGCCGCGCCGCCGCCGCCCGGCGAGCGGCCGTCGAGGGCGACGCAGTCGGTGAAGTTGCCGAAGTCCTCGGCCTGGCCGCCGCGCAGCCCGGCGCCGTCGGCCGCGAGGCGCCCGTCGAGGACGATCGCCTCGGCGGCCACCACGATCACGCCGCCCCAGGAGCCGCGCCAGTCCTCGGCGAGGACGGTGCGGCCCGCCGGCACGGTCAGGGTCGCGAGGTCGGGCACCTTCACCACCTGGGAGCCGAGCGCCGGGACCGCGAAGGGCAGGGGCGCGGCGAGCTGGAGCTGGCCGCCACCGACCGCGGTCACCCGGGTCGCGAACCAGCGCCCGACCTCGCCGTCGACGGTGACCGGCGACGCCCCGCCCGACGGGAGATCGGCGAGGCCGGTGGTGCGCCACACCACGACGCGGTCGCCGGCGACGAAGTCGTCGTTCCAGGCGCCGACGTTGGCGCCGCTGGTGCGGAGGACGGTCAGGGTCGTGGCGCCGGCCGCGGCGTCGACGACGACGATCCCGTAGCTGTTGAGGCGAGCCTGGGCGAGGCCGATCGTCAGGTCGCCGTGGTGGCCGTCGCTCCACGGCACCAGCGGCGTGGCGTCGAGCGCCGCGTCGACCGCGGGCGGCCCGTCGGGATCGGCGGCGTCGGCGCCGCCGTCCGCGACGCACTGGCCGGCGAGGGGGCCGGTGCCCTCGCCGTAGCGGCGGCCGCCGGGGCAGTCGGCGGCGGGGAAGCTGCACGCGCCGCCCGGCTCGCACGTGCCGTCCGGGCCGCACTGCGCCGCGGTCTCGCACTGGTGCGAGGTGGTGGGCAGGCAGGCGCCGGCGGCGGCGCCGCCGAGGCCGAGCCACACCCACCGGAGCCTGCGCATGACCCGGGATTGTACGCCGCCGGCCCCCGGCCGCGCGATCAATCCGCGAGCGGCACCGTGAGGACGAAGCGGGCGCCGCCGGCCGGCGACGGCTCGGCCGCCACCGCGAGCGAGCCGCCGTGCTCGAGCGCGATCTTCTTGGCGATGGCCAGGCCGAGGCCGGTGCCGGTGGCCTTGGTGGTGACGTAGGGCTCGAAGATGCGCTCGCGGGCGTCGCCGGTCACCCCCTTGCCCTCGTCGTCGATCGTGATCGTCGCCATGCGGCCGCCGGCGGGGGCGCGCCAGGCCACGGTGACCGCGCCGGCCTTGCCCGCCTCCTGGCCGGCGTGGATGCCGTTCTCGACCAGGTTGGCCAGCACCCGCTTGAGCAGGAGCTTGTCGGCCCGCAGCGAGAGCGGCGCGTCCGACGCCCGGACCTCCAGGCGCTCGGCGAAGGTCGGGTCGAGGCGCAGCTCGTCGACGATGTCGGCCAGGGGCACCGCCGCCGCCTCGACCCGCGGCAACTGGCCGAGGGTGCGGAAGGTGTCGACCAGGCGGCGCAGGCCGGCGATCTCCTCCTCGACGATCTCGCCGGTGTCGGCGAGCAGCCGGCGGTAGCGGGCGTCGTCCCCGGCGTAGGTCGAGACGCACTGCTGGACCGCGAGCTGGATGGGGGTGAGCGGGTTCTTGATCTCGTGGGCGAGGCGGCGGGCCACGTCCTGCCAGGCGCCGATGCGCTGCAGGTACTCGATCTCGCGCCGCTGGCGACCGAGGTCGTCGAGCATCGTGTCGAAGGCGACGCCGAGCTCGGCCATCTCGTCGCGCCCGGCGAGGCGGGAGCGGGCCTCGCCCGCGCCCCGCGACACCGCGCGCGCCACCTCGACCAGGGCCGCGATGCGGCGGGTGACCCGGTTGGCGGCGAAGACCCCGACCAGGACCACGGCGAGGGCGGCGGTGCCGACCAGGGCCAGGAACGCCGTCCGGTATCCGGACGGAAGGGCGGTGCGGACCTGGGCCACCTTGCGCGCCACGTCGAGGGCGGCCGCCAGCTCCTGGTAGTCGGCCTGCAGGTGGTCGGGGATCGCGAACGTGACCTCGAGGGTGGCGCCGCCGGCCAGGGGGTGGACCACCGGGTAGGGGGTGGTCGCCGGCGGCGGCGGGCGGGCGGCGCGGGCCAGCTCGGCGCCGTCGGCGGCGACCAGGCGGATCGTCATGAGCTGGCGCTGCTCGGCCAGGAGGGTGTCGAGGGGCGCCGCCGGATCGGCCGCGGCGATCGCCGGCACCCGGGCCAGCAGGCTGGCGACCTCGGCGTGGAGCTGCTTGGTCAGGGCCACCCACTCGAGGTGGGCGTCGAGCGCCTTGGCCACGGCGCGATCGCGGGCGGCGGCCTCGCCGGCGGCGAAGTTGGCGGCGACCTTGCCGACCTGATCGATGAACAGCGCCGAGGCCGCGAACGGCGTCAGCACCACCACCATCAGGATCGCGACCAGCTTGACCTGGAGGCTGACCCGGCGGCGCAGGAAGTCGGTGCGCTTCACGGCGCCCTCGGCGGCGTCGCCGGCCGCGGCCGGTAGAACGGCTGCGAGCGGACGCGGACCACCCGGTCGGCCTCGGGGATCTTGAGGTTGACGAACACCGACACGAACGAGCCGAAGAACGAGCCGCCGCGGTCGAGGCCGCCGCCGCGGCCGTCGGACAGCCAGCGCCGGACCTCGGCCAGGGTCTCCTTGCTGACCGGGTTGAGCTCGGCGATCGCCGCCAGCACGTAGCGCTCCTCGACGGCGACGTCGGCGACGTCGGCGATCGGCACCTGGTCGAGGGCGGTGAGCAGCTTGAGGGCCTCGGCCCGGAACTTGACCTTGTAGGTGCGGCGGCCGGTCGGGCCGTTGACGGCGCAGGCGTAGGTCTCGCCCCACAGGTCGTAGACGCACTGGCGGTGGAGGAGGACGAAGCCGGCCGGCCGCGGCTTGCGCTCGGGGTAGATCCACAGCCGCACCACGACCGTCGACGGCAGGCCGTTCTCCAGGCGCTCGTAGGCGCTGGCGTCGAAGACGCTGGTGACGTTGCCGGTGACGTAGAGCGAGCTGCCCTGCTCGACGAACTTCATGGTCTGGCGCTCGACCCGGCCGTCCTGGGCGTGGGCGGGCCGGGCCGCGACCGCGAGCGCCACCGCCGCCCCGGCCGCGAGCGCGAGCGCGTGGGTCACCACCGCGGCACCCGGCCCAGGGCGTTGGCCACCGTGAACTCGAAGATGCCGAGCTCGGTGTCGATGCGCAGGCCGGCGTCGATGACCAGATCGACGGGCAGGGCGCGCCAGCCGCTGGCGCCGATCGCCCGCACCGCGCCGTCGTCGTGCAGGCCCCACACCCCGGCGGCCACGAACAGATCGCCGCCGTAGATCGAGCGCGGCCGGCGGAACCAGCGGTACGCCCACTCGCCGATCAGGTTGCCGCCGACCTGGCCGTAGACCCCGTCGGCGTTGTCGGTGCCGAGGAGGTCCGGGGGCGGGGCCGCGGCCACGGTCATGCCCATCACCCGCGGCGTCAGGAGGCGGTTGACGTCGGCGACGTGGATCCGATCGAAGCGCGGGGCGTCGCCGAGCACGACCCCGGCCGCCACCCGCACGCCGAGGGCGTGGCGCGGCCGCACCGGCCACCACCGCTCGTAGCGGGCCAGGGCCACCGCGAAGTCGTAGCTGCCGCCGAGGAGCTCGCTGCCGACCTCGAGCTGGGCCTCGACGCGGCTGCCCTCGTGGGGCAGCACCGGATCGTTGCGGGTGTCGCGGTCGACGCCGAAGGCCAGGGACACCACCCGGCTCCGGCCGTCGCGCAGGCCGAGGTCGAGGGGGACGGTGCGGCCGTCGTCGAGCGTGCGCTCGCCGGTGGGCACGGCGGCGTCGAGGCGCTCGAGCCGGAGGTCGGCGGCGAGGCCGAGGGTCGGGGTCAGGTCGAAGCTGGGGCCGCCGCGGACGCTGGTGCGGGTGTAGCGGAAGGCGGCGAGGTCGGCGCGGGCGTCGGAGCCGGGCGGGCCGGCGACGCGGTAGACCTCGCTGCCGCGCTGGTGCTGGAGGGCGCCGTGGGCGCCCCAGCGGGTGCCGCCGAGGCCGCCGGCGCCGAGCCGCAGCTCGCCACCCCACTGATCGCGGGCGCCGGTGATCGCGCCGTGGCCGGCGTGGACGAGGCCGCCGCCGACCGAGAGCCCGGTGCCGAGGCAGTTGCGCTCGGTGAGGGCCAGGCCGAGCCAGTACGGCGCCAGCTCGCTCGAGCCGTACCACAGCCGGTCGAGGGCGACGGTGCCGCGCTCGACGACGGTGACCACGACGATGACGCGCCCGCGCGAGCTGCCCTTCTCGAGCGAGATCGTGACCTCGCGGAAGTAGCCGAGGGCCAGCACCTTGAAGCGGGAGGCGACCAGGCGGGGATCGGCGGCGCGCAGGCGCTCGCCCTGGCGGAGCGGGACGGCGCGCAGGATGAGGCGCTCGGCGGTCGAGCGGTTGCCGAGCACCCGGATGTCCTCGATCGTGATCATCGGCCCGAAGGTCGGGTCGACGTGATCGATGGGGGTCGGCGGCGCCGGCGGCCCCTCGGGGGCCGGCTCGGGCTGGGCCGCGGCCCCGCCGGCGGCGGCCAGTCCGCCGGCGACGAGGCCGGCCAGCGCGTATGCCGTGAGGTGTCCCCGCAACGGCACGAACGTAACGCGGCGGCGCCCGGCGCGCACGGTCCGTGATCCGCGTCGTATACTCGCACCCATCGTGAGGTGTCCCCACTGCGGCGCCGCCAGGCCCGACGACGCGCGGTTCTGCGGCGCATGCGGCCGCGCCTCGACGGGGACCGAGCCCTCGTACAAGGACCTCACCGGCGCGATCCCGGCGCAGGCGCCGGACCTGGTGGGGCGCGAGGTCGCCGGCCGCTACCGGGTGCTGGCCAAGCTCGGCGAGGGCGGGATGGGCGCCGTCTACCGCGGCGAGCAGCTCTCGCTCAAGCGCAAGGTCGCCATCAAGGTGCTGCGGCCGGAGCTGTCGCGGGATCCGGGCCTGGTGCGGCGCTTCAACGCCGAGGCCGAGCTGGCCGCGCGCCTGTCGCACCCCAACACCGTCAACATCTACGACTTCGGCCAGGACGCCGACGGCGCGCTGTTCATCGCCATGGAGTTCCTCGAGGGGCGGTCGCTGCGCGACGTCATGACCCACGAGGGCCCGCTGCCGCCGGCGCGGGCGGTGGTCGTCGCCCAGCAGATCGCGGCGTCCCTGGCCGACGCCCACGCCCACGGCATCGTCCACCGCGATCTGAAGCCCGACAACGTCATGCTCACCGAGCGCGGCAAGGACCGCGACGTGGTGCGCGTGCTCGACTTCGGCATCGCCAAGCTGCGCGACGACGATCGGCAGACCGTCAACGCCATGACCCGCGCCGGCGACCTCATCGGCACGCCGCAGTACATGGCGCCCGAGCAGATCCGCGGCGAGCAGGTCGACGGCCGCACCGACGTCTACGCCCTGGGCGCGATGCTCTACGAGATGGTCACCGGCCGCCTGCCGTTCGAGGGCCCGACGGTCATGGCGATCCTCAGCCGGCACCTCACCGACGCGCCGGAGCCGCCGATGGCGCGCCGGCCCGATCTGGGGCTGCCGCCGGCGCTCGATCACCTCATCATGGCCGCGCTGGCCAAGGATCCGGCGCACCGCCAGCCGACGATGGAGCGCCTGGGCGAGGATCTGGCGGCGCTGGCGGTGCAGCTCGGGGCGGCGCGCTCGGCGGCGATGCCGGCGTCGGTGCCGCTGTCGGCGCCGCCGTTCGCGCCGCCGGGACCGCCGCCCGGGCCGCCGCCGCCCGGGCCGGCGCCGAC
>CAADGB010000133.1 GCA_900696455.1 uncultured delta proteobacterium
AAACGAACGGCGAGCCCATCGCTCCGGTCGGCCTGAGCCGCCCGAGCGCCAGCGAGGGCGTGTCGAAGGCCGACAAGCCGCGGCCGTCGCGTGAGGGCTGTCCGGGGGGCTTGCCGGCGCCGTTCGTCAGGAGCGGGGCCCCGAAGGGGCGGAGTCGGCGGGACTCGGTTCGGATTCGGGAGACCGGCTCACTCCGTGGCCGCGGCGACGCGCACGGCGTGTCACCGCGCGCACGCTGCTGCCGCGCGCCGGCTCGATCCGCGCACATGGCGGTCGATGTGGGATGGCACGCGACCTGCTGTAGCAGCCAGTCGTCCCCTCCCCCCCATCCTCATCCCCGGAGTCCCGCCATGTCCTCCCCGCTCTCCCGCCCCACTCTCGCCGCGGCGCTCGCGCTCGCCCTCGGGCTCGGCGCCTGCGGCGACGACCCGCCGCGTCCGGCGCCCGTCGAGCCGGCCCGCGCCAGCGTCGAGCCCAAGGTCAAGCCGCCCGCGCCGGTGGTGGCGCCGAGGTCGCCCGACGCCGCCGCGCCGAACGCCGCGCCCGCGCCCGCGCCGGTCGCCGCCGACGCCGGCGCCGCCGCGCCGATCACCCGCGCCGAGCGACCGCCGCTGCCCGTCGAGGTCCCGGCGCCGACCTCGATCGACGACGCGATGAAGGAGGCCGCGGCGAAGGCCAAGGCCGGCGATCGCGACGGCGCCATCGCCGTGCTCCACGCCGGGGTCTCGCGCTGGCCGCGCAACGCCACCGCCCGCGTCGAGCTGGCGCGCCTCTACCTCGCCGCCGGCGAGCCCGGCCGCGCCCGGCCCCACGCCGAGGAGGCCACCCGGCTGCGCACCGACTGGTCGACGGCGTGGAACACGCTGGGCCGCGCCGAGCTCGGCATGGCCCGCCTCGACGACGCCGCCAGCTCGTTCCAGCGCGCGATCGAGGCCAACGAGACCAACCGCCACGCCTGGAACAACCTCGGCCACACCCTCATCCTCCAGAAGAAGTGGAGCGACGCGGTCGACGCCCTCGAGCAGGCCGTCGACGGCGACCCGGTCGAGCCGTACATGTGGAACAACCTCGGCATGGCCCTCGAGAACCTCGACCGCCTCGACGAGGCCCGCGCCGCCTACGAGCAGGGCGCCGCCGCCGGCCCCCACCTCGCCGCCCGCAACCGCGAGCGCCTCGAGGGCCTCGACTCTCTCGCCGTCGTCCCCCTCCCCGGCGCCAGCGGCGGCACCGACTGATCACCGGACCGACACGATCTCCAGGCTGCGGCGCGGGAGCTCGACGTCGTCGCCGGCCTGCTTGCCGAGGAGCGCGCGACCCAGCGGCGAGTGGGGCGTGACGACCTGGACGTCGCCGGCGAGGGTGTTGCCGCCGCCGGCGGGCGCGAGGAACAGGACGCGCTGGGCCCCCGCCTCGTCGATGGTGATCACGGCGCCGAGCGCGACGGCGTCGTCGGCGGCGAAGCGGCGCGGACGCCAGGCGGCGAGGTCGGCGAGCGCGGCCTGGAGCTCGGCCACCCGCAGCGCCTGGCCGCGAGCGAGGTAGGTCTGCTCGAGGGCGCGGGTGTCCTTGTCGCTCTCGGCTCGCGACTCGGCGTGGGTCGCGCCCTCGACGGTGGCCTGGTGGGCGGCGGTCGCCGCGGCCAGCGCGGCCTCGAGCTGCGCCATCAGCTCGGCGCACAGCGCTGCCTTGTCCGGTGCTCGCACGTCGGCGCGAGCATACCGCGCCCGCGCTCACGCGGCGCCGCTGGTAGCATGAGCGCGATGAACCTCTTCGACGCGACGGTCCCCGTCTTCACCAAGCTCCTCGGCAACGTCGACCGCTGGCTCGACAAGGCGGTCGCCCACGCCGAGGCCCGCACGTTCGATCCCGAGCTCTACGTGGAGTGGCGGCTGGCGCCCGATCAGTGGCCGCTGCGCGGCCAGCTCCAGGCCGCGTGCGACACCGCCAAGTACGCCTGCGCCAAGCTCACCGGCACCGAGCCGCCGTCCCACCCCGACACCGAGAAGACTCTCGCCGACCTGCGCGCCCGCCTGCACACCTGCATCGCCTACGTGGGCTCGTTCGATCGCGGGCAGTTCGTCGGCGCCGAGGACCGCGCCTGCGCCCACGCCTGGATGCAGGGCAAGGCGATGCGCGGCGGTGACTACCTCGATCACTTCGTGCTCCCCAACTTCCACTTCCACCTCACGACCGCGTACGCGATCCTGCGCCACTGCGGCGTCGACCTCGGCAAGCGCGACCTCCTCGGCCAGCTCCCGTTCGCCTGAGGCCGGCCCAGGCGCCGACCCCATCGCCCGCGCCGCGCCGCCCTCGGCCCGTCGCGCGGCGGCGACGACCAGCGCCGCGGCGGCGATGGCGGCGGCCCCCAGCGCCGCGCCGCCGAGCGCCGCCAGCTCGGTCCCGCCGTGAGCGACCGCGGCGGCGCCGGCGAACGCGCCCAGCACCATGGCGGCGGTCACCAGCAGCTCGTCGAGCGCCGCCAGCCGCCCGATGACCTCGTCGGGGGCGTGGCGCTGGAGCGCGACGTGGGACAGGAGCCAGTTGGTGCCGCCGCCCATGCCCCACACGAGCGCCACCGCCACCAGCGCCCACGGCGACCGGGCCACGGCCAGCGCCAGGATCGCGCCCAGCATGGCGGCGCGCGCCGCCCAGCCCAGCGCCGCCTCGCTGACGCCGCGCCGCTCGAGCCGGCTCGCCAGCGCCGGGCCGAGCCCGGTGCCGGCGCCGCGCACCGCCTGCAGGACGCCGAACGACAGCGCGGCCGCGCCGAGCGGCGCGCGCTCGGCGCCGACGAGGTTGAGGGCGATCCACGCCGCGCCGCCGGCCAGCCCCAGCGGCGCCTTGCCCAGCACCGCGGCGAGCAGCGCCGGCCGGCGCGCCGCCACCCGCAGCGCGGCCACGGTGTCGCGCGGCGTCTCCCGCAGGAGCGTCGCCAGCGCCGGTCCGCGCGCCGGACCCGTGGCGGTCGCGACGACGCCTCGCCCGGGCGAGGCGCCGTCGACCGGCGACGTCGCCGGCGGCATCGCCGGCAGGCTCACTCGCAGGGCCGCCGCCACCAGGAACGTGCCGGCGTCCAGCGCCAGCGCCAGCGCCGGGCCCAGCAGGGCCGCCACGCCGCCCAGCGCCATGCCGGCGACGAAGGCCGCGCTCCAGGTGACGGCGAGGATCGCGTTGGCGCGCACCAGCTCGTCGGGGTGGACCAGGCGCCGCACCGCCGCGGTCTCGGCAGGCGGCGTCGCCGCGGTGATCGCGCTGCGCGCCAGGAGCAGGAGCTGGACGGCGACCACCGCGCCCGCCATCGCCGCCGCCGCCATCGCCGCGGTGACCACCGCCGCCAGGAGGTCGGCGCCGATCATCACCCGGCGCCGATCGGCCCGGTCGACCAGCGAGCCGGCCACCGGCGACAGCACCGCCGCCGGCAGCGCGTGCGCGGCCAGCACCAGCGCCAGCCCCAGCGCGCCGCCGCCGGCCTCGAGCGCCAGGGCGCTGACCGCGACGAAGCTGAGCCAGTCGCCGACCTGGGACACGGTGGCCGCCGCCCACAGGCGGCGGAAGGCGGGGCGCGCGCGCAGCCACGAGGTCATGCGCCACCCTACGCCGCCGCCGCCAGGATCCTGTCACGACTGCCAGTATGCTGGCAGGAGGCCAACCGGCTGGCCGCCCCGCGGTCCGCCGCCGCCCCGGCGCCGCGCCGTCGTGCCGCCGCCGCGCAGGTTCCCGGTGCACGCCACCGGTCGGTGAGGTAGGTTCTCCGCCACCGTCCGCCAGGAGAGCTCCCCATGAAGACCGTCCTCGCCCTCGCCGTCTGCGCCCTCGTCGCCCTCGTCGCGCCCGCCCACGCCGACATCGAGATCCGCAAGGGCGGCTCGAGCTGGGCCAAGGTCGAGAACGACGGCACGATCCGCATCAACGGCAGCTCCGTCGGCAAGTTCGAGTCCGACGGCACCGTGCGCAAGAGCGGCAGCTCGGTCGGCAAGGTCGAGTCCGACGGCACCATCCGCAAGGGCGGCAGCTCCATCGGCAAGATCGAGTCCGACGGCACCGTGCGCAAGAGCGGCAGCTCGATCGGCAAGATCGAGTCGGGCGGCACGATCCGCAAGGGCGGCTCGAGCTGGGGCAGCGCCTCGAACTGCTGCGGCAGCCACGGCGGCAAGCGCACCGTCGCCGCCGTCCTCGTGTTCTTCTCCGACTACTTCTGACCGCGGTCGACCGGGCTCGCCGGTTCCGCGGTATCCTCGCGCCCATGGCGACCTGGTGGCGGACGTGGCCCGCGCTCGCGGCCCTGGCGGCGTGCGGCGCGCGCCCGGGCGTCGCGCCTCCGCCCGGACCGTCGGCGACCCTGTCCGACGAGGAGGTGGCCCGCCTCGAGCGCTGCGCGACCACGTTCGAGCGGATCCCGGCCACCCACGCCCACGCGCTGTACGTCCTCGCCGCGAGCTGCGCGCCGGGGTGCGAGCAGCTCGTGGGGCCCGAGGCCGCCAGCCCGCCGGCGCCGGCGGAGCTCGCGGCCTGCACCGGCGCGCCCGAGGCCACGTCGTGGGACGTCGCCCAGGCCCTCGGCCGGGCCCTCGCCCGGCTCCGCGCCCGCGCCGGCGCGCACGGCGAGCTCCTGGCCCGCCTCGAGCGGTCCGCCGGCGTGCCCCACGTGCTGCCGCCGGCGCTCGACGATCTGCCCGCGCCGCTGCGGGCCGCCCTGCCCCGGCTCGAGCGTCCGCCGAGCGGACACCCGATCGCCGCGGTCTACCTCACGCTCGGACCGACCCGGGTCGCGGTCACGCCGGTCCCGCGGCTGGTGTTCTCGCCGGCCGGCGTGCCGTCCCGGGTCGACGACGACTCCCGCGCGGGGAGCGACGTCGCGTTCGCCCAGCTCGGCGAGGAGCTGGCGGCCGAGATCGCCGCGGTGCGGGCGAGGTACACGGCGCGGCGCCGCCCCGGCGACGACGAGGTGCCGGAGCTGATCGCGGAGCCGATCGTGATCGCCGCCGGCGAGGTCCCGGCGCGGCGGGTGCGCGACGTGGTGCGGGCGGCCGGCGGGCCGGCGCGCCTCGCGATCGGCCACGATCACGTGCTGGGAGCGACCGCGGTCGTGGTCGGCTTCGCCCCGGCGGGCCGGCCGGTCGAGCTCCGCTTCCGCTCCGATCGCGTGGAGCTGGCCGGCCCCCGCGCCCCGGTCCGCGAGCTCGCCGACCGCGACGGTGCCGTCGACTGGGAGGCGGTCGCCGGCGCCCTCGCCGCGCTCGGGCCCGAGCTCCGCAACGACGAGGCCGGGCTCGCCGTGGTCGTGACCGGACGGACCACCGTCGCCGATCTCGTCCGCCTGACCGCGGCCATGACCGCCGCCGACCTGACCGGCGCGCTGTGGCTGCGCGAGGACCTCGCCGACGTGCCCACCCTCGCCGTGGAGGGGATCCACACCCTGCCGCCGACCGCGGTCCACGCCGGGTCGCTGGCCGCGCCGATCGTCGAGCGCGCCCTGCAGCGGACCACGCCGGCGCTGCGCGCCTGCTACGCCGAGACCCTGGCCGCAGGGGCGCCGCGCCCGCGCCTGGTCACCGCCGGGTTCGTCGTCGGCCGCGACGGCCGGGTGCGCGACGTGACCGCGACCGGCGGCGAGGGTGGGCTCGCCGCCTGCGTCGCGCGCGCGCTCGGCCCGCTCCACCTGCCGCGCCCGAGCCGCGGCTCGGTGCAGGTCCGCGTCACCCTCCGCTTCCGGCCCGACTGATCGCCCGCGGGCCGCGCCGTGCTACCAACGGCCGGTGCTCGCCCTCACCGACGTCGGCTGCGGCTACGGCGCGGTGCCCGTCCTCGACGGGGTCTCGCTCGCCGTGACCGCCGGCGAGCTGGTGGCCGTGGTCGGCCCCAACGGCGCCGGCAAGACCACGCTGGCGCGGGTGATCGGCGGGCTCCTGCCGGCGCGGCGCGGCCAGGTGCGGGTCGACGGCCGCGATCCGGCGACGACGCCGCGGCGCGAGCTGGCGCGGACGCTGGCCTACCTGCCCCAGCGCTACGAGCTGGCGTTCCCGTTCACCGCGCTCGAGATCGTCCTCATGGGCCGCTACGCCCACCGCGCCGGGCCCGGCCTCGAGCGCGCCCCGGATCTGGCGGCGGCCGAGGCGGCGATGACCCGCTGCGACGTCGCCCCGCTCGCCGACCGCCGTTTCGACACGCTGTCGGGCGGCGAGCGTCGCCGGGTGCTGGTCGCCCAGGCCCTGTGCCAGGGGGCGCGGCTCCTGCTCCTCGACGAGCCCACCGCCGGGCTCGACCCCGCTCACGCCATCGCGGTCATGGCCGCCCTCGCCGCCGAGCGCGACCGCGGCGCCGCCGCCGTGGTGGTCACCCACGATCTCGATCTGGCCGCGCGGGCCGCCGATCGCGTCGTCGTGCTCGAGCGCGGCCGCGTCGTCGCCGACGCGCCGCCGGCCGAGGCCTTCGCGGCGCCGGCGGTGGCTCGCGCCTTCGGCTGCGCGCTCTGCGTCGGCGAGCTGCCCGGCGGCGGCCGCTACCTGGTGGCGCGGTGATCGCGAGCTTCCTCGGCGCCCGCGCCCGCCTGACCCCGGCGCGGCTGTCGGTGGTGCTCCTGGCCTGCGCCGCCGGCTGCGTCCTGATCACGCTCCTGTCGCCGCTGGTCGGCGCCGGCCTGCCCGGCCAGGGCCTCGAGGTGATGTCGCCGGCCGCGATCTGGGGCGACGACCTCGACGCCACGATCTACTGGCAGGTGCGCCTGCCGCGGGCGCTGGCCGCGCTCCTGTGCGGCGCGGCGCTGGCCGGCGCCGGCTGCGCGTTCCAGGCGGTGCTGCGCAACCCGCTGGCCGAGCCCTTCACCCTCGGCGTGTCGTCAGGAGCGTCGCTGGCCGCGGTGCTGGCGATCCGGCTCGGCGCCGGCACCTACCTCGGCGGCGCCGGCGTCGGCGCGGCCGCGGTCGCGGGCGCGGTCGGCGCGGTCGTGCTCGTGTGGCGCCTGGCCCGGGTCGGCGACGCCCTGCCGCCGGCCACGCTCATCCTCGCCGGGGTCACGGTGTCGATGTTCTGCTCGGCGGCGTCGCTGGCCGTGCAGTACACCTCGTCGTTCGCCGACGTCAGCCGCATGCTGCGGTGGATGATGGGCGGCCTGGAGTGGACGACCTACGCCAGCGTGCTGCGCGCCGCCCCCGCCATCGCGCTCGGCGCCCTGGTGCTGCTCGCCAGCGGCCGCGCCCTCAACGCCATGGCCGCCGGCCCCGAGGCCGCGGCCTCGGTCGGCGTCGACGCCGGGCGCACCCAGACCCTGGCCTTCGCCGCCGCCTCGCTCCTGGTCGGCGCCAGCATCGCCGTCGCCGGCCCGGTCGGCTTCGTCGGCCTGATCGTGCCCCACGCCCTGCGCGCCCTCGTCGGCCCCGATCACCGCGTCCTGGTGCCGGCCTCGATGCTGTGCGGCGCCGCGCTGGTCGTCGCCTGTGACACCCTCGCCCGCATGCTCGGGCAGTGGCCGGTCGGCATCATCACCGCGCTCGGCGGCGGGCCGTTCTTCCTCCTCCTGCTGGTGCGCGGCAAGCGCCACGCCGACCTGTGGCGGTCGTGAGCGCGATGAGCGAGGTCCTCGCCCATGTCGTGTCGTCGATCCTGCCGCCGTCGGCGGCGATGGCGGCGCCCGCGCGCGATCGCGCCGGCGAGCTCGCCGGCTGGCTGGCGGGCGCCCGCCACAGCCCCCACCCCGCCGTCGAGCGGCGCGTGGTGGTGGTGGTCGCCGCCGATCACGGCGTCCTCGATCCCGGCCTGGCGCTCGGCCCCGGCCACCCCACCGCCCTGGCCCTGGCCGCCGTCGACGGCGGCCACGCCGCGCTGTGCCGGGTGGCGCGGACCGCGCAGGCCACGGTGCTCCTGGTCGACGCCGGCGTCGCCGAGCCGGCGCAGGTGCCGGCCACCGCCCTCGGCCTGTCGCCGGGGCGGGCCTCGGCCGACCTCACCGGCGGCGCCGCGCTGTCGCCGGTCGAGGTCGCGCTCGCCCTCGACGCCGGCATCGCGCTGGTCACCGCGCTGGCCGAGGACGGCCTCGACCTGCTCGCCCTGGGCGCGATCGGCCTCGGCGGCGACGTGGCGGCGACCGCGGTGGTGGCGGCGCTCACCGGCGGCTCGGCCGACCTCGCCGCCGACGACATCCGCGCCCTGGTCGCCGCCGGCCTCGCCCACCTCGTCCCCGGCGCCGGGCCGGTCGCGGTCCTGGCCACCGTCGGCGGCCGCGAGCTCGCCGTCCTCGCCGGCGTCATCCTCGGCGCCGCGGCGATGCACGTGCCGGTCGTGATCGATGGCCTGGTCACCACCGCGGCCGCGCTGGTCGCCGCGCGCCTGGCCCCCGCCGCCGCCGGCTACGTCTGCGCCGCCCACGCCGGTGGCGGCCCGGCCGCCGCCGCCGCCCGCCGCGCCCTCGACCTCGCCCCGCTGGTGGCGGCCGGCCTCGGCCACGGCGAGGGCACCGGCGCCGCCATGGCCCTGCCGCTCCTGGCCGCCGCCGCCGCCGCCCTCACTCCGGCGTCGCGCTGAACACGCAGGCGAGGTCGCGGCTGCAGAGCTGGCCGTTGTCCTCGCCGCTCAGGTGCACCAGCAGCGGCCGCGCCCCCAGGAGCGGGTTCTCGGGCGACACGAACAGGAGCAGCACCGTCCGGTCGGCCGGACGGCGCACGTGCGACCGCACCGCCAGGTGCGGGGCGCAGGCGGTGACCGACGGCATCGGCGTCGCGTCGTCGGCGGCGTTGGCGTCGACGAACCCGATCTCCCACTCGGCCTGGCGGCTGCCGCCGACGACGTGCCACGCGCACGACGCCGGGAGCTGGATCCCCGGCAGCGCGAGCGCGATGCGGTTGGGCAGGCACGGCTCGCTGGTCGGCGACAGCGACACGGTGCAGTCGGCGCGCGCGAACGAGCTCGTCGGGAACGCGCAGGCCACCGGGGCGTCGCTGCGCTGGCACGACTCCGACGGCGCCGAGCCGCACAGGAGCGGCGGCGCCGTGAAGTCCGACAGCGGGCCGGGCAGGCGCTTGCACTCGAGGGCGCCGGCCACGCTGGCGTACTCGCCGCGCAGCTCGTCGCACTTCACCTCGCCGAAGAAGCACTCGCCCGCCGCGCCGCCCGGGATCATGCAGGGCAAGGGCGGGGGCAGGAACCCGTCGCAGGCGTCGTCCTTGCCGTTGCAGGCCTCGGCGGCGCCCTCGGGATCGACCTGGTTGCCCGCCAGCGCCTCGTCGCAGTCGGCGGGCAGGACCTCGCACACGCCGTGGCTGGCGGTGACGCGCCCGCACTCGGTGGAGCCGCTGCCGTCGCCGTCGCGGGCGGCGTCGCCGCAGCGGCCAGCGCACCCCCAGTCGATGTGGCTGCACTCGCGGCTGCCGCCGGGATCGGTGGCGCCGGGGTGGACCAGCGCCGGATCGAGCCACGGCACGCGATCGTCGGGGATGTCCATGCAGTCACCGTCGCAGCTCGACACGCCGTCGCCGTCGACGTCGAGGTGGTTGAGCCGGGGGTCGAGGTCGTCGCAGTCGTCGGCGCCGCCCGCGCCGTCGCAGTCGAGGTCGTCGCTGGCGCTGATGCGCTGCGGCCGCTGGGTGTCGAGCCCCCAGATGATGCAGGCGTCGCCGCTCGTGCCCTGGGCGCCGGCCGGCGGGCCCAGCACCAGCGGCACGACCCGGATCTCACCGGCGGCGAAGCTGACGCTCGAGGTGGCGGCGGCGAAGCCGGCGAGGCGGAACGGCAGGCGCGCGTCGGCGGGCTCGGTGCCGACGCCGGCGGCCAGCATCATCGGGCCGATCGTGGCCACGTCGTCGGCGCCGGGCTCGAGCAGGTAGCGGAACGGGACCGCGAGGTCGTGGCGCCGCATCGCGGTCGTGAAGTAGGCATCGGCCGAGCCGGTGAACACCGCCGGGTTCTCGGTGGGGTGACCGACCCAGATGCGCAGGGTCTCGAAGTCGCCGCCGCTCTCCTCGAGCTGGGCGGCGAGCGCCGGCGACAGCGAGACCTCGACGACGATCGCGGTCTCGTTGCCGCAGGCGGCGGTGACCAGCGCGCCGCACAGCGCCAGGCCAGACCAGGCGAGTCTCCCCATGGCCGCAGGATACGGCAACCGCGGCGCGGCCGGCTCCGGATCTGCCGCCGCCGCCGCCCCCGCGTGAGCCCCGCGACGCCGTGGCCGCGACACCTACACCCGAACCCGCGCCCCTCGGGAGCCGATCAGAAGGGGTCGTCCGAGGGCGGGGGCAGGCGCTGGGCCGCCTCGAGGTAGCCGTTGCGGGCGCGCGCGCTGTCGGGGTCGAGCTGGAGGGCCTTCTTGAAGCTCTGCTCGGCCAGCGCGTCCTGGCCGCTGTTGAGGTACGACTCGCCGAGCAGGGTGTGGACCCGCGCGCTGCGCGGCGCCAGCCGGGCCGCGCGCTTGAGCTGGCGGATGGTGTCGGTGTAGAGGCCCTGCTGCATCGCGACCTCGCCGAGGCCGAGGATGGCCTCGACGTTCTTGGGGTTCTGGGCGAGGGCCTTCTGGAAGTTGCCGGCGGCGCCGCCGGGGTCGCCGCTGCGCAGCGCGGCCTCGCCGGCCTTGGCGTAGAACTCGGCCATCTTGGCCGCCTCGTCGGTGACGGCGCCGGGGCTGGTCGGGCCCGGATCCGCGGGGTACGGATCGTCGATCGTGCGGGTGCTGGAGCCGCCGCCGCCGCCGCCGCCGCGCCGCCCGCCCGACGAGCCCGGGCCGCTGCCGGTGCCACGCTCGACCGCGCGGGCGCTCGAGCCCGGGCCGCTGCCGGCGCTGTC
>CAADGB010000134.1 GCA_900696455.1 uncultured delta proteobacterium
ACGTGCTGCGGCTCGAGCCGGTGACGATCGGCCAGTGGCTCGTCACCCTGGCCCTGGCGCTGTCGCTGTTCGTGGCCATCGAGCTGCACAAGGTCGTCCTGCGGCGGCGCGGCGCGCCGCCGGGATCCCCCGCGCCCGCCCTGCCTCCCGCCGTGCCGGCGGCCGGTGCGGGGTAGGCTCGGGGCGCCATGTCGATCGTCTGCGGGACCACGCTCGCCTCCGAGGATCGCGAGCTCGCCGAGCTGGCGGCCGGGCTGGCGGCGCGGCTGGCGCTGCCGCTGCGGCTGGTCCACGTCGCCGAGGATCCGCGCGCCGCCGCGGTGCTCGGCACCGACGAGGAGCGCCACCTGGGCGCCGTGCGCGCTGCGCTCGAGGCCGAGGCCGCGCGGGTGCAGGCCGGCAGCGGCGTCGCGGTCCAGGTCCACCTCGCCGCCGGGACCGTGCCCGGGGCGCTGGTCTCGGTCGCCGGGCTCGAGCTGGCGACCGCGCTCGTCGTCGGCGGCACGTCGCGCGCCGGCCACGGCCTGGTCGGCCAGACCGCCGAGCGCGCCGCGCGCAAGAGCGCGGTGCCGGTGCTGGCGGTGCGCGAGCCGGCCCGGCTTCGCGCCTGGCTGGAGGGCGCGCGGCCGCTGCGGATCCTGGTGGGCGCCGCCGGCCTGCGCGCGGCCGGACCGTGTGAGGTCGTCGTGGCCTGGGTGGTGACGCCGCGCGA
Organism: uncultured delta proteobacterium; assembly: GCA_900696455.1. Classification (GTDB taxonomy): domain Bacteria; phylum Myxococcota_A; class Polyangia; order Haliangiales; family Haliangiaceae; genus UBA2376. Next base: position 713 of record CAADGB010000134.1, read on the forward strand.
GGTCCACGCCCGCCTCGGCCTGCCGCCGCCGGGCGACGATCACGCGCTGGCGCCCGCGGCCGAGCATGCGCTGCGCGGCGAGCTGGCGCGGGCGGCGCCGGCGACCGAGGCCGACGCCGCGCTGCGGGTGATCGCCGCCCGCGGCGGCGCCGACGCCCGCCTGGTCACGCTCGCCGACGAGGGCGACTTCGATCTGGTCGTGGTCGGCCAGCGGCGGCGCTCGATGATCGAGCAGCTCTGGTACGGCTCGGTGGCCCGCGCCGTCCTGCGCGCGGCGCCGGTGAGCGTGGCCTGCGTGCCGCCGCCGGTCGACGCCGCGCCCCCGGCGTTCCGCGCGCCGCGCGTGGTCGTGGTCGCCACCGCGCTCGACGAGGTCTCGGCGCGGGCGCTGGCCCAGGCCCTGGGGCTGGCCGAGCCCGGTGGCGCCGTCCACCTCGCCCACGTCGTGCCGGCGCTGGCCTCGCCCACCGACGCCCGTGCCGCCCGCGATCAGGCCTGGGACGGGCTGACCCGCCTGGCGCTGGCCGAGGCCCAGGCCGAGCGCCCGCTCGCGATCGAGTGTCACGTCCTCGAGGGCGCCGCCGCCGAGCAGCTCCTGGCGCTGGCGGCGCGGGTCAGCGCCGACCTGATCGTGCTGGGCGCCCGCGGTCGCTCGACCCTGGGCCGCCTCGTCCTTGGCTCGGTGTCGCGCGAGGTCGCCGACCGCGCGCCGATCCCGGTCCTCCTGGTCCCGCCCGGGGGGAGCTGAGGCGTGCTCGACCAGATCACGCCCTTCTCCCAGCTCGCGATCGTCCTCATCCTGTGCGCGGTGGTCGGCGCGGTCTTCGTCCGCCTGCGCCAGCCGCTGCTCCTCACCTACCTGGTCGTCGGCATCGCCCTCGGCCCCGCCGGCCTCGCCCTGGTCGAGGCCCACTCGTCGCTGGAGGTGCTGGCCCAGCTCGGCGTGACCGTGCTGCTCTTCATCGTCGGCCTCAAGCTCGACCTCCGGCACGTGCGCCACCTCGGCCCGGTGGCGGTGGCGACCGGCCTCGGGCAGCTCACGTTCACGATCGTCCTCGGCTTCGCGATCATGCTGGCGCTGGGGCGGAGCTGGCTCGAGGCGCTCTACGTGGCGGTGGCGCTCACGTTCTCGAGCACGATCATCATCGTCAAGCTGCTGTCGGACAAGCGCGAGCTCGACAGCCTGCACGGCCGCATCGCCGTCGGCTTCCTGGTGGTCCAGGACCTGGCGGTGGTGGCGGCGATGATGGTGATGAGCGCGCTGGCCCAGGACGGCGGCGAGGGCGGGCTCGCCGTCGGCGGCTCGCTGGCCGCCCGCGTCGCCGCCGCGGTGGTGCTGGTCTTCGTGGTGATGCGCTGGGTGCTGCCGCGGGTGCTCGCGGTCATGGCCCGCCAGCAGGAGCTCCTGCTCCTGTTCGCGGTGGCGTGGGGGGTGTCGCTGGCGGCGGTGGGCGACTGGGCGGGCTTCAGCAAGGAGGCGGGCGCGTTCCTGGCCGGGTTCACGCTGGCCTCGACGCCGTACCGCGACGCCATGAGCGCGCGCCTGACGTCGCTGCGCGACTTCCTGCTCCTCTTCTTCTTCATCGAGCTCGGCGCCGGGCTCGAGCTGGCGACCTTGGGCGACGAGCTGGTGCCGGCGGCGGTGCTGTCGCTGTTCGTGCTGGTCGGCAACCCGCTCATCGTCATGGCGATCATGGGCCACATGGGCTACCGCAAGCGCACCGGTTTCCTCGCCGGCCTCACGGTCGCCCAGATCAGCGAGTTCTCGATCGTCTTCGTCGCCATGGGCATCGGCATGGGCCACGTCGACCGCGGCGCCCTCGGCCTCACCACCCTGGTCGGGATGGTGACGATCACGGCCTCGACCTACATGATCCTCTACGCCCATCCCCTCTACGAGCGGGTGGCGCCGTGGCTGACGTGGCTGGAGCGCGGCGATCCGTTCCGCGAGCGCGAGGCCGACGCCGATCAGCCGGCGAGCGCCGAGGCCGAGGTCATCGTCTTCGGGCTCGGGCGCTACGGCAGCCGGGTGCTCGCCCGTCTCCACGCCGCCGGCGTCCGCACGCTGGGGGTGGACTTCGATCCCGAGCTGGTGCGGCGCGCGGGCGACGCGCGCGGGCCGGTGCGCTTCGGCGACGCCGAGGACGACGACCTCGTCGAGTCGCTGCCCCTGCGCGGCGCGCGCTGGGTCGTGAGCTCGCTGCCGACGTGGGAGGCCAACCGCGCGCTGCTCCACGCCCTGCGCGGCGCCGGCTACGGCGGCCGGGTCGCGGTCGCGGTGCGCGACGCCGTCGACGAGGCGGCGCTGACCTCGGCCGACGTCCAGCTCGTCTTCCGGCCCTTCGTCGACGCCGCCGATCACGCCGCCGAGGCGGTGCTGCGGTCGCTGGCCGACGACGCGCCGGCGGTCCGCCCCGAGGCGTAGCCGAGGCGAGGCGACGCGAGCCGCGGTGCGCCGACCTGCTACGGTGGCGGCACGCCATGTGGGACCAGCGCTACTCCGAGCCCGGCTACGCCTACGGCACCGCGCCCAACGACTTCCTGGTGGAGGCCGCCGGCCGCTACCTGCCGCCCGGCGGCGAGGTGCTGTCGCTGGCCGAGGGCGAG
>CAADGB010000135.1 GCA_900696455.1 uncultured delta proteobacterium
CGCCGCGGTGGGTGGCACCGGCGGGGGCGCCGCCGCCGCCTTGCGCCGCTCGCTGCGCGGCTCGGGCGGGATCGGGGGCTCGGCCGCCTTGCGGCGCACCGACGCCGGCGAGGCCGCCGCGGTCCGCAGCCGGCGCTCGGCGGCCCGGTGGTCGTCGTCGGAGTCGTCGAGGTGGAGCGGCGGCCGGTCGCCGGTGTCGTCGAGGTGGAGCGGCGCCGCCGGCACCGTCCGCTCCTCGGCCGCGCGCGCGCTGCGGTCGGCGGTGGGCCCGTCGTCGAGCAGCCCCCGCGGCAGCACGTGGGCCAGCCGGGTCTCCTCCTCCTCGAACCGGTCGAGGAGCTTGCGCGCGTTGAGCAGCCCCGAGCCGTCGGGGTCGTGGGCGAAGCCGTCGGCGGTGCGGATGCGGACGATCGTCGGCTCGGTCGTGACCTCGAAGCCGCCGGTCGACGGCTTGGACCGGCGCCCGGGCTTGCCGCGCGCCGCCGGCCGCGACTCGGGTCGCGGCGTCGCCGGCAGCGGCGCGTCCACCGCCGCCACCAGCCGCGCCAGCGCCGCCCCCGGATCGCCGGTCGAGGTCTCGAGCGAGTAGCGCAGCCCGCGCAGGCGCTTGCCCAGCTCGCCGGCCGACGGCAGCCGCTTGCGCGGATCGCGCGCCAGCGCCTCGGCGAGGATGGCGTCGAGCTCGCGCGGCAGGGTCGGATCGTGCTCGCTGGGCGCCGCCACCCGGTCCTCGCGGACGGCACGCAGGGCGTCGAGGTCGGCCATGCCCGAGAACAGCCGCCGCCCGGTCGCCAGCTCCCACACGATCGCGCCGACCGCGAACACGTCGCTGCGGCCGTCGACCGGCCCGCCCGCCGCCTGCTCGGGCGAGACGTAGCCGTAGCGGCCGCGCAGCCCGCTGCCGGCGCTGGTGCCCTCGCCCGGCCGCTTGGCCAGCCCGAAGTCGGTCAGCTTGACCTCCCCGGACCGCGACACCATCACGTTCGACGGCGTCACGTCGCGGTGGACCAGGCGCATGGGCTGGCCGTCGGGCGACGGCGCCGACTGGGCGTGGTCGAGCGCCTCGCACACCTCGGCGCCGACGTGGAGCGCGAGGTCGACCGGCAGGCGCTGGCGGCGGGCCTCGAGGTTGACCTGGAGCGCGCTCAGATCGATGCCGTCAACGAACTCCATGACCAGGAAGTTCTGGCCGTCGTCGCCGACGCCGACGTCGAAGATCTGGACGATGTTGCGGTGGCGCAGCGCCGACAGCACCTTGGCCTCGGCGATGAGGAGCTCGACGAAGCGGCGATCCTGGCTGAGGTGGGGCAGGATGCGCTTGATCGCGACCGGCTTCTCGAAGCCGCCGGCGGCCACCGCCTTGCCGCGGAAGATCTCCGCGACGCGGCCGGCGCCGATGCGCTCGAGCAGCTCGTAGCGGGTCACCGGCGCAAGGTACCATGAGCCGTGGCCCGACCAACCGACGCGCCCGACGAGATCGAGCCGCGCGTCGCCGCCGCGCTCGAGGCCGCGATCGCGCAGGGCGTGTGCTCGGCCGCCGCCGCCGCCATCGGCGACCAGCGCGGCGAGCGGACGTGGTGGCGCGGCACGACCCGCGCCGTGCCCGACCCCGGCCCCGCCATCGGCCGCGACACGCCGTTCGACCTCGCCTCGCTGACCAAGCCCATGGCCACCGCCGCCATCGCGATGACGCTGGTGAGCGAGCGCCGCCTCGCCCTCGACGACCGCGCCGCCCGCTGGCTGCCCGTCGACGCCGCGATCACCGTCGCCCACCTGCTCGGCCACGCCGCCGGCTACCCCGCCCACCGCGAGCTGTTCCGCCGCATCTGGGCCGGCGATCTCGGCGGCGCCGCCGACCCGCGGACGGCGCTGGTCACGATGGCGATGGCGACGCCGCTCGAGCGGGCCCCGGGTACGGCCGCGACCTACAGCGACCTCGGCTTCATCACGCTGGGCGCGTTGCTCGAGCGCGCCGCCGGCGCGTCGCTGGCCGAGCTCCTGCGCCTGGTCACCGCGCCGCTCGGGCTGGCCGCCACCACCTTCGTCGACCTGCTCGGCGCCCGCCCCGGCTTCGCCGCGCCGCCGGTGGCCACCGAGCGCGACCCCCGCCGCGGCCTGGTCGCGGGCGAGGTCCACGACGAGAACTGCCACGCCGGCGGCGGCGTCGCCGGCCACGCCGGCCTGTTCGCGCCGCTGCCCGACGTGGCGGCGTTCGCCCGCGCCCTCGCCCGCGCTCCCCGCCACCGCGTCGGCCGCCTCGCGCCGGCGGTGGTCGAGCGCTGCTTCACTGCCGCCGCCGCCCCCGACACCTCGTGGCGCCTGGGCTGGGACACGCCGTCCGCCACCCCCGGCGTCTCCCACGCCGGCGACGCCTGGCCGCGCGCCCACGCCGTCGGCCACCTCGGCTTCACCGGCACCTCGCTGTGGCTCGACTGGGCGCGCGGGCGCTGGGCGGTGCTCCTGACCAACCGCGTCCACCCCGCGCGCGACCGCCCCGAGGCCGCGCGCATCAAGGAGCTGCGGCGCGAGGTGGGCGATCTGGCGTGGGCGCTGCTCGAGCGCGGGCTGTGACCGCGTCCGCGGCGGCCGGCGCCGGCGGCGGCGCCCGCCGCGCGCGGCGGCCCGCGGTCGCGACGGTCAGGCGCGGGCGACGCGCTGGTCGCGGAAGGCGCGCAGCGCCTCGGGGGTGATGCGGTACTGCGTGCCGCAGGCGTCGCAGCGGACCTCGAGCGGATCCCCGCCCAGCATCGACTCGACCTCGTCGGGCGCCAGGGTCAGGATGCTGGTCATCACCCGGACCTCGCTGCAGGTGCAGCCGAACCGCAGGCTCGAGGTCGCCAGCTCGGCGTGCTCGAAGCCGGCGAACACCGTGCGCGCCAGCTCGGCCGCGGTGCGGCCGCGCCCCTCGAGCAGGATGGCCATGGGCTCGAGGTTGCCGAGGTGGTCGGTCATGGCCGTGATCACCTCGCGCGTGGCCTCGGGCAGGAGCTGGACGACGTAGCCGCCGACCGCGCGCACCCCGCCGGGCCCGGGCAAGGCCGCCACCGCGATCATCGAGACGATCTGCTCCGACTGCTTCATGTAGCGCATGAGCGCGGTCGCCATGTCGTCGCCGTCGGCCACCGCCACCAGGCCCTGGTGGAGGGCGCCGTTGGTGAGCGTGTAGTTGACCTGCAGCAGGTGCTCGCCGTCGGCGGCCACCGGCGCGCTGTCGCCGGGGTTGACCAGGCCGCGGTTGAGGCCGTCGGGCAGGCTGTCGGCCACCAGCGAGCGGCCCCGCCGGTCGCGCCACACCATCTGCACCCGCCGCGTCGGCTGGGTGGTCTCGCGCACCAGCACCGCCGCGGTCAGGAGCTCGGCCAGGCGCAGGCCGAGCTCGTCGCCGGTGGCCTGGGAGGCCAGCGCGCCGCGCGCGGTCTCGGTGGTGACCGCGGCGATGAGGCGGAACGCCCCGTCCATGGTCATGAGCCGGACGACCTGATCCGAGGAAGACATCGGGCGGACCTTGCGACGGATCCGCGGCGAGGGCAAGGTGCGGCCGTGCGCTCGTCGGCCGACCGCGGTCCTGCCCCGACCCCGACCGCTGCGACGGCGACGGGGCGGCGCGGCCCGTGGCGTCACCGCGACTTCCGCCGGCTGTGGGCGGCGATGGCGGTCAGCGCCGTCGGCTCGCGCATCACCCGCACCGCGCTGCCGGTGATCGCGGTCGGCGCGCTGGCGGCGTCGCCGGCCGAGGCGGCGCTGGTCGGCGCCCTGGGCTGGGGCCCGGGCGCGCTGATCGGCCTGTTCGGCGGCGGCTGGATCGACCGCCGCAGCAAGCGCGGCCTGCTGGTCGCCGCCGATCTGGCGCGCGCCGCCCTCGTCCTCACCGTGCCGCTGGCGTGGTGGCTCGACGCGCTCACGCTGCTCCACGTCGCCGCGGTCGCCGGCGCGGTCGGCGCCGCCAGCGCGCTCTTCCAGATCACCGACAACACCTACCTGCCCGAGCTGGTCGGCCACGACGACCTGATCGACGCCAACGCCACGATCGAGGCCACCGACGCCGTCGCCGAGATCGGCGGCCCGGCCCTGGCCGGCGGCCTCATCCGCGTCCTCGGCGCGCCCCTCACCGTGATCGTCGACGCCGTGACCTACCTGTGGTCGGCGGCGCTCCTGCTCACGATCGCGCCCACGCCGCCGGCCGCCGCCGCGCGCGGCGCCGCCACCCCGCCGTCGGTGTGGACCGATCTGCGCGCCGGCATGGGCACGGTGTGGCACGACCTCGTGCTGCGCCGCCTCCTGCTCGTCGACGCCGTGACCCACGTATCGTCGGGCTTCTTCCTCGGCCTGTACATGGTGTTCGTGCTGCGCGACCTGGCGCTGTCCGAGGCCACGGTCGGCGTGATCATCGGCTGCGGCGGCGCCGGCGCGCTCCTCGGCGCCCTGCTCGCGCCGCGCCTCGGCCGCGGGCCCCGGCCGGCGACCCTGGCCGCGCTGGTGCTGATCCAGGCCGGCGCCGCGCTGCTCATCCCCGCGGCGCGCGGCCCGACCGCGGCCGTGATCGCGCTCCTGGTCGTCCACCAGCTCGTCGGCGACGGCGCCCGCACCGCCTTCCACGTCCAGGCCGTCACCCTCCGCCAGCGCCGCCTGCCGCCCGCGCTCCTCGGCCGCGGCAACGGCGCGTTCCACGCCGTCATGACGCTGTCGCTCCTCACCGGCGCCCTGGCCTCGGCGGTCCTGGCCGAGGCCGCCGGCACGCGCACCGCGCTGTGGCTGGGGCTGGGCGCCGGCCTGCTCGCCCCGCTCGCGCTGCTCGGCCTGCGCCTCGACGCCGCGCCGCCCGCCGCCCCGGCGCC
>CAADGB010000136.1 GCA_900696455.1 uncultured delta proteobacterium
ACCGCCCCGCCCACCGGCGTCACCCAGTCCGCCGCCGTCGACCCGCCCGCGCCCGCCACGCCGCCGGGCCGCCGCACGCTGGTCGCGACCGGCGACTGCGCGACCCTGGCCCGCGACCTCGGCGTGGCGCTGGGCGAGCCCGGCCTCGTTCGCCTCGAGATCGAGCTGGACGGCGCGAGCCTGGTCCCCGACGAGGTGGCGGTGACCCTGCGCCGGGCGCGCGCCGCCGCCGCGGCCGCCGGCGTGACGCTGGTGCTGAGGGCCAGCCGCGCCGGGACGGTGCGGTGGCTCCGCCGCCACGGATTGGAGGAGCCGGCGTGACCGGCGTCGAGCTGTGGAACGCCTACGTCGCGGCCGCCAGCCACGACGTCGGCGAGCTGGCCGCCGCCGAGGGCGGCGCCGCCCGCGGCGACGAGGCCGCCGCGCTCGCCCACGTCGCCTTCCGCCTCGGTCTGTCGAGCGTGCTGGTCGGCGCCGACGAGGTCGGCCGCCTGGCCCTGGCCTGCGAGCGCGGCCTCGCCCTCGCCGGCGCCGGCGACCTCGACGACGACGGCCAGCGGACGCTGCGCGAGGCCCTGGCCACGCTGCGCGCCGCGGTCGAGCAGCTCGCCCATCCCGACCGCTCGGGGGCGCGGGTCGAGGGCCTGCCGCTGGCCGAGCGCGCGGCGGCGCTGGACGCGATCACCGCCGACGTCACGCTGCCGTCCGGCCCCGCCGGCCGCGCCGCGCCGGCGCCGGGCCGCGCTCCCACCGCGGTCGCCTCGACGCCGGGCGCCGACGAGCTCGCACCGGCCGCGCGCGCCGCCGGCGGCTACGCCTGGACGCCGACCGTGGACGAGGACATGGTCGAGCTCTTCTTCGACGAGGCCAGCGAGCGCCTGGAGGAGCTGGCCGGCCGCATGGTCGAGATCGAGCGCCGCCCCGGCGACGCCGAGCTGGTGCGCGACGTCTTCCGCGACCTGCACACCGTCAAGGGCAGCTCGGCCATGGTCGGCCTGGCGCCGGTCAACCAGCTCGCCCACGCCGCCGAGGATCTGGTCGGGCAGATCCGCGACGCCGGCCGCGCCGTCGACGGCCCGGTGGTCGACGCCCTCCTGGCCGCCCTCGACGCGCTGCGCGCGATGCTGACCCAGGCCCGCGCCCGCCAGCCGGTCACGATCGATCCGGCGCCGGTGGTGCAGCGCCTGCGCAACCCCGCGGCGGTCCCGGCCGCCGCCGTCGCCGCGCCCCTGGCGCTCCCCGGTGATCCCGCCGCCGCCGCCGCCGCCGATCCGCGCCGGGCCGAGGCCAAGGCCACCATCCGGGTCGACTTCGACAAGCTCGACCGCCTGCTCAACCTGGTCGGCGAGCTGGTGCTCGGCCGCGACGACCTGCGCGGCGCCATCACCGCCCTGGGCTCGGTGACCGGCGAGCTGGCCGCCGATCGCGCGGTCGTGCGCCGCCTGACCCTGGCCCTGGCCGCCGGCGCCGAGCGCGCCGCCGTCGCCGCGCGCCCCGGCCAGGTCGGGCTCGCCGACGAGCTCCTCCGCATCGAGCGCGTGCTCGACGACGTGACCGGCGAGCTCGATCACGGCGCCGATCGGCTGGACGCCATCTCGACCGAGCTGCGCGAGCAGGTCATGCGCCTGCGCATGGTCCCCATCGGCGGCATCTTCCGCAAGCACGTCCGCACCGTGCGCGACCTGGCCGCCACCCTCGGCAAGCGCGCCCGCCTCGAGCTCGCGGGCGACGACACCGAGCTCGACAAGCTCCTGGTCGAGGCCCTCGACGAGCCGCTCATGCACCTGGTGCGCAACGCCGTCGACCACGGCCTCGAGCCGCCCGACGCCCGCGCCGCCACCGGCAAGCCCGACGAGGGCGTCGTCCGCCTGACCGCCTCCCACCGCGGCAACCAGGTCGAGGTCCGCATCAGCGACGACGGTCGCGGCATGGACCCCGGGCGCCTGCGCGCCAAAGCGGTCGAGAAGGGGCTGCTGACCGCCGCCGAGGCCGAGGGGCTCGACGACCGCGGCGCCCTCGACCTCATCTTCCGCGCCGGCTTCTCGACCGCCGCCACCGTCAGCCACGTCTCCGGCCGCGGCGTCGGCATGGACGTGGTCCGCGCCACCATCGTCACTCGCCTCAAGGGCACGATCGACGTCGAGTCCACCCCTGGCCACGGGAGCTCCTTCGTGCTGCGACTGCCGCTCACCCTCGCCATCATCCAGGTCGTGCTCGCCCGCGCCGGCGGCGAGACCTTCGCCATCCCGCTCGACGCGGTCGTCCGCGTGCTCGTGGTCCCGCCCACCGACGTCCGGCTCATCGGCGAGCGCGAGGTCCTCGAGGTCCGCGGCCGCCACGTGCCGCTGATCCGCCTCGGGCACGTGCTCGAGCTCGACGATCACGGCGAGCCCGCGCAGCTCCACGTCGTGCTCACCGAGCAGGGCGGCGTCACCTACGGCCTGGTGTGCGACCACCTGCTGGGCAAGAAGGAGATCGTCATCAAGTCCCTGGGGCCGCTCCTGGCCGCGGTGCCGTGCGCCGCCGGTGCCACCCTGCTCGGCGATCGCTGCGCCCTCATCCTCGACGTGCCGGCGATCGTGCGCCGGGCCATGGCCGCCCCCGCCGGCGCCCGCCGCGCGACCCGCGATCGCCGGGCCGGGGCGCGGGCCGGCGCGGCGGCGGCGCAGGTGCTCCTGGTCGAGGACTCCGACATCGTGCGTGAGTCGCTGCGCCGGCTCCTGGTCGACGCCGGCTACCTGGTGACGGTCGCGGTCGACGGCCAGCACGGCCTCGAGCTGGCGAAGAGCCGGCAGTTCGATCTGATCTCCACCGACGTCAACATGCCGCGGATGGACGGCTACGAGCTGACCCGCGCGCTGCGGGCGATGCCCGAGTACGCCAACATCCCCATCGTCATGGTCACCAGCCGCGGCGAGCGCATCGACCGGGTGCGCGGCTTCGACGCCGGCGTCGACGAGTACATCACCAAGCCCCACGATCGGCAGCTCCTCCTGCGCGCGGTCCGCAAGTTCCTCGGTCACGCCGGCGACGACGCCGGCGGCGACGAGCCGGGCGACGGAGGCCGGGCGTGAACGTCGTCGTCGTCTCCGACGAGCCGGTGCTGGCCGAGCTGGTGCGGCGGCCGCTGACCCCGCTCGGCTACCGGGTCGCCGGCGTGGCCAGCGCCGGCGAGCTGCTGGCGCGGGTCGACGAGCTGGCGCCGCGGGCCGCGATCGTCACCCGCCGCCTGCCCGACCACGACCTGGCCGCCCTGGTGAGCGCGCTGCGCAGCCGGGCCGAGCCGGTGGCGACGATCGTGGTCGGCACCGCGGTCCGCGACCGCACCCTCGCCCACCAGGTCGACGCCGATGGCTTCCTGCTGGCGCCGTTCGCCGACGCCGAGGTGCTCGAGGTCCTCGGCGCGTCGACCCGGGCCCGCAAGCTCATCGTCCTCGCCGACGACTCGCCCCTCATCCACCGCCACACCGTGCCCATCCTCGAGGACGAGGGCTACGAGGTGCTGTCGGCCCACGACGGCGCCGAGGCGCTCGAGCTGATCCGCGCCCGCCGCCCCGACCTCGTCATCACCGACGTCGAGATGCCGCGCCTCGACGGCTACGGCCTGTGCAAGGCGCTCAAGCACGCGGCCGACACCGCCCACCTGCCGGTCCTCATCTGCTCGACCCTGGGCGAGGCCGCCGATCTCGAGCGCGGCTTCGACGCCGGCGCCGACGACTACCTGGTCAAGCCGGTCATCCCCGAGGAGCTCATCACCCGCGTCCACGACCTGGCCGCCGGCGGCATGCCGGCGTCGCGCGAGCGCATCCTGGTGGTCGACGACTCGCCGGCGCAGCGCCACTACGGCGCCGACTGCCTGTCGCGCCAGGGCTTCGACGTCGTCACCGCCGAGAACGGCCAGATCGCCCTCGACAAGGCGCGCGCCCAGCGCCCCGCCCTGGTGGTGAGCGACTACGAGATGCCGGTGATGACCGGGTTCGAGCTGGTCCACGCCCTGCGCCGCGACCCCGCGCTGCGCCAGGTGCCGGTGATCATGCTGACCGCGCGCGACTCGCGGCGCGACATGGCCCAGATGCGCGCCGCCGGCGCCTCCGCCTACCTGGTCAAGCCCTTCGCCCAGGACAAGTGCGTGGCCATGGTCGAGCGCACCCTGGCCGAGCGCCGGCTCATGGCCTACAAGGAGGCCTCGGCGGTCTTCATCTCCGAGGGCGCGCGCAAGGCCGCCGAGCAGCGCGCGGTGGCCGGCGAGCTCCTCGCCGTCCGCGCCGACGAGCAGGTGATGGCCGTGATGTTCTCCGACCTGGTCGGCTTCACGCCGATGTCGCAGAAGCTGTCGCCGCGTCAGGTGATCGAGCTGCTCAACGACTACTTCGACGTCATGTGCCCGCTGGTGAAGGACCAGGGCGGCGACATCGACAAGTTCATCGGCGACGCGATCATGGCGGTGTTCCCGCCGCTCCGCGATCGGCCGCCGCCGGCCGTGCGCGCGGTGCGCGCCGCGCTCGCGATGCAGGCCGCCATGCCCGCCTTCAACGCCGGCCACGACGTCCCGCTGCAGATGCGCATCGGCATCAACACCGGCCCGCTGGTGCGCGGCGACCTCGGCGCCCGCGTGGTCCGCCGCGACTACACGGTCATCGGCGACACCGTCAACCAGGCCAACCGCTACGAGGTGCGTTGCCCGCCGGGCCAGGTCCTGGTCAGCCAGTCGACCCGCGACGTCCTCGGCGAAGGCGCGCGGGTGCGGGCGGTGCCCGGGCTCGAGCTCAAGGGCGTGGCCGCGCCGGTGACCGGGTGGGTGATCGAGGCCCTGGCCGACGAGGAGGCGCCGTGACCGAGGACCGCAAGCTGCGGGTGGTGGTGGTCGACGACTCGGCGTTCATGCGCGGCTCGATCGCGCGCACGCTGACCGCGGCCGGCTTCGACGTCGTGGGCCAGGCCCGCGACGGCCGCGAGGCCATCGACCGCATCGTCGCCCTCGCCCCCGACGTGGCGACGATGGACTACAACATGCCGGGGATGAACGGCGCCGAGGCCGTGCGCGAGCTCATGCGCCGCCGCCCGACGCCGGTGGTCATGTTCTCGGCCCACACCCGGCAGGGCGCGCGCGAGACCTTCGACGCCCTCGCCGCCGGCGCCGTCGACTTCGTCACCAAGCCCGCCGGCGAGGTCTCGGCCGATCTGAGCAAGGTCGCCGACGAGCTGACCCGCAAGCTGACCGCGGCCGCCGGCGCTCGACCGCGGGCGGCGGCGGTGGCGAGCCCGCCGCGGGTGCGGGCGTCGACGCCGAGCATCGGCACCACCACCGTGCCCGGCGGCCTGCCGCGGCTGTGCGTGGTCGGGGTCTCGACCGGCGGCCCCGCCGCGCTGTCCGAGGTGCTCCCGGCCCTGCCCGGCGACCTGCGCCTCGCCATGATCGTCGTCCAGCACATGCCGCCGCACTTCACCGCCGCCCTGGCCGAGCGCCTCGACGCCCAGTCGCAGCTCACCGTCCGCGAGGCCGAGCACGGCGACCGTCCCATGCCCGGCCTGGTGCTGCTCGCGCCCGGCGACCGCCACCTCGAGCTCGACGAGCGCGGCCTGGTCGCGCTCAGCGACGCCGCGCCGGTCCACGGCTGCCGGCCCGCCGCCGACGTCACGATGCTGGCCGCCGCCCGCGTCTACGGCCGCCGCACCGTCGCCGTGGTCATGACCGGCATGGGCAAGGACGGCGCCGCCGGGGCGCTGGCGATCAAGCAGGCCGGCGGCAAGACCTTCGCCCAGGACCAGGCCACCAGCGTCATCTACGGCATGCCGCGGGCGGCCATCGAGGCCGGCGCCATCGACACCGTGGTGCCGCTGGCCGAGCTCGCCGCGCAGCTCCGCTATGCGTGAGCCCACCGATCGAGGCGCGCCGCCGGTCCCCCTCACCGCCGGCGAGATCGTCGCCGCGGCCGGCGTCCTGGCCCGCGCGCTGGTCGACGATCCGGGCTGGCTCCACGTCTTCCCCGACGACGCGACCCGCCTCGCCCGCCTGACGGTGCTCCTCGAGCGCGTGGTCGATCGCGCCTACGTCCACCTCGGGGCGTCGCGCCACCTGCCCGGCCGCGCGGTCGCGGTGTGGGCGCCGCCGGGAGCTCACGACCTCCCGGCGTCGACGATGCTGCGCCTGGCGCCGCGGGCGATGTGGTTGGTGGGCCGCCGCCTGCCCGCCGCCCTGCGCATGTTCCGGGCGATGAGCGCCGGCACGCCGCGGGAGCCCCACCACTACCTGGCGATCCTCGGCGTCGACCCGGCGCACCAGGGCCAGGGCCTCGGCGTGGCGCTGCTGGCCCCGACCCTGGCGGTCTGCGACGACACCCGCACCCTGGCCTGGCTCGAGTCGACCAACCCCCGCAACCACGGCTTCTACCGCCGCCTCGGCTTCGAGCTGGCCCAGGCGACCCCGATCCCCGGCGGTCCCACGATCAGCTTCTTCGCCCGCCAGCCGCGCTGACCGCCCGCGCTTGAGACCACGGCCCGGGTTCGGGCATAGTTCCCGGCATGTCCGGAGACAACCCGCAGGTCCTGCTCGCGCTCGAGGTCTGGATCGCCACGGCGTGGGCCGACGGCGTGATCACCGAGGCCGAGGAGGCCGGCATGAAGGCCGTGATCAACATCGCCAGGCTCACCGACGAGGAGCGCGCCACCGCCCTGTCGTGGCTGACGACGAAGATCGAGCTCGACGACATCAACGTCTCCCAGATCGCACCCGACGAGCGCAAGAACATCTTCGCCGCCGCCATCGGGGTCGTCGCCATGGACGAGGACGTCGCCGCCGCCGAGACCCGGTTCCTCGAGCGCCTCCAGATCGCCCTCCAGATCGACGACGCCACCGCGGCCTCGATCCGCAAGCACGCCGGCGTCTAGCCTCGGCCCGCCGCCGCACACCCGACTCGGCGCGGCGCCTCGGGGCGGCGGTCGTGCGGGGTCCCCTGCGGCGCGGACCCGACGCGGCGCCTCGGGGCGCCAGCCGCGTGGGGTTCCCTGCGGCCTGCGGTGCGCGCCACCCGGCCTGCCCCTCCCTCGGCGCCGTATCCTCTGCTCGCCGACGCACGCTCCACCCGGCCGTGGAGTCGAACTCGGCCTGCGGGGACCCCACGCGACCGCCGCCCCTCGGCGCCGCCGCGACCGCCCCCTCGGCGCACTCGCCGCGACGCGCCTGCCTAGAACTTGTAGGTGGCGCCGACGCGGCCGTAGGTCCCGAAGTCGCTGTCGAGCAGCGGCGCCGAGAAGGAGTCGGTGTAGAGGGCGCGCTCGCCCTGGAACGGCGCGCCCTCCAGCACGAACCAGACGTTCCAGCGCTGCTTGATCGCGACCTCGGCGATCACGCTCGACATCAGGCGCAGGCCGGTCTCGCGGGTGAAGAAGTCGTTGCCGCTCTGCCCGGTCAACGACTCGACCCGCATCCGCTCCTCGGCCGACAGCGGCGTGCCCATGCCGGTGACGACCGCGAGGTAGCCGTCGCAGGTGTCGATGGCGTCGGCGTTGCCCTCGAAGCCCGTACCCTCGACGCCCGGGCAGTGCCGGTCGCTCCAGATGTTGAGGTAGAGGCGGCCGCTCACCGTCACCCGGGTGAACGCGGTCAAGGACGCGACGGCGCCGGCGTTGAGCGTGAGGCCGTTGCGCTTGCTGTCGTCGATGAGGCGCGAGCCCCACCACAGGTCGCCGAAGACGCCGGCCGAGAACGGGTCGCGGTCGACCATCATCAGGCGGACGCCCATGCCGATCTCGGAGCGCGAGCCCATCGTGCGCACGCCGACGCCGGCGTCGAAGCCGAAGTTCGCCATCTTGCCGGCGCCGACGTTGATGCGGGTCTCGAGGAAGTACGGGTAGCCGATGCCCATGTCGACCGTCGAGCGGCCGCGCGGCAGCGTGCGGGCGCCGAACGAGGCCAGGCCGCGCTGCTCGGCGGCCAGCTCGTCGTCGCTCATGCCCTCGAGCTTGAGGTTGGCGTTCAGGATCTCGGCCTTGCCGCCCTCGAGCGTCAGGGTCTGCTCCCACACCTGGTAGCCGCCCTTGATCACGCGGACGATCGTGGTGCCGACCTCGACCTCGGTGAGCTCGAGCGGGGTCACGCCCTGAGGCAGGCCGTTGACCAGGACCTCGGCGCCGGCCGGATCGCTGATCACGCGCAGGCGCGCGACGGCGCGCAGGTCGGCCGACACCGTCAGGGTCTGGCCGGGCTCGATGCGGACCTTCTGCTCGAACGTCTTGTAGCCGGCGAGCTTGACCACGACGAAGTGGTCGCCGCGCGTGACCGCCTTCTCCTGCGGCACCTTGCCGATGGCGGCGCCGTCGATGAAGACGTCGGCGTCGGGCACCGCCGACACCACCTTGAGCGTGCCGGTGTCACCCTTGCCGGCCTCGGGGTTGAGGTCGAGCTTGAGGATGATCGACTGCCCGGCGTTGACCGTGACCCGCTCCTCGCGGGACTGGTAGCCCGGCGCCTTGACCTCGAGCACGTGCTCGCCGGTCTTGACGTCCTTGATGTCGACGGGGACCGCGCCCATCTCGGTGCCGTCGAGGAAGACCTTGGCGCCGGCGACGTTGGACAGGACGCGGATGACGCCGCCCTGGCCGCCGATGGTGGCCTTGAGCTCGGCGCGGACCTTGGCCTGGGTGCCGGCGATGACCTGCACCGTCTGCTTCCACGGGATCGCCGGCTCCTTGCGGACCTCGACCACGTGCAGGCCCTCGATGACGTCGGTGATGAAGACCGGCGTGGTGCCCGGGAGCTTGTTGCCGTCGAGGAAGACCTCGGCGTCGGGCACGTCGGCGTCGACCACCAGCGTCCCGGTCCTGGCCTTGGCCACCTCCTTGAGGAACGGCGTCAGCGTGACCTTCTCGTTCTCCTTGGCCTCGACCCAGGTCGAGAACGGCTCGAAGCCGTCCTTCTTGATCTCGACCAGGTGGCGGCCGGGCGTCGTCGTCAACAGGACCGGGGCCTGGCCCTGGTTCTGGCCGTCGAGGAAGACCGTGGCGCCGAAGATGTTCTTGTCGGCGTCGGCGCGCACGTCGATGCGCGGCGGGTCGAGCTTCTTGATGAGGGGGATGAAGGTCTCCTGCAGCGTGCGCGTGCGCGCGACCTTGATCGCGCGCTGCGCCGGCTGGTAGCCCTCGAGCTCGAGGATGATGAGGTAGTCGCCGTTGAGCACCGTGGCCTGCCACGGCGTCACGCCGACCGGCCCCAGCTCCTTCTTGTCGATGTAGACCGTGGCGCCGGGGGGCGCCGAGTCGATCTTGATCTTGTAGCGGCCCTTCTTGGCCAGGCGGGGATGGGTCTGGGCGCTGGCGTCGGCGGCGCTCGCGGCCAGCACCGCGAAGAGCGCGACGAGCGCGACCAGGCAGGCCCAAAGGGTGCGAGATCTCATGGGTTGTGTCCCCTGCATGACGCGCCGACGTTACCAGGGATCCCGCCAGCGCATGGGTTACGGGTGCCGGTTTCGACGGCCGGGCAACCCCGGATGTTCAGGCCGGCCCGTGACCGGTCACACACCCGCGAAGGGTGAGAGCAGCCCGCCGACCACGAGCGCGATGATGAGCGCGCCGAGCACCACGCGGTAGACGGCGAAGCCGACCAGCCGGCGCGTCCCCAGGAACGTCATGAGCCACGCGATCGACAGGTAGCCGGTGACGGCGGCGGCCAGGGTGCCGGCGACCAGCGGCGTGACCGCGTCGGCGCCGAGCTCGGAGACCGCGTCGCCGGCCTTGAAGACGCCGGCGCCGGCGATGGCCGGGATGCTGAGCAGGAACGAGAAGCGGGCCGCCTCGGTGCGGCGCAGGCCGAGCAGCAGCGCGCAGCAGATCGTCGCGCCCGAGCGCGACACGCCGGGGACCAGCGCCAGGGCCTGGGCGCCGCCGATGAGCAGCGCGTCGACCAGGCGGAGCTCGTCGAGCACGCGGACGTTGCGGGCGCGGGCGTCGATCACCGCCATGGCCAGGCCGACGCCGACCAGGGCCCCGCTCACCACCCACAGCGAGCGCGCGTCGCCGACGATGAAGTCCTCGAGCGCGACGCCGGCGATCGCGATCGGCACCGTCGCCACGATCAGGTACGGGCCGAGGCGGCCGCGCGGGCTGCGCGGGTCGCGGACCAGCGCCCGCGGCATGTCGACGAAGACGTCGCGGGCGAAGTAGACCAGGACCGCGGCCAGGGTGCCGAGCTGGAGCACCGCCGTGAAGGCGGCGCCGGGGTCGTGCTGGCCGAGCAGCGCGGGGACGATGCGCAGGTGCGCGGTCGACGAGATGGGCAGGAACTCGGTCAGTCCCTGGACGGCGCCGAGCACGATCGCGAACCACAGCTCCACGGCGGCGGCACGCTAGCACGTGGCGCCGCGACCGCGGCCGCGGTACGAAGGAGATATGACACGCACGATCGTGGCCGGCGCGCTCGCGCTCGTCCTGGGCGGCGGCTGCGGGCCGCGGCACGCGCCGCCGGGCGGCGGTGGCGGCGGCGGCGGCGGCGGCGGCGACGGCGGCGGCGCGGGCGGCGGCGGCGGCGGTGGCACCGGTGGCGCACCCGCCGAGGCGCCGCTCACCGAGGGCGAGTGCGAGCGCGCGTTCGATCACGTGTTCGCGATCGGCATGGCCGAGCAGCGCGCCATCAAGCCCGACGACTACGTGCCGACCGAGGCCCAGCTCGCCGAGATCCGGACCCGGATGCTCCCCGGGCATCTGCGCGAGTGCCTGGCCTGGCCGCGCCCGGTCTGGGCGTGCACGCTCGCGGCCACGTCGATGGAGGCGCTCTACGCCTGCGCCGGCGACCGCGCGCAGTGACCGTCAGCGCCGCGCCGCCGACAGGCGCGGCAGGGGCGCAGGCGCGGCGGCGCGCCCCGACGAGCGCGCGGGCGCCGGCGCCAGATCGACCGCCGTGTCCTCGCCGGGCGGCAGGGGCAACGGGCGCAGCGGGGTGACGCGCGCGCGCGCGGTGAGCGGCGCGGGCGCCGGCGATCCTCGACGTGTTGCTCAATGGCACCGAGGTCGCGATCGAGGTGGGC
>CAADGB010000137.1 GCA_900696455.1 uncultured delta proteobacterium
GAGTGATGTCGGGCGCTTGCCGGCGCCGTTCGTTAGGAGCTCCTCACCGACCGCGGTCGGAGATCGCGGCAAGCCCGCGGCCGTCGCGCGAGTGATGTCGGGCGCTTGCCGGCGCCGTTCGTTAGGAGCGAAGCCCCGAAGGGGCGGAGTCGAAGGGGCTCGGGGCTGAATGACCCGCTCACCCTGAGCCCTTCACCGACCGCGGTCGGAGATTGCGGGAAACGGCGAGCCAATCTCTCCGGTCGGCCTGAGCCGCCCGAGCGTCAGCGAGGGCGTGTCGAAGGCCGACAAGCCGCGGCCGTCGCGCGAGTGATGTCGGGCGCTTGCCGGCGCCGTTCGTTACGAAGGGGCTCGGGGCTCGGGGCTCGGGGCTCGGGGCTCGGAGTCGGGCTCGGACTCGGGCTCGGGTTCGGTTCAGAACCGGCCGGCGAAGGTGACCCCGAGCTCGCGATCGGTGACCAGCGGCGCGACCTGGACCGGGCGGTCGGCGGGCGCGGTCAGCCACAGCACCGCGCCGCCGGCGACGGCGGCGAGCCCGACGGCGCCGACGATCGTGCCCAGGTTGCCGCGGCCGCGGGCGGCGTCGATGCGATCGAGCTCGTCGGGCGTGCAGCCGGTGGGCGGGCCGTCGCCGGCGGTGCACGGGACGTCGTCGTACTGGCCCTTGGCCGACAGGCCGAGCGCGACGCCGGCGCCGAGCCCGACCACGCCGACACCGCCGACGACCAGGCCGAGGCGCTTGCGGGAGCTGCCCGACCGCGGCGGCGACTCCGGTCGGGGCCGCTCGGGATCGGCGAGGCGCTCGCCGCCGCCGGCGGCGCCGGCGTCGGCGCCGGGGCCAGGGCCGGGGCTGGCGCGCTCCGGCGCCAGCGCCGGGATGTCGACGGCGTGGGCGCGGGTGTCGGCCGAGAACGACACCTCGACGCGGAACGCGACGTGGCCGGGGGCGTGGGCCTCGATGACGACGGGCCCCGGATCGACCGCGAGGCGCCGGCCGAAGTCGAGCGCGGGCACCGGCGCGCCGTCGCGGGTGACGACGAAGCCCGGGGGCCGCTCGCCCGACGCGAGCGTGATCGTGAGGCGCGCGACCCGGCCCTCGAGCGCGCGGGCGCGCTCGGCGGCGGTCTGCTCGCGCCTGCGCTCGGCGGCGCCGGCGGCGCGGGCCTGCTCCTCGGCGCTGCGGAAGGCGGTCAGGGCCGAGGCCAGGCGACCGATCTGCTCGTAGCAGGCGGCGAGGTTGAGCAGCGTGCCGAGCCCGGGATCGAGGCGCTGGCTCTCCTCGAAGCGCGGGCAGGCCTCGGCGTGGCGGCCGGCCTCGACCAGCTTGCGCCCCTCCTGGAACAGCGCCTCGGCGCGGCGCGCCGCCGCGGACGAGGGCTGCGCCGCCGCGGGCCCGGCGGCGGTCGCGGCGGCGAGGATCGCGACCAGCGCGCAGAGCGCGGGGCGGAGGGCGAGGCGCATCGGTGGGATGATACCGCGGCGCCGGGCCCGCGAACGGGGAACGGGGGGACGAGGCGCCTACTTGCGGCTGCCGAAGACGTCGTCGTCGCCGCCGGTGGGCTTCCGGTCGCCGCGCTTGCCGGTCGTCTTGCCGCCGGCCTTGCCGGTCGCCTTGCCGCCGGCCTTGCCGGTCGTCTTGCCGCCGGCCTCGCCGGTCGTCTTGCCGGCGGTCTCGTCGGTCGCCTTGCCGGCGGTCTCGCCGGCGGTCTCGCCGGTCGTCTTGCCGGCGGTCGCGCCGGTCGCCTTGCCGGCGGTCGCGCCGGTGGCCTCGCCGGTCGCCTTCCCGGCGGCTCCGGCGGTCGCCGTGTCCGGGTCGACCGGATCGACCGCGGCGGCGCCGGCGTCGAGGCTCGCGATACCCACGTCGGGCCCGGCGGCGCCGGCGTCGAGGGCGGGCACGGCGCCCGGCTGTCCGTCCGGGTCGCGCCCGCCGCCGGAGAGCGTGATCGCCGCCAGCGCCGCGCCGACGGTCAGCGCCGCCACCAGCCCGATCAGCCACGGTCGCCGGCGTCCGCCCGCGGCGGTCACCGGTTCCGGCGCCGCCACCACGCCCGAGCCGGCGCCGGCCCAGGTGTCCGGGACCGCGGTCGTCGGGACGGCGCCCTCGTCGGTCCGGAGCAGCCCCGACGGCGCCGAGCGTGTGGAGGAATCACCCGCGCTGGTCGATCGGTCGGTCCCGGCGAGGACGCCGGTGCCGACCTGAGTCGGCAGAACTCGGCGCGCTTCGCTCGCCTCGGCCGCCGGCTCCGCCGGCATCGGCGGCGGTGGTGTGCGCTCGGTGGCGAACGCGCCGCCGCCGGGGCGCGCCGGCATCGGCGCCGGCGTCGCCGCCCGCGGGTGGGGACGGCCGAGCGTGCGCACGATGCTGGCGGCGACCAGCTCGGCGCGCCGCGGGTCGTTGGCGAAGGGCACCAGCGCGGTGGCCAGCTCGCCGACGGTGGCGTAGCGGCCGGCCGGGTCCTTGGACAGGCAGCGGAGGATGACCTCGGCCAGGCCCGGCGGCAGCGGCTGGGTCAGCGGCGACGGCGGATCGACCGCGACCTTCACGCACATCTCGGAGAAGGTCTCGGCCTCGAACGGGCGGTGGCCCTGGACCAGCTCGTAGAGCACGGTGCCGAGCGACCAGATGTCGGTCCGGGCGTCGACGGCGCGGGCCGAGCGCATCTGCTCGGGCGACATGTACGCCGGCGTCCCCAGGACCGACTGGGTCCGGGTCAGGGACATCTCGCTGACGCCGGCGACGACCTTGGAGATGCCGAAGTCGAGCACCTTGATGAGCGCGCTGCCGTCGCTGCGCCAGGTGACGAAGACGTTGGACGGCTTGATGTCGCGGTGGACGATGCCCTGGGCGTGGGCCTCGGCGAGCGCGGCGCACGCCTGCACGACGAAGTCGACGGCGAGGCCGGGGCCGAGCGTCCCGCTCTGCTCGAGCATCTGGTCGAGGTCGACCCCTTCCAGGTACTCCATCACCATGTACGGCACCTGGCCGTCGAGGGTGCCGACGTCGATCACGCGGGCGACGTGCTCGCTCTTGAGCCGGACCGCGGCCTGGGCCTCGCGCAGGAAGCGCTGCGCCGCCTCGGCGTCGGACGCCGTGTCGCGGCGCAGGAACTTGATCGCGACCTGCTCGCCGAGGTGGAGGTGGGTGGCGCGCGCCACCACGCCCATGCCGCCGCGGCCGAGCACGGCCTCGATGCGGTACTTGCCGAGGAGGACAGCGCCGAGCTCGACGCCGACGTCATCCTCGCTGACCCCCGGTCTGGACACTGCCACCATGGTAGCAGGTCCGCGGTGGCGGCGCCGTGCGGGCCCGGCGCGCGCCCCGTGATCGACCGCACCCGGGGCGGCGCCCCGGCGGCGAGCGCCGACGCCGACGCCGACCCGCCGCCCGGCGGGCGGGCGGGTCAGCTCATCTGGTGGATCTTGAGCAGGTTGGTGCTGGCGCCCGAGCCGACCGGGACGCCCATCGTGATGACCACCGCGTCGCCGGTGCGGGCGAGGCCGCGCGCCGACAGCACCTGCTCGACGCGGTCGATCAGCTCGTCGGTGGTGGCCGCCGAGTCGAGCAGCACCGGGGTCACGCCCCACACCAGGGCCAGGCGGCGGAACTGCACGTCGCTGTTGGACAGCGCGATGATGTCGGCCTCGGGCCGGTACTCGCTCATGAGGCGGGCGGCGCCGCCCGAGTGCGAGACCACGGCGATGGTCTTGATGCGCATCTCGCGCGCGGCGATGACCGCGGCGTGGGCGATGGCGTTGGCCGAGACCGCCATGTTGAGCTGGGGCAGCTCCAGGTTCTGGCGGTAGTAGGTCGAGCCCTCGATCTCGCCGATGATGCGGGCCATCGTCCGCACCGCCTCCACCGGGTACTTGCCCGACGCGGTCTCGCCCGACAGCATCAGGGCGTCGGTGCCGTCGAGGACGGCGTTGGCGATGTCGGAGGCCTCGGCGCGGCTCGGCCGCTGCTGGACCATCATCGACTCGAGCATCTGGGTGGCGGTGATGACGATCTTGCCCTTGGCGTTGGTGCGCTCGATGATCCGCTTCTGGATGAGCGGCACCTTCTCGGGGCCGATCTCGACCCCGAGGTCGCCGCGGGCCACCATGATGCCGTCGGCGACGTCGATGATCTCGTCGAGGCGATCGACCGCCTGCGGCTTCTCGATCTTGGCGATGATCGGGATGCTGACGTTGTCGGCGGTGAGCAGGCGCCGGGCCTCGAGCACGTCCTCGGGGCGGCGCACGAACGACACCGCGACGTAGTCGACGCCCATGCGCATCGCCCACTCGAGATCGACCTTGTCCTTGTCGGTGATGGCCGGGGCCGAGACCTCGACCCCGGGCAGGTTGATGCCCTTGTTGTTCCGGAGCGTGCCGCCGGCGACCACCACGGTCTTGACCTCGCGGTCGCCGACCTCGGTGACCACCAGCGACAGGTAGCCGTCGTCGAGCAGGACGTGGTCGCCCGGCTTCACGTCCCGGGGCAGGCCGGCGTAGGTGGTCGAGACCCGGTGGACGTCGCCGACCACGTCGGTGTCGGTGGTGATCGTGAAGGTGGCGCCGGCGGCCAGCTCGATCTGGCCCTCGGCGAAGCGGCCGACGCGGATCTTGGGGCCCTGGATGTCGAGGAGCACCGCCACCGCCCGCCCCCGGCGGTCGGCCTCCTGGCGGACGTTGGCCAGGACCCGGGCGTGATCGGCGTGGCTGCCGTGGGAGAAGTTGAGGCGCACCACGTCCAGGCCGGCGTCGATCAGCTCCCCGATCTTCTCGGGAGTGCTGGACGCCGGGCCCAGGGTGCAGACGATCTTCGCGCGTCGCATCGCGGCGCAGTAGACCACGGATCGACCATGGGGTATACGACCGCCCCATGCGCCGAGCGCCGTTCGCCGTGACCCCCTTCGCCCTGGGCGCGGCGTGCCTGGCCGCGGTGGGCGCGATCGGGTGCACCGTCGACCGCGAGCCGCCGAACCTGGTCGGCCAGGACGTGCGACTCACGTTCATCCACACGTCGGACATCCACTCGCGGCTGTTCCCGTACACCTTCGTGCCCAACCGCTTCGAGCGCGAGTACGGCCTGGTCGCCGCCAACGCGCCGTTCGGCGGGCTGGCCCGGATGGCGACGGTCGCCCAGCGCATCCGCGCGACCTCGAACCGCTCGCTGTGGTTCGACTCCGGCGACTGCTTCCAGGGCGCGCCGGTCTTCAACATGTTCAAGGGCGAGGCCGAGATGCGGGCGCTGACCACCGCCGGCATGGACGCCGCGGTGATCGGCAACCACGAGTTCGACCTCGGCTCGCAGAACCTGTTCGAGCAGATCGACAACTGGGCCGGCTTCCCGCTCCTGGCCGCCAACTACCTGTTCGAGGATCCGCCCAACCCCGACCAGCGCTCGCTCAAGGACGTGGTCGAGCCCTACGCGGTGTTCGACGTCGACGGCCTCAAGGTCGGGGTCATCGGCATGGCCAACTGGTCGTCGATGACCGGCATCTTCGAGGGCGGCAACTCGCTCGGCATCCGCCCCCTGGCCGACGATCAGGTCATGCGCCAGTACGTCGCGCTCCTGCGGCCCACGGTCGACGTCCTGGTGGTGGTCAGCCACCTCGGCCTCGACGAGGACGAGGGCCTGACCGCGTCCGAGGTCACCGACGAGAACGAGGCCCTGCCGCTGGAGGGCGTCGACCTCATCCTCGGCGGCCACCTCCACATCGTCACCAACCCGCCCAAGATCATCCACAACGACGACGGCAGCCAGACCGTGCTCGTCCACTCCGGCGCCTTCGCCAAGTTCGTCGGCCGCCTCGACGTCGTGGTCCGGGTCGGCGACGACAACAGCGACCCGGCGCGGCGCAGCCGCATCACCTCGTTCGCCTACGACAACATCCCGGTCGACAGCCGGGTCCCCGACGACCCCGAGGTCGCCGACGTGCTGTGGCCGTACTCGGTCGCGATCAACCGCGAGCTCGATCTCGACGGCGTGTTCGGCTACGTCAACACCACCGGCACCGCCAAGATCACGCGCAACGACCTGTCGGGCGGCGACTCCCAGCTCGGCAACCTGGTGGCGCGGTCGATGCAGACCCGGTCCGGGGTCGAGGCCGAGCTCGCGCTCACCAACTCGCTCGGCATCCGCGCCGACTTCGAGCAGGGCCCGCTCACCGTCGAGCAGATGTTCAACGTCTTCCCGTTCGAGAACTCGATCACGGTCATGTACCTGTCGGGCACCGAGATCCAGGAGACCCTCGACTTCGTGTCGCGCAAGTCGAGCGAGCGCGGCTGCCGGACCCAGGCCCAGGTGTCGGGGCTGTGGTTCGACATGGTGTGCCGCGGCGACTGCCCCGACCCCAACCCCGACGACGACGTCGTGCCCACCGCCTGCGCCAAGAACCTCTACCTGGGCGAGAACTGCCGCACCGACACCGACGGCGACGGGGTGGGGGAGCCCGACGCGCCCATCGACACCAGCAAGTGCCGGCCGGTGGTGCCGACCGGCCTCTACCGGGTGGCGGTCAACGACTACATCGCCCGCGGCGGCTCCGGCTTCGAGGTCCTCAAGCGCAACACCTCCAAGCAGGACACCGGGGTCCCCTTGCGCGATTCGCTGACCGTCTTCCTGCGCCAGCAGGCGCGCTGCGCCGAGGACGCGATCGACGTCACCGACACCCAGACGCCGCAGCGCACGATCGTCGAGCGCTGGGGCCCCATCCCGTGCTTCGGCGACGCCCTCGAGCGTCACGAGGGCCGCATCCGGCCGGTGTTCGAATGAGCGCCACCCCTGTCCGCGGCCCGGTCCTCGCGGCGGTGACGACCACCGCGACCGTGATGACCGGCCTGCTCGCCGCCGGCTGCGTCGAGCGCCTGCCGCCGCTCGACGAGGTCACCTCGCTGCGGGTCGAGCTGGTGAGCCCCACCGACCCCGGCGCGGCCGATCGCCGCCTGGCCGACACCGTCGACGAGGCCGAGATCCGCGTCACCGCCCTCGACGCCCAGGGCGAGGTGGCGACCGACGTCGACGGGCCGGCCAAGGTCTACCTGCAGTTCCTGGGCACGCTCTCGCCCGAGCTGGGCACGCCCTTGCCCCACGCCACGGTCGCGCTCGCCGGCGGGGTGTCGGCGCCGACCACGATCCCGCTGCCGCGGGTGTTCGGGCCGACCGTGATCTGGGTCGAGGACGACCGCGAGGGCGGCACCTACCCGACCGGGACCTCGCCGATCCTGTGGTTCCGCGACCCGTTCATCGCCGACGTCTCGACGCCGCGCGACGAGATGGCGCTCGACGCGCTGTCGGCGTCGCCGCTCGAGGGCAAGCAGGTGACGGTGTCGGCGTCGCGCCACGGCGCCCGCGGCCGCCTGGTCGTGACCGGCACCTACGCCCAAGGCTACACCGTCTCCGACGTCGAGTGCGCCGACGAGGCCGGCACCCCGCCGTGCACCACCGGCGACTACGACCACATGCTGGTGTTCTCGTTCAGCCGCCCGCGCGACGAGCGGGGGCGCAGCATCGTCGCCGGCCAGTTCATCGACGGCTTCGCCGGCGGGGTCCAGGAGTTCAACGGCCTGACCGAGATCGGCTTCCCGCAGAGCTTCGTGACCGAGGCCGACCCGGTCACGGTCGACCTCGCCCGCATCCCGCCGCCGGTGGTCGTCGATCAGAGCTGGTTCTCGAACCTCATCCGCTTCGAGCGGGTGGAGAGCTTCCTCGTCGCGATCGAGGGCGCGACGGTGTGCCCGCTCGACGACGACTGGGTCACCTACAAGCAGTGGAAGCTCGACCTCGGTCGCGGCTGCGGCACGCCCATCAACGTCATCACCACCGGCGTGTCCGACTTCGACCCGACGACCCGCGAGGGCCAGACCCTGACCCGCGTGGTCGGGGTGCTGCGCCCCGTCAACATCGGCTCGTTCAACGTCTGGATCATCTTCCCGCGCGACGGCGCGGATCTCACCCCCTGAGTACTGGCGAGGCTCTCGTGACCCGCACCCCGTCCTCCGTCCTCTCCGCCGGGCGCGCCGGCCTCGTCGCCGGCCTGGCCGCTCTCGCCGGCCTCGTCGCCGGCCCCGCGTTCGTGGCCCCCGCCCACGCCCAGCCCGGCGACGAGCCGCCACCGCCCCCGCCCGGCCTCACCGCCGACGAGGTCCGGGCCATCGCCGACGAGGCCGCGGCCGCCGCGGTGGCCGCCGAGCGCGCCCGGGTCGCGGCCGAGGCCGCGGCCGAGGCGCCGGTCGACGCGCCCGCCGAGCCGGCGGCGGCCGAGGAGGACTACCTCGGCGGCGGCGACGGCTTCACCGACGTCCGCCTCAACTTCACGTTCACCAACGAGAACCTGCTCGCCAAGCCGGGCGAGACCATCCCCAGCGTCCCGGGCTGGCGCTTCGGCCGCCCCAACTCGCTGGGCACGCTGTTCTTCGACAACTACGACACCCGCTTCAGCGGCTACGAGACGCTGTCGCACGCGATCATGTATCGCAACTACCGCAAGGACAACCTCGAGGTCGAGGGCGCCTTCGTGCTGCGCATCAACGAGGTCGCCGAGCGTCGCATCGACCTGTCCGACGCCGGCAGCTACGTGCTGGTGTCGTGGTGGAAGGACCCGACCCGCGTCGATCCGACCCGCCTCACCCTGACCGCGTTCCCGGTGTCGTCGGATCGCTTCCGCCTCGGCTACAGCTACCGCCTGTCGTGGGGTGGCAACGAGGAGTACCGGCGCAGCTCGCAGTCGATCCCCGGCTTCAAGCTGCAGTACGACGTCGACAAGGCCTACGCCTTCGTCGGCGCCAAGGGCACGGTGCTGCTCGACAGCGCCACCGCCGAGCAGGTGGCCAAGCTCGGCTTCCTCGCCGGCGCCGGCGTCGACCTGTCGCCGATGCTGCGCTTCGAGGTCAACGGCGGCTACTTCAACCGCGGCAGCAACGAGCTCGAGGACGTCAACACCGAGGACGTCCAGCTCTTCGGCGTGTCGGCCCAGCTCGCCGCCCACGACGGCATGCCGGTGGCGTCGTCGATCGACTACAAGCTCTACAAGTACGACCCCGAGCGCATCGGCCGGGTCTTCCAGAAGACCAGCTACCCCGGCGGCCTGTCGTGGCTGGCGATGGCCGAGGCCACCTACCTGGGGCAGACCCTCAAGCACCCCGAGCGCTCGGGCTCGACCACGGTGCAGAGCGGCATCGCCGGCGACATCAACCTCCGGGCCAAGCTCGACCGCATGCGCCTGCGCCTCGACGTGCAGTACCGCGATCTCGCCTTCCTGCTCCACTCGGTGCCGTCGCTGCCGACCTACCAGGACTTCCCCGCCGCCTACGAGATCACGCCCAACTTCTTCGCCGCCGCCGGCGTCGACCAGAACTGGGACGACCGCCTGACCCTGGGCGTGGTGGTCGGCGTCGAGCTGCCCGCCACCCTGACCTCGCCCACCGGCATCCCCGGCGACACCACGATGGGCTCGGGTCGGTCGACGTACGTCATCCGCAACAACGGCGGCCAGACCCTCATCAACGTCCTGCCCAACAACGAGGAGGCGGCGCCGTCGTACGCCATCAAGACCTCCGGCCAGCTCGACTTCGGCGACGTCTACGCCGCGCTCCTCGACGTCTACTACGTCTACGATCCCAACCAGACCCGCTACCGCCGCGGCGGCCCCGACGATCTGTTCCAGTACGACTTCGGCGAGTTCAACCAGCTCGGCGTCAACCTCACCCTGCAGGCCCGCTTCTGATCTGACGCGGGGTTGGGGCCTCGGGCGACCGGCGCGACCGGGCGGCGGCCGAGACCGGCTCAGAGCCGGTCATCGAATCGATGCCAGGCTCTCCTTCGATCGACCTCGCCCGCAGACGGGCTCGTCCGATCTCATCCGGACCAGAGCCGCCTCGCTGCGCTCGGCTCAGGCCAGGTTGCTGTAGACGTTCTGGACGTCGTCGTCGCCCTCGAGCGACGCGATGAGCTCCATGACCTCGTCGGCCTTGTCGTCGGGGAGCTCGGTCAGGTTCTCGGCCACGTACTCGAACGCGGTCGAGATCGCGTGCAGGCCGCGCTGCTCGAGCGCCGCCTGCATGGCGCCGAAGTCGGCGAAGGCGCAGCGGGCGACGAGCAGCTTGTCGCCCTTGTCGCTCTCGCCGTCCTCCAGCGACACCAGCCCGTGGTCGATCAGGTAGAGCTCGAGATCGTCGCGGTCGAGGCCCTCGGGGGCGAGCCGGAACACGCCCTGGTGCTGGAACATGAACGCGACGCTGCCGGTGGTGCCCATGTTGCCGCCGTGGTGCTTGAAGGCGTGGCGGACGTTGGCGACGGTGCGGGTGACGTTGTCGGTGGCGGCCTCGACCAGGAGCGCGATGCCGTGGGGCGCGTAGCCCTCGTAGATCACGATGTCGTAGCTGGCCGCGCCCTGGCCGCTCGCCTTCTTGATGGCGTTCTCGACCTTCTCCTTGGGCATGTTGACCGCGCGCGCGTTCTGGAGCGCGCGGCGCAGCGCCGGGTTGGCGTCGGGGCTCGGCCCCCCGGCCTTGACCGCGATCGCGATGTCCTTGCCGATCTTGGCGAACTGCTTCCCCACGCGATCCATGCGCGCGAAGATCGTGCTCTTGCGTTTCTCGAAGGCGCGTCCCACGGGCGGAACCTATCAGCCTTGCGGCCGCGATGCACCCGGTCCGCCCGCGGACGGCCGGCCTCAGGGCGGGCCGCAGGCCAGGGCGGCGTAGTCGCAGACGCACGAGGTCGAGCCGCGGATGGCGCGGGCTTGATCCGGGATCACGAGCTCGGCGCCGCCGGTGTGCCGGCTGCACGGGCCGTCGCACAGGACCTCGCAGCCCGAGAACGCGAGGTCGTCGCCGCAGATGCACTCGGGGTGGCAGACGTTGCGGCACAGCAGCCCGAGGTCGGCGTCGCAGACGCAGCGGTGGCACTCGCTGACGAAGCCCTCCTCCCCGGGGGCGAGCTCCACGATGATGTCGTCGAGGCGCGGGACCAGGCAGCCGGCGCTCGGGCACGGCGCCTCGGCGCGGCGCGTGCAGCGGCCGCCGTCGGCGTCGCAGGCGCAGTCGAAGCAGGTGGCCACCACCGCGGTCTCGCCCCGCGCCACGACGGTCCCGTCGACGAACACGCACACGTCGCGGGCGCACCCGGCCCGCCGGCGACAGCCCAGGCCGTACGTCGTGCACTGACACTCCAGGCAGTCGTCGATCACGAACGGCCCGGCGGTGCCGCGGAGCACGCCGTCGGGCGTGCGACACCCGTCGCGGCCCACGACGACCGTGTCCGGCAGCCGCGACCACGGATCGATCGTGATGCCCGGCCCGGGGGCATCGATGCCGGCGTCCGGGACGTGGCCCGGAGGTAGCTCGCTGCAGGCGGCGAGCAGCGCGAGGCCGACGGGGACGGCGAGCCCCGAGAAGACCGACCAGACCGGGAGGACCTGGGAGCGCACGGGCCGAGCATAGCCATCCCGGTCGCGCCGAGCGGTGCCCCGGGGTGGCAGGAAGACCGGCGCCGTGACCGGGGTCGCCCCGCCGCCGGTCCGGTCCCGTCCGGGCGCTGGCCGATCGCGCCGCCGCGGCAGCGGCCGCCGCGGTACGATGGAGGGATCCTCATGGGCGCGCCGCCGAACCCGTTCCTGTCCGGCAAGGCGCGCCCCCTCGTGGTCGGCCACCGCGGCGTGCCGCTGCTGCACCAGGAGAACACGCTGGCCGGGTTCCGGCGGGCGGTGGCGCTGGGGGTGCCGGCGGTCGAGCTCGACGTGCGCATGACCGCCGACGGCGTGCTGGTGGTGTTCCACGACGCCGACGTCGATCGCCTGACCGGCGGGGTCGGCACGATCATCGACATGACCTGGGACGAGCTGTCGCGGCTGCGCCTCCGCCGCGAGCTGCCCATGGGCCTCGATCCGTCGGGGACGCCGGTGGTGCTGCGCTACGCCCGCGAGGAGCCGATCGCGCTCCTGGCCGAGGTCCTCGACGAGCTGCGCGGCAAGGCGGCGATCAACGTCGAGATCAAGATCGGCCTGCCGCGGTGGTGGGAGACCGAGGTCGGCGCGCGCACGGCCCAGGCCCTGGTCGACGCCGGGGTCACCGATCAGGTCATCGTGACCTCGTTCGATCCGCGCAAGCTGCGGGCGGCGCAGCGCGTGGCGCCCGGGCTCCTGACCGGCTTCTGCTTCGACGACACCATGCTCGACTTCGCCCGGCCGGTGCTCGACCGGCTGCCGCCGGTGCCGTCGCGGCTCGACGGCGTCGCCGGCCCCGGGCCGCGTCAGCCCCGCCTGGTCCTCGAGCGCATCCTCGGCGCCAACCTGGTCGGCCGCCTCCTCGGCACCCGCGTCGTCGGCGCCGACCACACCCTCATCGGCCCCGACACCGTCGCCGCCGTCCACCGCCAGGGCGTGGCCATCGGCACCCACCCCCTCTTCCCCATCGGCTCCACCACCGACAAGCGGCTGGCCCCCAGCGCCTCCACCCCGGCCGAGGTCGGGCGCCTGGTCGCCCTCGGCGTCGACTGGATCGAGAGCGACGACCCCGAGCGACTCCTGGGGCTGGTGTAGCCAGGCCGGGAAGGCCGCGCGTCCCACCCCGCCGCGGACAGGTCGCAGCGGAGCAGGCGCTGTGAGGTCCCGCGTTAGACCCCGGGGCGGGCTCGTGCGTCGGCGGGTGGATGTTCGACGCCGTCATCGACAAGCCCCGGCCGCGACGCTGGCAGAGCGCCGTGATCATTGGCTCCGCGGCCGCGCACGCGGTGGTGTTCGCCGCGGTGGTCGTGGGTGCGATGTGGAAGATCGACAAGCTCGACCCGGGCGGCCACACCGACGTGACCTTCCGGGTCCCGCCGCCGCCCGGAGATCCCGCGCCGCCCCCGGCCGGCCGCAAGCTGGCGGTCCAGCGCGAGCGCGACGTGACGAGGCCGGTCAAGGTGAAGCCGCCGGTCCCGGTGCAGCCCACGATCGTGACCGATCCCACACCGTCGCCGACCGCCGGCGGCGACGCCGACCAGGGCGAGCGCGACGGCGACGGCGACGGGCCCGACGGCGACGGCGACGACCCGACCGCGACCGGCACCTGCACGACGCCGCCGTGCGTGCCCGGCGCCGGCGCCAGCAAGCCCGAGTGCGCCGACGGCGTCGACAACGACGGCGACGGCCTCGTCGACGCCGCCGATCCCGCGTGCAAGGCCGGCCGCAGCCGCGAGGGCGACGACCCGGTGGCGCAGCCACCCATCGTCCCGCCCAACGTCGCCAGGGGCCTGCGGCTCTCGGGCAACGATCAGATCCTGCCGCCGGAGCTGGTGCGGGTCGAGATGCTGCACCAGGGCAAGACCTCGGTGCAGGGCACGGTCCAGCTCTGCGTGAGCCCGGCGGGCGCGGTGACCCAGGTCCGGGTGCTGCGCTCCACCGGCTTCCGCGCCTACGACGACGTCCTGGCGCGCGAGATGCGGGCGTGGCGGTACCGGCCGTACCTGGTCGGCGGCGTCGCGTCGCCGATGTGCACCGTGGCCATCGTCATCTACCGCATGCGTACGTGACGTGTAAGGCGTGCGATCGGTGCCGCCCGCGGGCGCGGGCGCGGAGGAATAGGTGACCGGGCGACCTCGTTCCTCCACCAACCCCGCCTGGAGGGGTGCCCGGCACAACGACGCAACCGATGGCGACGCGCGTTGTCCACCGCAGGGGACCCGGGCCACCAGGAGCACACCACCGATGAACGTCACCGCCGCCCTGGTCCGCTGGAGCCGCGCCTCGAACCGGCGCCGTCTCGTCGAGGTCGCGGTGCGCGGCGCGCCGTGGCTGGTGGCGGCGATCGCGGCGACGTGGGCGGCGGGCGAGCACGGCGGGGGCCACGCCCTGGCGCTGGCGGTGGGGGTGGCGGCGGCGGCGACGATCGCGCTCGGCGTCGGCGCGGCCCATGCGGTCCGGACGTGCTGGCGCCGACCCGCGACCACGGCGCGCGCGATCGATCGCGCGCAGGGCACGGCCGATCTGCTGGAGAGCGCGCTCGAGATCGAGGCCCGCGGGCCGCGCGCCGACGAGCCGCTCGAGGCGGTGGTGGTGGCGCGCGCGCGCGCCGCGCTCGCCGGGCTCGAGGCGGTCGCGATCCCGCCGCTGCGCCTGCGGCTGTCGGCGCCGGGCACCGCCGCCGCGCTGGTCGCCGGCGCGGCCCTGGCCGTGGTCGTGACCGCCGGCTCCGGCGGGCGGCCGGCGATCGCGGCGCCGTCGTCACCGGCGCGGGCCGAGGCCGTGGTCGTCGACGACGAGGAGCTCGCGGCGCTCGCGACGATGGTCGCGGCCCTCGCCCGGACCCTCGCCCAGGACGGGCGGGTCGGTCCCGAGGCGCGGGCCGAGGCGCGCCGCGCGGCCGAGGCCCTGGCGCGGGCGGTGAACGCGCCCAGCGCCGCGGCGGCGCTGGCCGAGATGTCGAAGGCGTCGCGGGCGCTCGACGCCGCGAACCGTCACCTCGAGGCGGAGCGCCGGGCCCGGACCGAGGGCCTGGCGGCGATGAGCGCGCCGGACCTCGCCGAGGAGCTGGCGCGCGCCACCGCCGACGGCGAGGCCGAGCGCGTGGCGGCGCTCGCGCGCGAGGCGATGCGGCGCGCCGAGGCCTCGCCCGAGGACGCGGCGGCGCTCGGCC